>JAVWAV010000006.1:0-38306 GCA_036649855.1 Bacilli bacterium | reverse complement strand
CCATTTGATTTAATAATAACAAAATCACCAAAATCATCACTGTTAAAAGATACTTTACCTCTAACCAGATCATCAAATTCGATTGTTTGATCGGTTGGAACTTTAAGTCTAATTGAAGGAATGCGTCCTTCTTTTCTAAACTTTTCTTTTTCTTCTTTTGTTAAATTCATGCATTTACGATCATATTTATAGGACATGTTTCCATTTTTTTCTTGTTCTAAACGGGAAGCTTCAATTTCTTCTTCATTGCAAAAACATTCATAAGCGTAACCCATATCTATAAGTTTTTGAGCATATTCTTGATATAAAGCAATTTTTTCAGTTTGTCTATATGGAGCATATTTAGGATTCATTTTTTCAATTGATTCATCTGGAATTATGTTAAGCCAAATTAAATCATGAAGTTGACTATATTCAGCCCCTTCAATATTTCTTGCGATATCAGTATCTTCAATTCTAAAAACAAAATCTCCGCCATATCTTTTAGCAAATAAATAATTAAATAATGCGCTTCTTGCTCCACCAATATGCAAATATCCGGATGGACTTGGTGCATATCTAACTCTAACTTTTTTATCCATATTATTTCTCCACAAGAACAACAGCATAAGCAATACAAGCTTTGGCTTTTCCCGTTGCATCCATTCCTTCATTTGTCATAGCTTTTACGCTAACATTTTCCATATCAATTTCAAATAACCCTGCAATACTCATTCTAATTTGGAAAATATAGTCTTTTAACTTAATTTGTTCTAATTCAATTGAGACATCAATATTTGAAATTGAATAGCCTTTTAATTTTACTAATTCATTAACTTTTTTAGCAATATCACTTGACGACATATTTTTGCAAGAATCATTATCATCAGGAAAATGTTGACCTAAATCACCTAATGCAAGAGCACCAAGCAACGCCTCTGAAACGGCGTGTAAAACAACATCACCATCAGTGTTACTAACTAGTCCAAATTTTGATGGAATTGTTACTCCACCTAGTTTCAGAACAATATTCTTTTTTAATAAATGAATGTCTTTAGCAAATCCAATTTTCATCATACATTAAACCTAAAGAAGAAAATATCGCCATCTTTAGCAACATAATCTTTTCCTTCAATTCTTAATTTACCTGCTTCTTTTAAAGCTAATTCACTTTTATATATTTTAAAGTCGTCATAAGAATACACTTCTGCTTTGATAAATCCTTTTTGAAAATCCGTATGAATTATTCCAGCACATTCAGGTGCGGTTGATCCGTTTTTAAAAGTCCATGCACGGCACTCATCTTGTCCAACTGTAAAAAACGTAGAAAGATTTAATAATTTATATGCAGCTTTTACCAGAACATTAAGTCCTGATTCATTTGCACCAATTGATGAAAGAAATTCTCTTTTATCTTCGATTGGAAGACCTGCTAATTGATATTCGATTTCGCACGAAATTGGAACGCATCCAGCACCTTCTAATTCGGCGTATTTTTTAACATCTTGAAAATATTTAAAATCATTTAAATTTGAATAAGCATCCTCACTAACGTTAGCAACGTAAATTATTGGTTTTGATGTTAAAAAATTCATGTAAATTTTAATGTATTCTAATTGATCAGTAGAAAATCCTTTAATAGAACGAACTGGGATGTTTGATTCTAAACTTGTTTTTACTTTGCTTAAAATTTCCATCTCATACATTGATAATTTATCTTTTGAAACTCTTGCTTTGTTTTCAACTTTAGCAATACGTTTTTCGCAAGAATCTAAATCTGCTAAAATAAGTTCAAGATTAATTATTTCAATATCTCTGATTGGATCAACATTGTTTTCAACGTGTATTATTTCATTGTCGTCAAAACAACGGACCATATGTAAGATTGCATCGCATTCTCTAATGTGGGATAAGAATTTATTTCCTAGTCCTTCACCTTTTGATGCGCCTTTTACAAGTCCAGCAATATCAAAAAATTCAATTGATGTATATATTTTCTTTTTTGGATTAAAAACCGAAGTTAAATAATCAAGACGCTCATCTTCAACAATAACCATTCCATTATTTGCTTCAATAGTAGCAAAAGGATAATTGGCTGCTTCTACATGAGATTTCGTAATAGCGTTAAATAATGTTGATTTACCAACATTCGGAAGTCCGACAATACCTGCTTTTAAACCCATATAAAAACCTCCCTAATTGCAAATGTTATTATATAACATTTAAAATACAATTAAAATGTATATGTGTTTATAAATTTGCAAGAAAATATCAAAAATTAGGTATTTTAAGATATCTTTTGAAAAATTTATAATTTAATAAAACATATAAAGGAAAGTTATTAATTTTCCTAAAAATTAGTAAAAGAAAAAACCACTTGCGTGGTTTTACTTTTTGACAACGTTTTTAGCTCTTGGGCCTCTATCGGATTGTTCAATTTCGAATTCAACTTCATCATTAGCTTCAATTGTTTTGAAACCTTCCATGATTAATGATGAATAGTGAAAGAATACATCTTGACCATCATCACCGTGGATAAATCCATAGCCTTTATCCTTGTTGAACATCTTTACTTTGCCAGTATACTTTTTTTCTTCGCTCATATCTACTCCTGTCTTAAAAGACATTGTTATTATACACCACTTTTTATGAATGTATATGATTTATTTTCCTATTTTAATTCTTTTATGATATTTAACGATTTAATCTTGCGTTTTGCCAGTATAATAGCGATTAAAATTAGTATAATAGAGATAAGTAAAGTTATAAATATTGGCTTATAAAATATGGTCATTAATTGACCAGAAATCCTCATATTAAAGACCGTTTCAGTGACTAAATAAATAGTAAAAAATGTTGATAAAAACGAAGGAATAATCGAAATTGATATTAAAATAAACGAATAGAAAATAAGTAATAATGAAACCTGTTTTTTGCTGCTTCCAAGGCATAATAATGTTGCTAAATCTCTCTTAATATCATTGAAAATAGATATTAAAATTAAAATTAATAAAATTGATGAAATAATTACAGAAAAAATTGAAAATAAAGTTATTCCTAATTGTATTTCAGCAATTGTTGACTCGATATTTTTGTTTATTTCTATTAAAGGACATGTGGCTTTGAAATCTTTAAAGCTATTTTCAATAATATTAATAGTGTTTTTAACTTCAGCATTATTTTTTAAAATAATAGAATTAGGGACAAGTTTTTCGTAAGGAAAGCCTAATTCATCTCTAAAAAACGAATATGTCCAAAATGAATTATGTATAATTTTCTCTCCATCAACATTTAAAATCGATTTTATTTTCAAACTTCCCAAAACTAGATCTTGGATCACATCACCATCTTTATCTATATTTTCATTTTTGCAACATACATAAAATAGTTCATCATCAGTTTTAAGGTTTAGATTGTTAGCCAATGCACGAGATATCGCAATTTCATTATTTCTCATCTTAATATTTTTTGTTTCAATATTTATTCTTTTTGAATTGTTAGATAAACCATTACCATAATAAATACTTTCATCTTCTTGTATAATATTTAGGTCAGTTAATTCTTCAAAATTATCGATTATATAATTTGCTTTGTTTAAACTGTTTGCAAACAAAAATTTTGATACAAATCCATTTGCAAAAGAAACTTCTGATGCAAAATATCCATAATTTGTTCCTATTATTAAATCTGACATATCTTTTTGTTTAAATGCCGATAATATTTTCTTAAATTTATTTGAATCATCAGCATAATAAATAGCGTATTTATTAGTATTTGCTATTTCGTTTTTTGTATAAGTTAACGGCATATAACTTTCTGACATTTTATTAACATAAAAATTCGATAAAAATTCATCATATAAAAATAGGTTTAAAAAATCTGTATACTCACCATTTAAGTTGAGTATTGCAGTCTTTTTTAATACCCATGGCTTATTTTGATTATCATAATAAAGAGTAGATGGCAGTTTCATATCAGTTTCAAAAACATCTATATTAAATGTATCGCTTGTGTGATAAATAAAATTTACATTTTCAGGAATAAAACCAACAAGTCTATATAAGGCTTCATTGTTATAACTCCATAAAAAATTGGTTGCACTAAACGATATATTTAATTGATTATTTGATATAAATTCATACAAAGAATCATACGTTCTTTTAATATTTAGAAATAGACAAATTGATGCCATTTTACTTTCGCTTATACTTAAAACAATCTCATCATTTTCTAAAACTTTTTTATATACATATTTATATTTATCTTTTTCATTTAAAAGTTTAAATTCATTAAAGCTTCTGGCAGAAAAATTTTGTATTGTTTGATACTTGTTATTAAGCGATACAACTAATGATGATTCATCAAAAAATGTTTCAAAATTATTCTCATAAATATAATCTATTTTAGATATATACTTTGGATATTTGTTTTTAATTTGATTTACTTGAAACTCATCTAATGAATTTCGACTTATTTTTACATCATTAGCCTTTTTTTCTCTAATTAAAATATCGTTTTGTGAAAAATACTGTCCAAAAGAAGATTTAATGCATGAATTTACGCTTTCACTTAAAGAAAAAATTAGCGTTGCAGAAACAAAGCTTAAAGTAATTGAAATAATAGAGAACATATTTCTCCATTTTTTAGATTTAAATATTAGGAATGTATATTTAAAAAGTTTTCTTAATCTAAATTTAATTTTTTGTTTTTCTTTTTCAGGCTTGTAACTTTTCGTTTTAATTTTACGGGTATATTTCTTTTCTTCTAAATCGAAAATAGAATCACTATATTCGCTACATATTGTTTTATCATGTGTTACTAAAATAACTATTTTGGTTAAGCTTATTTTTTTAATTATGTTCATTATAATTCTCGAATTCTCATCATCGAGATTACCTGTTGGTTCATCGAAAATATATATATCATAATCATTTAAAATGGCTTTACAAATAGCAACTCTTTGTTTTTCGCCTCCAGACAAATTTTTTATTTCCGTTTTTAGACATTTAGTAATTTCCATTGATTTAAAGAGTATTTTTTGAGCATTTTTATCCTGAAATTTTGGGCTAAAATTTGTTAGTTCTAAAAAATCTTTTACTCTAAAATTTTCTAACAATTTTGGAAACTGGTGGAGATAGGCAATGTTTTTCATTCTTAAATTGCATAATTCAACATCTGATAATTTTTTAAGACTGTTTTCCCCAATGATAACTTCTCCTGAAAAGTCTTTATCAAGACCGGAAATGATATTAAGAAGAGTAGTCTTTCCACAACCAGATGGGCCAATTATTGTAGTAATACCACATTCTTTTATTTCTAAATCTAGATTATTTAGAATTATATTGTTTTTATATTTTTTAGTTAATTTTTTAATTCTAATCATTGCGATCTAAGCTCCATAAAATAATCGCTTTTAAAATTACGATAATTTAAAAATGTAATTATGCTAATTGCTAAAACACCTTCAATAATAAAAAATAAAATGCTTATTATGATCGTATTTTTGTTAATAAACGTAAATTTATAAAAATAATTAATTGCAAAATTAGAAACAAATAATAAAACAAAATAGACTAAGGCACACAAACTTATTAGTATTAAGAAAAGTATTCTATTATTCTTTAATATTTGCTTTTTATTTTGTCCTAAACAGAGTCTTATAATATCATTTCGCCTTTCAACTAATAATACTGAGTTTACACAAAAAGAAATAATAAACACCCATCCTATTAATGAACTAAATAAGAAAATATTGATAAATATATTGATTAATGAGTATTGAGAATTTATTGCATTCACAACTTCTAATGCATTATTTTTAACCAAGTATTTTTCACTTTCTTTTAAGTCTTTAAAGTAATTAAATGCTTTTAAATCGATTGAAAATAACGTCAAACCATATCCTGACATTAAATTATCTTTCTTTAAACTATAAAAATAATCGTACCACGAAATAATTTGATCGTTATTTTCAATCATGTTGCTCATTTCTTTTTCTTTTAATAAATTGATGATTTTATTAAATGGAACATAAATTTTTGGAAATGAAAGCAATGTTTCTTCTTCGCTAAGTTTAACTTCATCAAAATTTAACACAAATGTTAATTCTTCATATACTATTTCAGATTCAACTTCGAAAGATTGGGAATAATCGCATCTAATTTCTAATTTTGATGTTTTAAATTGATCAGCAAACATTTTATTGACGTAAACATTACTTGTTTCAAGATCAAAATATGGTTCGATAACACAATTAGTAATTTTTTCATTAGTAACAAAAATACTCATATACGAAATAAGTGGCTCTAGATTGATATCTAGATGATAGTTAAAGTCTTTATATTCATTATTAACTTCGTCAATATTCGGTTTTAAAAGTTTAGTAAAAGATAAGCCTTTATTTTCTTTTGAGGTTATTAATTTTTCAGAAATTACAAAATAATTATAATTTGTATATTTATACAATGATTGATTTACAAAATTTGTATTTTTTTGACTTATGAGGATTGAAAAAAGCATCAAAACAATTGGAATCATGCTCGAAATTATAAATAAGAAATTCTGAAGTTTGAATTGTTTAAAGAAATATCGTATTTTATCTTTATCGATAAATGATTTGTTTTTTCCTTTAACAATTTGAATAGAATTTTCTTCTAAAATAAATGGAATGTTATTATTTTCAACTTTACCATTATTAATTTTTACATTACCAGTTATATATTGCTCAAATATTTCTTCTTCGTGTGTTGCTACTATAACCAGTTTTTCTTCTGCTATTTCACCTAATATTGTAGCTATTTCAAGCTTGTTTCTTTTATCTAAATTTCCTGTAGGTTCATCACAAATTAATATATCAGGATCTTTTATTAGTGCTCTTATTATTGCAACACGTTGTGCTTCTCCTCCACTAAGTTCATCACATTGAACATTTTCTTTTCCTTCTAATCCAAATCTTTTTAATAATTCCTTAGCTTTGCTTATTCCCTCTTCGCTTTTTACTCCTATATTAAGAAGTGGCAAGATGCAATTATAGAGAACTGTATATTTTTTTAATAAATTAAAATCTTGAAAAACATAAGACACATGATTCGATAAATATTCATTTCTATTCTTATCAGTTATTTTATTTCCACCAAAAATAATATTTCCTTCATACTTTGTATCAATTCCACCAATTATATTTAAAAGAGTAGATTTTCCAGAACCGGATTTTCCTATTATTGTGAAAATTCCGGTCTTTGAAAATGATAAATTAATATTACTTAACAATATTAATTCTTTTTTGTTTAGATATACCGACTTTTTCTCAATATTTATTTCTAAAAACATAAAACCTCACTATTTAAGTGAGGTTGAATCTGGATTTTTAGTAATAAATTTATTATTTTCTTCAAAAGGAATTACTTTCCTTAGTTTTTGTTCAAATACATTACGTGGAAGCATTATTACGTTGCCACAAGCAAGACATTTTATTTTAATATCAGCTCCCATTCTTACTATTTGAAATTTTTTATTTTCGTGTCCACATGGATGAGGTTTTTTCATCTCAACACAATCGTATAGATTATAATTGCTCATCTTCGTTTTCCATCATTACTGCTTGAGGTACTTTTGGAAGTCCTGGCATCGTAAGTATGTTTCCTAAATAAGCAACAATAAATCCAGCTCCATTATTAAGATTAATATCTTTTACTAAAATATCATAATCACTAGGAGCATTAAGCAGTTTAGGATTATCTGAAAATGACATGGGAGTTTTTGCAATACAAATTGGTAAATTTGCTTTGCCAATTTGTACATAATTTTTAATCTTTTCTTCGACTTCTGGAGTGTAGTTTATATTCTTGGCACGGTAAATATCCCTGCAGATCTTCTCTATTTTGTCTTTTATTGATAAGTCTAAATCATAAAGTGGATGGTAGTGTGTTTCTTTAGTATTAAGAACTTTAGCTACTTTATTTGCTAGATCAACTGCTCCTTCTGGACCTTCTATATAAGCATTAAGGAACGAGATTTCGCAGTTATTTTCAAGGCACCAATTTTTTAATACTTTTATTTCGCTTTCTGAATCACTAGCAAAATGATTGATTGCAACAATGAGTGGAACTTCAAACTTTTTTAAATTTTCTATATGTTGATTAAGATTTTTAATACCTATTTTTAATGCTTCAATATTTTCTTTGTTTAAATCTTCATAAGCAACACCACCATGGAGTTTTAAAGCACGAATTGTAGCAACAAGTACAACAGCGTCTGGTTGTAATTTACCAACACGACACTTAATATCAAAGAATTTTTCTGCACCTAAATCTGCACCAAATCCTGCTTCTGTTACCACAACATCCGATAATTTAAGAGCCATCTTTGTTGCAATCAAAGAATTACAACCATGTGCAATATTGGCAAATGGTCCGCCATGAACGATGCAAGGATTTCCATAAAGTGTTTGTACAAGATTTGGAGATAATGCATCGTTCATGAGTTTCATAATTGCATTAACAATTTTTAAATCTTTCACATAAACTGGCTTATCTTCATATGTATAGGCAACAATCATTTCGCCAACTCTATGCTTAAAATCATCACGAGAAGTTGCTAAACAAAGTACTGCCATTAATTCGCTTGCAACAGTAATTTGAAAGCTTTCTTTTCTTTCAACGCCGTTTTTCTCACCAAGTCCAATAACAATTTCGCGAAGTGCTCTATCATTCATATCAAGTGAACGTTTCCATACTATCTTGGTAGGATCGATATTAAGCTCGTTGCCTTGAAACAAATGATTGTCGATAATTGCACTGATTAAATTTATTGATGATGTTAGAGCATGCATATCACCATTAAAATGGAGATTAATGTCTTCTGATGGAACAATAATTGATTTGCCACCGCCAATAGCGCCACCTTTTAGTCCAAACACCGGACCAAGAGAAGGTTCGCGTAAAACAACTGTAGCTTTAATACCAATTTTACGTAGTCCATTAACTAAACCTATTGAAGAAGTTGTCTTTCCTTCTCCGGCTTTTGTTGGCGTAATTGCGGTCACTAAAACAAGTTTTCCTGTCGGATTATTTTTTATTTCATCATAATATTCTAATGGAATTTTAGCTTTATAACTTCCATATTTGAATAATACGTTTTCTTGTATACCTAAAAGGCTTGCCACTTTTTCTATTTTATCCATATTATTCTCCTTCACTACTAATCTATTTTATTATTAAAAAAGTAATATTAAAAGATAAAAATGCTTTTATTGATTTATGCAAAACGAATATGCTTCATCAATTGAAGAAAACCATTTAATTTCAGCAAATTGATTTTTAAAAAAAGTCATTTGACGTTTTGCATAATTGCGACTAAATTGTTTAATTTTGTCTTTTACTTCTTCTGCATTATACTTGTAAAATTCTTTATATCCAATTGCTTGTAAAGCTTGGGCATCTGGACCAAATTCTTTAAATAAATCTTTAGCTTCTGCTTCTAAACCTAAAGAAAACATTTCATCCACACGATCATTTATCTTTTTATAAAGATCTTCTCTGTTTATATCTAAACCAATAAACATTGTATCTTTATAAAGACAAACATGTTTTTGTTTTTCTTCAAATTCACTCTTTTTTCCAGTACTTGAAAGACTAATTTCAATAGCACGCATTACTCTTTTACGATTGTTTTCGTGCAATTTCACTGCAGAACCCTCATCAATTTTTTGAAGGTGCAAATAAAGCTCGTGGTTGTTCATCTTTTCGAAAGATTCTGGAAGCTTCACAAACTGTTCATCTTCAACAAATTTGTAATCATAAAAAGCAGATTTTATATAAAGACCTGATCCTCCGACAACAACAATATTCTTATTAGTTTTAAGCAAATCATCAATTGTAGTTCTAAATATTTTTTGGAAATCAAAAATGGACATAGATGAAGAAGCGCTTATTAAATTATATAGGTAATAATTTCCTTCTTTTAATTCATCGCTTGTCGGTTTTGCTGTGCCAATATTTAATTCTTTATATATTTGAAATGAATCGCAATTGATAACTGGGCAATCAAAAAACTTCTTTAGTTTATATGCTAAAGTTGATTTTCCACTGGCAGTAGGTCCGCAAATAACATAAATCATATTTGAATTATATCCTTTATTTCAGAAATAAGATCCTTGACCTGTTCCTTAATTATTAAAAAATTAACAATTAACGGATTTGAATTATATTTTTCTTTTAATGAGTTATATGTTGCTAGTTCTTTTTTATAATCTTCTTCAGAAGATGAAGATGGAACTAAATTTTTCTTACTAAATTCAATTTCCTTTGTTAACTCTATAAGTTCTTTGTTTTTTTTAATTGCATTTGCAAGTCTAAAATATTCTTTAATTAACGGCTCGTTATAAAGATTTTCTTTAATATCATCAATTTCTTTAAAGAGTTCTTCTTTATTCATCAATTTCTCCAATTAAATGATAACCATGAGATTCGGTAATCTTAATTTTAACGACTTTACCAATTACATCTGCTCCACCTTTAAAATTAACAAGTTTTCCTTGCTCGGTATATCCAGAAAGAAATTCATCGTTCTTTTTAGAAACATCATCAACTAAAACTTTATAAGTTTTTCCAACCATAAGTTTAGCCTTTGTATCTACAATTTCATTAAGTTCATCTGTAAGCATTTTAAAACGTTTGATTTTTTCTTCATAAGTAACGTTATCAATCATTTTAGCGGCAGGAGTTCCTTGACGTGGACTATAAATAAATGTAAATCCAAAATCATATTTCACTTCTTTTACAAGGGATAAAGTATCCAAAAATTGATCATAAGTTTCGTTTGGAAATCCAACAATGATATCAGTTGAAATTGCTACATCAGGAATCCTATCTCTAAGTTTTTTGATAAGATTGAGATATTTTTCACGGTCATATCTTCTGTTCATTAGACGTAAAATTTCACTGTTTCCACTTTGAACCGGAAGATGAATATATTTCATGATATTGTCATATTTGGCAATAACATCAAACATATTTTCATCAAAATCCCAAGGATGAGAAGTGGTAAATCTTAAACGCTCAATTCCAGTTTTTGCAGCATCTTCAAGTAAATTAGCAAAATTATAATCCTCATATAAATCTTTTCCATAAGAATTAACATTTTGACCTAATAAGGTTATTTCGATATATCCTTCGCTAATAAGTTCATTCATTTCAGCTAAAATATCTTCTTTTTTTCTCGATCTTTCAATCCCACGTGTATAAGGAACAATGCAATACGTGCAAAATTTATTACAGCCATACATTATATTTACAAAAGCACGATGTTTATCAGATCTTTTACTACAAGTTATTTCATGAACATCACCAACTACTGAATGAACACTTATTATACGATGACGAGTTTCAATAACTTCTTCTAAAAGTGAATAGAAATTAAAAATATCATGCGTGCCAAAAATAAGATCAATTTGATTATAGGTTTCAATCATTTGATTAACTATATGACTTTGTTCAACCATGCAGCCACAAACAGCAATAATTAAATCCTTATTTTTTTCTTTAATCTTTTTTAAATTGCCAATTTCGCCAAACACCTTATCTTCAGCATTTTCACGAACTGCACACGTATTAATTAAAATAACATCAGCTTCTTCTACTTCCGTTGTTTCTACCATATTAAGATTGCTTAATAAACCAGATAACGTTTCACTATCACGTACATTTGCTTGGCAACCGTACGTTCTAATAAAATATTTTTTATTACTAAGCGCATTTAAAATATATGCACTAGGCATAATATTGTCATATATAATTTCTGGTTTTTTATTTCTTAATCTAGCTTCAGCTAAATCAGGTAATGACTTAATTTGCGTTCTTCCCATGTGTTTCAATCCTTATCTTCTCTATCTTTTTTGTCTTACCATCTTTATTATTGATTTCTAAAAATACAGCGTTAAAAATATAATCACCTGTTTCATCTAATTTAAATTTTTGGGCAGATCCAAGGAGGGTTTTATTGATAACACTATTTTTTTCAAAACCTAAAACACCTAATTCAGCTCCACACATTCCAACATCAGCAATAAAACCCGTTCCGCCAGGAAGGATTTTTTCATCATTAGTTTGAACGTGAGTATGGGTACCTAAAATAGCAGATACTTTGCCATCAAATGCATAGCTAATAGCTTGTTTTTCACCAGTTGTTTCACCATGAAAATCAATAATGTGAATTTGTTCTTTCGAATTATTCACTATTTCATTAATTGATTCATAAGCTGGTTTTAACTCCATATTAATAAAAGCATTTCCAATAATGTTAGTAACTCTAACTGGAGTGCCATTAACATTAAAAACTTTTGTTCCAGCACCAGGAAAAGCAATCGCTAGATTGTATGGTCTAACAAGTTTAGGAGCACTATCAATGTATTGCTCCATTTCTTTTTGAGTATCATAATGATTTCCAAGTGTAATTACATCAATTCCAAGTGAAAGCAAATATTCATAATGTTTTTTGCTTAAACCTTTTCCATGTGTTGCATTCTCGCCATTTGCTATAACAAGATCTGCCGCATATTTGTTTTTTAAAACAGGTAAAACATCATATACTGCTTTCCTGCCAATTTTGCCAACAATGTCCCCAATAAAAATTATTCTCATCGTTTATTTTGCCGTTTCGACAGCTCTATATTCACGAATAACTGAGACTTTAATTTGTCCTGGATAGTTCATTTCTGTTTCAATTTTTTCTTTTATATCACGTGCCATTTTATAAGCTGCAACATCATCAATTTTATCAGGAAGTACCATAACTCTAATTTCGCGACCAGATTGGATAGCATATGATTGGAATACACCATCAAATGATTTGGTAATATTTTCTAATTGTTCAATTCTCTTAATATATTTTTCAACTGTTTCACGTCTTGCTCCTGGGCGTGCAGCGCTTAATGTATCTGCAGCTTGAACGAGAATAGAAATAATTGATTTTTGTGGAACATCTCCATGATGTGATTCGATTGAATTAATAATAACTTCATTTTCATTAAATTTCTTAGCAATTCTTGCACCGATTTCAACGTGAGTTCCTTCAACTTCAAAGTCCATAGCTTTACCAATATCATGAAGTAAACCAGCACGTTTTGCTAATGCTTCATTTAAACCTAATTCAGCAGCCATAACTCCAGCTAATTGAGCAACTTCCATTGAGTGTTCAAGAGCATTTTGACCATATGAAGTACGATATTTTAAAGTACCTAATAATTCAACTTCTTCTCTAGGCATCTTTGGTAAACCTAACTTAAATAAAGCATCTTGACCAGAAGATATGATTGATTGATTGATTTCAGTCTTAACTTTTTCAACAATTTCCTCAATTCTGCCTGGTTGAATTCTGCCATCAGCAATTAATATTTCAAGTGTTCTCTTGGCAATTTCTCTTCTTACTGGATTAAAGCAAGAAATAGTAATTGCTTCTGGAGTATCATCAATTAAAATATCAACTCCTAACAATTGTTCAAGAGATTTAATATTTCTGCCTTCACGGCCAATAATACGTCCTTTCATTTCATCACTTGGTAAAGAAATGGTTGATGTTGTTTTATCAATAACGATTTCTTGGGCATGACGAGTAATAGCTAAAGCAATTAAATCAGAAGCTTTAAGATCGGCTTCTTCCATTGCTTCTTCATCGCGACTTTTCATGTACTGAGAAATTTCACGATCCATCTTACTTTCGACTCTTGCCATAATCTCATCGTGTGCTTCTTTGATGCTTAAATGAGCAACTTTTTGTAATTCTTCAAGAATAGAATCAATCTTTTCTTGTAAAACTGCACCGCGTTTTTGATTTTCAGCTAATTGACGGTTTAGATTTTCATTTTTTTCTTCCATCATTGTCTCTTTGTTAAGAAGAGCAAGATCTCTTTTATCTAAATTGTCTTCTCTTTGAGCAAGTTTGTTATTAAGATCTGTAATTTCTACTTTTCTTAACTTGATGTCATTGTCAGCTTGCATTTTTAACTCATTAATAAGTTGTTTGCCATCAATCTCAGCATTTTTAACAATCATGTTTGCTTTTGTTTGGGCCTTATCAATTCTGTCTTTAATGTTTTTATCGTCTTTTTTAGTTCTTAAATAATCTATTAGAGCAAAAACTCCTGCTCCAGCGGCCATACCAATGATGGCGCCGATAGCTCCAGCTAAAATTGGATCCATATATTCTCCTTTTTCGTTGCATTTAAAACCAATTATCCCAGAAAGAATAAAAACAATTTATACTAACAAAAATTATTTATTTATATATAAAAATTGAAATTAATTAATGTGGAATATATTGTATCAACGGATACATTAATAGTATAACAAAAAAGGAATATATCACAAAGAACAAATATTTATTTTTTAAAGAATAAAAACCGGCAATAATCAGTGCGTTTCCGCACTGATATAAAGGTAGTATATTACCTTATTTCACCGGTTTTTATTTGAGATTTTATATCTTCAAAAATCTCAGGATGAGATTTTAAGAATAATTTAGCAGTTTCACGGCCCTGACCTATTTTAGTCTCTTTATATTCGTACCAAGAACCAGATTTTTTAACGATTCCAAGTTCGCTGGCAAGATCAAGAAGTTCGCCTTCTTTTGAAATTCCTTCTCCATAAATAATATCAAATTTACATGATTTAAATGGTGGTGCAACTTTATTTTTAACTACTTTAACAGTTACACTATTTCCAGCAATTTCGGCTCCATTTTTAATTGCTTCATTACGTCTTATATCAAGTCTAATTGATGAATAGAATTTTAATGCTCTTCCACCAGTTGTAACTTCTGGGTTGCCATAAATTACACCAACTTTTTCTCTTAATTGGTTAATAAAAATAACAGTGCATTCAGCTTTTGATAATGTACCAGCAATTTTACGTAATGCTTTTGACATCAATCTAGCGTGTAATCCTATTTGATTTTCAATCATTTCGCCTTCTAATTCAGCCTTTGGAACAAGGGCAGCAACGCTATCAATGACAATTAAATCAAAAACACCACTTTTTGCAAGCATTTCCACAATGTCTAATGCTTGCTCGCCATTATCTGGCTGAGAAAGAATTAATTCATTAATATCTACTCCTAAATGTTTTGCGTATTCAGGATCGATAGCGTGTTCAGCATCAATAAATGCACAACGGCCACCTTTCTTTTGACATTCTGCAATAGCATGTAAACTTAATGTTGTCTTTCCACTACTTTCAGGTCCAAAAATTTCAATAATTCTTCCCTTTGGGTAGCCTCCCACTCCTAAACATTCGTCAAGCAAAATAGAACCTGTAGGAATTACATCAATGTCAGTATTAGGTCTATCGCCTAATTTCATGACACTTCCTTTTCCATAAAGTTTCTCAATCTCTTTTAACGTCGCTTCAATTTGTTTTTCTATATCTTCCATATTTTCACCTCTACTCATTAAGTAGGGACCTATTTTTATTTTTATGATAAAATTTCATTTATTTTTATTAATGCGTAATTTACGGCTTTTTTTCTAATATAATTACGTTTCCCATTAGATTTAAACTTAAAAGAATAAATTTTGTTTTGAAAAAAGATTGAAATATAAAACAATCCAACCGATTTATCTCCAGGACAAACTCCAGGTCCAGCATTTCCTGTAAAAGAAAAGCAAAGATCAACATTAAGAGTCTTAGCACCTTCTTTTGCCATTTCATCAGCTACTTCTTGAGAAACAACCGTAAATTTTCCAATTGTTGAAGAAGAAACTCCTACTATTTTCTCTTTAATACTTTCGCTATACGAGACAATACTTCCTTTATAATATTTACTTACACCAGCTCTGCTAGTAATTGTAGAAGCAAAAAGACCACCAGTAAAGGATTCAATTGAGCCAAATGTTAAATTATCTTTACTAACTAATGTTAAAAACTTTGTTAGTTCACTATTTAGTTGCGTCATGTTTGTCTTCTATAAATACCTTACGGTTTTGATAAATATAAATAACTCCAGATAAAACACTAAAGAATAATGCAATATACATTAACCAATCTGCAATATGTAAACCAGCCATCCAACTTGCATCAAAATATGAAAATGGAAATCCATTTAATAAAAATATTGGAATTGCTACCATTTGAGCAACTGTTTTAAGTTTTCCAAAGATATTAGCAGCAACGACAATATTTTTCTTTGCAGCTACAAATCTCATTGAATCAACAATTAAATCTCTTACGATAAAAACTATTACTATATATAAAGATAAAGGCATTTGTGTTCCAGCATATGTTGTAGGTAAAATCATAAAAATAAGTGTGGCATTTACTAACATTTTATCAGCCACTGGATCAAGAAATTTACCTAAATCTGTAACTTGATTATTTTTACGGGCGAGATAACCATCGAGCCAGTCGGTTGAAGCAGCAATTATAAAGACTATACATACAATTAAATTAACTAAATTGACCTCTGCACCAGTTGGACCAAATAAATAAATTGGTTCTAAATTAAAGAAACTTAAAATAAATAAAGAAATAAACATTGCAAAAACAATAAATATTCTTGAAAAAGTAATCTTTGTAGGTAAATTCATAAAATTCTCCTTGTTTTTTAAAAGTGAGTACCCAATCCTGTAAGCCATGTTTTGTCTAGGACAATTATTTATCTATGCATTGCTGCATACCGTTTGAAATTCGTTTATTTCGCACAGTTTCCCCTACCAAATTTGGGTTTCTCGCTTGCGGGGCTTACCACGTTCCATACTTATTATTTCTAATAAGCTCGTCTCTTTGGCACTTTACCAGGTTAATCATGACCGAAGTTTTAGATCAGAGCCTGTCCGTTACGCACTCCTGCGTACCTAGCTTTATTGTTTCAGCTAGCACAAACACTACCATCATCACAGATGGTGCGAGCATGGACTTTCCTCTAGCAAAAAGCTAGCAATTGTCCGGATTGGGATTTAACTAATTTTATTAGGATCAAATCCTTTAGATGATATAAATTCTTCTAACTGATTTACTCTTCTGATTAGATCAACAGAAGCAGCATTATTAATAATATCATTTTCTTTGATGTATTTAAATTTTTGTTTAAATAATCCAAAATTAAATTTAACTTCTTCTAATTCTTTTTTTAATGATTCTATTGATTTAAGATAAGATTCTTTTTCGTTTAAAAGAGCAAAATACGTTGTTTCGTTTTGAGAAACTGCCGTAATAATAACATCAAGAAATTCATCAACTTCAATTGGACTATATCCATCTTTTTCTGCTGAAAACTTTTTGTTTAAAATGTCATTACTCAACTCTTTTTTAAAAGTATACTTATCTTTTGCCATGTCTATATTATATTAAAAATGTAATTTAATAACAATGAATTAAAATACTAAAACATAAGTGATATAATTAACATATGAAATTATTAGAAAAAGAATTAAAGTGTAAAAGAAAGGCAATTTTCTTCGATCTTGAAGGAACACAAAATACCTCTGAAATAATAGCAATTGGTGCTATAAAAGTAAGTTTAGATGCAAAATTTAATGTTAAAAATATAGAAAAAAAGACATTTAAAATGCTTGTTAAATCTATTGGAAGAGTTGGACCAATTGTTTCACGCCTAGTCCACATTACTGATCAAGATCTTGCTCGTGATGGAGTACCTTATTTAGATGCTATGAAGCATTTTAAAAAATTTGTTGGTAATAAACCCGAAGATTATATCTATGTAGCTTATGGTAATTACGATAAAGTGATGCTTCATAAAACCGACGCATTATACGAAGATAAAAATAAAGATTTTTTGATTACTTTATCAAAAAATTACCTCGATTTTAGTAAATTCCTTTCAAGATTCTTAAGAAATGGAAAAAGTAACACATATTCTTTACTAGAAGCAATAAATATTCTTGGTGGCACCCCACTTAAGAATGTACACGATCCACTTTGTGACTCACGCAATCTATTGACACTTTATGAATGCTTTTTAAAAAACAAAAACAATTTGAAAAGTGAATATCGTAAATCAATAAGTCACGATAACCTTGCATATCCTATACAGATGGTAGTAAATATGCTTGAAAAGGGAGAAAGTGTTACACCTGCTGACTATAGTTTTTATATCGACGAAGTATTTAAGTGATTATAAATAAAACCACATTTTTACGCTGCGGAAATAGAGGAATGGAATTAGAAGCATTAATAAATGATGCAAATAACTTTTATAATGCAAATAAAATAGCATATATTGAAAAACGTCCCACCCCAATCAATGTTGTGACTGTAAAAAACGGAATTATCACAAAAGCCTACTTTGAAAAGGAATCTACTCTTGATTTTAATGGCGTTTATAAGCAAAAGTATATTGAATTTGAAGCTAAATCTAGTAGTTCTAAAACATCTTTTAATTTGAACAATATTAGACCACATCAAATTGATCATCTTAATAGATTAATTGAACAAAAAGCAATTTCATTTTTTATTATTGAGTTCTCAACTCTTAATAAATATTTTATCTTAAATAGTGAGGTTCTGCAGTCTTATTTGAAAAATAACACAAAAAAATCAATTCCATTTAATTTTTTTGTGAAAAATTGTAATGAAATCGAACTCGCAATTCAGCCATATTTAAATTATCTAAAAGTCATAGATAAAGAATTTCATTTAGAGTGAGTACAAAGATCTTTTAGTTTACACTCATCGCATTTTGGACTTCTTGCCGAGCATATATTACGACCAAAAAGTATAAACTGATGGTGTAAATCATAGTAATATTTTTCTTCGAACATCTTTTTTAATTCACGTTCAGCATCAATTACATTTTCTTTTTCATTAATGATTCCAAGACGTTTACTTACTCGTAAAATATGTGTGTCAACTGGCATTTCTGGCTCGTGGAAAAGTTCCATTCTCACCACATTAGCAGTTTTATTTCCAACACCTGGTAGCGTCATCAAATCTGATTTATTATATGGAACTTTTTTATCAAAATTTGATATTAAAAGATCAATTATTCCTATGATATTTTTAGTTTTTATTTTGGCAATTCCAATATTTTTAATAATGTTATAAATATCATCAAAAGTGGCTTCATGGAGCTTTTCAATAGTCGGATATTTCACAAATAAAATATCTGTAGCTTTATTTACTGCAATATCAGTTGTTTGAGCGGACAACATAACGGCAAGTAAAAACTCATAATCTTTTTTGTAGTTTAAAAAACTTTTATTATTTGGATAAAGATTATGAAAATAAGTAATAATTATTTCAGATTTATTTTTCATCATCCCGTTTAGTTTTAAGGATTTCTATTTTTTCTCTTGTTTCAGCATCTTCGGTAGGATTCTTGCCTCTTAATGAATAGCCTTCCTCAATTACATCATTAATATGAGCATTTTTTATTAAAATTGAATCAACAGCTTTGATTGTCTTTTTATTTTTTAAAATTGCTGCTTTTAAAGCGTATTTTATTTTTTCCATTTCGTAACCTGCATGAAGCCATTCATCAATTCGTGAAATCTCAAGAGGGCAAAGAGTTCTATTAAAAGCACTTTCGAATTCGTGATAAAGTTCAGATATTCTTTTTTGATACTCATTATCAATATTAATGGTTTCTTTTGCCATTACCGTAATTTCGAATTCATGATATAAACGATTTTTTAGTGGTTCAATTGAAGTTCTT
The DNA here is from genome assembly GCA_036649855.1 of Bacilli bacterium. Taxonomy (GTDB): domain Bacteria; phylum Bacillota_I; class Bacilli_A; order RFN20; family CAG-826; genus Alectryobacillus. The sequence continues at coordinate 18,665 of JAVWAV010000006.1, read as the reverse complement.
AATTCGTTTTTTTCACCTTCAATATATTCAACAAATCCTTTTTTCATTAAACTAACAAAAATTTCATCGATTTCATCGACGGTATAGTTCATTTTAAGTGAAAGAAGTTCGTTAGTAATAAGCGAATTATCAGTATTAAGCAAATGATCAATCATTAAAATAATGGTTAATTCTCTTTCAGTAATATTAAATTTTTTATAGTAATCTAGTAATAAGAAATTGAAATCTATCGCTTTAAATCCATGTATCATTTTATTTCCCCACTGATATATTTTATCATATTAAGAATTAGCTTTCTCAATCTTTCTAAATTCTTCTAGGATTTTTTCCCTTTTAATTTTAGATAATAAGTGTACGTTATCTATCATAGCTTTTTTTAAGCTACCTTCAAGTTTAAAATCAAGAATGAGTGAGAATCTATATGCTCTAATTATACGTAATGGATCTTCTTTAATTCTTTCTTCAGGAATACCAATCGTTCTAATAATTTCTTCCTTAAGATCATATAATCCATTACTTGGGTCAATAGTTTCGTAATTTTTATCAATATAAATGGCGTTAATCGTAAAATCTCTTCTTTTATAATCTTCATTTATTGATTTAACAAACTTAATAACTGATGGATGTCTTGCATCATCATATTTTTCTTCTGTTCTAAACGTAGCAATGTCGCATTTATGGCCATTAAGCGTATATTGAACAATTCCATATTTTTCAAATGTATAACTAGCATCAGGCAAAAATTTCCTAATTTCGTACGTTTTTGCATTGGTTGCAAAATCAAAATCAACTAATTTGCGGGCGAGTAAAAAATCTCGAGAAGTTCCACCTACCATATATAGGTCAAACCCATTCTCAGCAAATTTTTTAGCTAATAAATCAAATATTTCTACATTCATATTAAAATTATAACATAAAAAAATGGACCATAGGTCCATTTTTGTAATCTTATCTAAAATTTTTAAATCTCTTCTTTGAGTGATTTAGCAGCTTTAAAGCCAATGGCTTTTCTTGCTGGAATGTGGATTTTATTTTTTGTTCCTGGAGCAACGCCTTCTCTTGCAGCTCTTTCTTTGACAGCAAATGTACCGAAGCCGGCTAACTTAACAGCGTCGCCTTCTTTTAATGCTTCAATGATAACATCAATTACTGCGTCTAAGACTCTTCCTGCTTCTTTTCCAGTGACATCCAATTTTTCTGATAAACTTAAAACTAACTCTTGTTTATTCATAAAATATCTCCTTTGATACTTTAATTATATACAACAATGCAAATATAATACAAGTACTATTTTTTTCAGGGTTATTTCGATGAATTCAATACAATAGCAATTTTTTAATAAAATATTAATAATTAATTTTTGTAATTATGATTTCTTTCTGAGAATAATATTAATCGGAGTGGCATCAAAATCAAATGTTGATCTCAATTTATTCTCGATATATCTCTTATAACTAAAGTGCATCCAGAGTGGATCATTGACAAATAAAACTATAGTTGGAGGCTGAACACTCACTTGTTGAGCAAAATAAATTTTGCATCTTCCACCATGAAAATCTGGAGCTTCATTTAATATTTGAGCTTGTTGAATAACCTCATTTAAAATACTTGTTTGAATTCTTCTATTATATGCATCAAATGCTTTATCTAACATTTCAAATAATGTATGAATACGTGTTCCTTTAAGAGCACTTAAATAAACGATTGGAGCATAATCAACAAATTTAAATTCTTCTCTTAATTTTTTTGTAAATAGATCCATCGTATATTGATCTTTTACAACCAGATCCCATTTATTTACAGCAATTATAATGCCTTTATTTTTTTCCATCGCATAACTTAAAACGTGTTTATCTTGTTCTTTAATTCCTTCACTTCCATCAATCATTAAAATAGCAAGAGTTGATCTATCAATTGCTTCCATTGCTCTAAGTAAAGCATATTTATCAATTGATTCATAAATTTGACCACGCTTTTTAATTCCAGCCGTATCAACAACACAATATAATTTTCCATTACGTTTAAAATATGAGTCCGTAGAATCACGTGTTGTACCTTCAATTTCAGAAACAATAGCTCTTTCATTGCCTAAAATAGCATTTACAAGAGAAGATTTACCAACATTTGGTCTACCAATGACGCAAAAACTAAGGGCATCAATTTCAGGAACTTCTTCAACTCTTGGTAATTTCTTAATAATTTCGTCAAGTACATCACCAATTCCAATACCATGTGCGCCAGACACTGCAATTGGAGTTCCTAACCCTAAACTATAAAACTCATGAATATTAGCCATTGATTCGGTGTTATCAATCTTATTAACAGCAAGAATAACTGGCTTTCCACATTTATATAATAATTTAGCAACGTATTTATCATCACTTACTAAACCCATTTGTCCATCCACAACAAAAATAATAACATCAGCCTCGGTAATTGCAATTTCAGCTTGAGCTTTTATTTGTTCTTGAAAAGGACGTTTCTTTAATTCAATTCCGCCCGTATCAATAAGAGAAAAATGAACACCAAGCCACTCCGAGGTAGCATAAATTCTATCACGAGTAACTCCAGGTTCATCATCAATAATCGACTTTCTTTCTCCAACTATTCTATTAAATATTGTTGATTTACCAACGTTTGGTGAACCAATAATAGCAACTGTGCCAACTTTACGCATTAAGATTACCTCCTAAATGCTCTTTTATAATGGAAATAATGATTTCTTTAACTTCTTCAAGACTTTTACAAGTAGTATCTAAAATAATGCTATCATCAGCTGGTTTAAGTGGAGCAAACTTTCTATTTGAATCAATAAAATCACGTTTCTTTAAATCAGCTAAGACATCTTCAAACGAACAAGGAATACCCTTTTCTTGGTTTTCTAAAAATCTTCTATTAGCTCTCTCGTTAACATCAGCAATTTGAAATATCTTTACATCTGCTTTTGGTAAAACATATGTTCCAATATCACGTCCATCCATCACACAGTTTCCTAAAGAAGCTAACTTTCTTTGTATTACTACTAAATCTTTTCTAATTGCAGGATAAGAAGCAATATAAGAAACATTACTAGAAACACTAAACTCACGAATAATATGAGTTACATCTTCATTATTACAAGTAACTGTTCCATCAATTGATAAAATAATATCAACATGTCCTACTAGTGAACAAGCTTCTTCCTCATTTTGAGGATCTAAGCCGGCTTTTAAGACGGCATAGGTAAAAGCCCTATACATTGCACCCGTATCAATGTAGATAAAATTTAATTCTTTTGCCACACGTTTTGCCACGCTGCTTTTACCTGCGGCAGCAGGCCCGTCAATTGCTATTTGTAAGTATTTGTTTTTCATATCATTTCTCACTTTCTAACTTTTAAATATAAAATATCCAGCAACAACTAATATAACCATACATATTAAAATCACAATAGACACAAGAGTCAATTTGGCTCGATATATTTCATGAAATTCTTTACTAAAAATAATACTTTTCTCATCATTAATCGATTTAGTCTCTAAAGACGAGAAACAGTCATCACTCTTTTGCACATTTAAATGTTTTGGTCTATATATGGATGTTGAGTGATATTTTTCCTTAAATTTACCTATAAAAATCTGATCCCTATATTTAGAATATAGTTTTCCTCTGTTGCTTGCTTCCATACTTTATTATTATATAGATATTTATTTATATTTAATAGATGCCATAGTAATTATTTTCTTTATTCGTAAATATTTAGAAATTATATAATCATTTTATCCAATTCCTTTACTTCCATAATTATTTTATTTGATTTGACACGATTAATATTTTATAATCAATGCACGGAGGATTTAATATGCCAAAGAAATTAAGTGTTAATAAAGAAGCATGTATTGGTTGCGGTTTATGCAACGCAACTCACCCAGAAGCTTTCCAATTTGATGACGAAGGAAAAGCAGAAGTCGTCGGTGAAGTTGAAGACGGATCAGTCGAAGAAGTACTCGGTAGCTGCCCAGTAGGCGCTATTGAAGAATAACTAAAATAAAATAAAAAAAATTTCTACGGAAATTTTTTTTATTTTAACAAACTTTTCATATACGCCGCCATTTTTCGCTTACTTTTAAAATTTATGCGGATTGAGTTACGGGTAATTCTGACGCTTTTTGCAGCTAATTTTTCTTTAATTAATTCTTCTGCTTCTGAAACAACATTATCAGAATTATAATTTCGTACTAAACTTTCAACGTCTCTTACAGAAAGATCATTTTTAATTATTTTAGGAATAATAGAACTGATCTTTTCTTTTGGAAGATTCACAATGATTTTTGCGTGACCATAAGATATTTCGTTATTTGATAATTGAACAAGAACTTCTTTTGGTAATTTTAATATTCTTATAAGATTAGATACTTGTCCAATTGATTGTTTAGTAATTTCTGCTAACGATGTTTTAGTATAAGATTTATCTACGGCTAAAAATTGATAAAGCGAAGCAAGCTCAACAACATTATGTTGACTTTGTTCTAAAATATAAAAAAGTTCCATTAAACAAGCTTCTTCATCTTCAAGTTCTACTATGATCATCGGTAGAGTTGGACGATTCATTTTTTTATAAGCATAATATCTTTTTCTACCAACAACAATTTCATATTTTCCATCCACAAATCTACCAACTGTTGGTTGAATAATACCTTTATTTTTAATTGAAGCAATAATATTATCAACCGCTTTATTATCGAGTGGACAATATCTTAAAAATTTAGAATCAACAACATCAGTCATTGAAACATTAATTGTGTGGTTATCGGAATATGCTTTATCGATTTTTAAAATGACGCCTAAATCAGACGACTTTTTTAAAATCGATTCGAGATCTTTTTTTAAAAACTTGTTATCTTGTTTCACCATTTTCAAGGACCTCACGAGCTAAAGCTAAGTAAGATAAAGAACCAGCTGAAGTTGGTCTAAAAATTGTAACTGGAATTCCTTGAGCTTGAGCTTCTGGTAAAGATATATTGCGAGGAATAGTTGTAATAAAAGTGTTTTCTTTAAAAAGACCTCTTATTTGTGATCCTATTTCTACACATAACTTGGTACGTGGGTCATACATTGTAAGAAGAAATCCTTCAATATCAAGTTTAGAATTATAGAGTGATTTAATACGTTTAATTGTAGCAAGAATTTGTGCTACAGCATTAAGTGCAAAATATTCACATTGAACAGGAATTAATACACTATCTGCTGCAGCTAATGCATTGATAGATAAAAATCCTAATGAAGGTGGACAATCTAAAATAATATAATCATATGTTTTAGTTAATTTATCTATATTGTTCTTAAGTAAAAATTGTGGTTGATAAGAATAGCTAGTAGCTCCAGCTTCAATTGAAGCTAAGTTAATATTACTAGGAACTATTTCTAAATTAGGCATTGATGTTTTTTTAATAGCCTTATTAATATCAGTTTCATTTAAAAAAACATTATATAAAGTTTTAGATAAATTTAAAGAATCTATTCCTAATCCAGCTGAAGCGTTTCCTTGTGGATCGCAGTCGATTAAAAGAACCCTTTTTCCTAAAGAAGAAAGCGAAGATGACAAACATATCGATGAAGTAGTTTTACCAACTCCACCTTTTTGATTAGCGACTGCGATAATTTTCATAATAACATTTTACACTATAAACATTCTAATTAATATTATTACTTTAAGGGGTTGGCTTTAATTACTGCGTAAGTACGTGGATATTTATGTTCTATTTTTTTAAGTTTTTTAACATAAATTAATGCACGTGGAACAGTATCGGTATCTAACATATACTTTTTAATATCTTCAATCCTTGATTCTAATTTTTTTAAACAATTACCAGCTTCTTTTATTTCTTCTTCAAAAGAAGCACCTTTATAAGCAATAAAATATCCGTTTACTTTCACAAATGGTAATACAAGTTCACTAATTATATTAAGATGAGATACCGCTCTTGAAACACCAATATCAAACTTTTCAATATAAGTATGTGGTAGATCTTCTGATCTTGCATTAAGAATAGTAACATTATTTAATTTTAACATTGAACATAATTTTTCTAAAAATATACACTTTTTAGTAGTTGGTTCTACTAAAGTAAGACTAATACTTGGACAACATAATAGAAGTGGTATTCCAGGAAATCCAGCTCCCGTTCCAACATCAATTACCTTTTTTCCTGCAAAAGAAAATTCAAATAATGGCAAAATTGAATCATAAAAATGTTTTGCAATTACTTCAGACTCAACTGTAATAGCAGTTAAGTTATATTTTGAATTTTCTTCGACCAAAAAATCGAAATAAGTTCTAAAATCACTGCAAATCTCGCTTGCTTTTGTTTTATCTTTAATAAGTTCATTAATTTTTAATGTCAATTCTTCAAAGTTCATTTAACTTTCCCCGCTCTTTTTTTGGACAAATATAAGTTTAAAATCGTAATATCACTCGGATTAATTCCAGATATTCTACTAGCTTGGCCAATAGAAATAGGCTTAATTTTATCAAGTTTAGTTCTAGCTTCTAAAGCTAGTCCATCGATATGTAAGTAATCCAAATCATCAGGTAATTTAATGTTTTCAAGCTTAAGAAGTTTATCAGCATCAGCTTTTTGTTTTTTAATATAACCTTCATATTTTACTGCAATTTCTACTTGGCGTAAAATTAGTTTTGATAAATTTAAATTAGATAAATTTGGGAAACATGCAAATACTTTAAGAAGTTCACTATCAGGATGTTTAATAATATCAGCGATTGTCACACCTCTTCTATAAGTTTCACCATTATTGATTTCACGATAATATTTATCAAGCATTTCGTTCTCACCAATATGAGTGGCAGATAAATAAAGAATTAAATCTTGCTCTATTTTTTCTTTTTCAAGAAATTTATCATATAGTTCATCACTAATGGTTGCAAATTTATGAGCATATTTTCTTAATCTTATATCAGCGTTATCACTACGTAACAACAATCTAAATTCTGCACGTGAAGAAAGTAATCTATAAGGATCTTTTATTCCTTTATTAACAATATCATCAATCATAACTCCAATATAGGATTCATCTCTTCCCATAATAAATGGTTCTTCTTTGCGAAGTCTAAGAACAGCATTTATTCCAGCAACAAGACCTAATCCACCAGCTTCTTCGTATCCTGATGTACCACATATTTGACCAGCAATATAAAGTCCAGGATAAGATTTTAACATTAATGTCTTATCAAATTGAAGTGGATCAATTGCATCATATTCAATAGCATAAGCATATTTTAAAATAATAGCATCTTCAAGACCAAGTAATGAATGTACCATCTTAAGTTGTACTTCTCGTGGCATTGAAGTTGAAAAACCTTGTAGATAATATGAATCAGTTAATCTTGATTCTGGTTCTAAAAACAATTGATGTCTTGGTTTATCTGCAAATCTAACAATCTTATCTTCAATAGAAGGGCAATACCTAGGACCAACTCCTTCTACTAGTCCACTATACATTGCAGATAACATTAAATTATCTCTTATTATTTGATGTGTAGTAGGTTCTGTATAAATTAAATAACACGGAAGTTGTTTATTAAAAGGAACATATTCTGTTGTTTCATAAGAAAAAGCTAATTCATCATCCGTTCCTAATTCTTCATGCATTTTACTAAAATCAATTGAACTCTTTTTAATTCTTTGAGGAGTACCAGTTTTTAGTCTAATAAGGTCTATCCCCATTTTATCACGTAAAAATGGAGATAGACCTAAAGATGGTTCTTCTCCATCTGGTCCTGCCATCACTTTTTCATGACCAACAAGAATATCGCTTTCCATATATGTTCCCGTTGTTAAAATAACAGAATCACCTTTTATTTCTTCTCCGGTTTTAAGTTTTACTCCAACCACAACATTATTATCTAATATAAGTTCAGTTACCATTCCTTCAATTAAGTTGAGATTTGCAGTGTTTTTGAGCATTTCTAAAACACGTTCAGGATAAGCAAGCTTATCTTGTTGTGCTCTTAAGCACTGAACGCCAGGTCCTTTACCTGTATTAAGCATCTTTAATTGTAAATAGTTAACATCAGCTGCTTTACCCATTAATCCACCTAAAGCATCTATTTCACGTACCACAATACCTTTTGCTGATCCGCCAATTGATGGATTACAGGGCATGTTGGCAACTTTTTTAAAATTAAGAGTAATAAGCAAGGTTTTACAACCCATTTTTGCAGCAATATGAGCAGCTTCAACGCCAGCATGCCCGCCGCCAACTACTATAACTGAATATTTCGTCATATTTTAGCCAATGCTTCCTTCCATGTCCATCTTGATAAGTTGATTGAGTTCTACGGCGTATTCCATTGGTAATTCTTTTGAAAATGGTTCAATAAATCCCATAATAATCATTTGCATAGCATCTTTTCTTGTGATGCCTCTCGACATTAAATAAAATAATTGGTCTTCTGATATTTTAGAAACACTTGCTTCATGTTCAATAAATGAGGTGTTATTTCTCACTTCGTTTGTTGGAATAGTATCAGATTTTGATTTATTATCGACAATTAAAGTATCGCATTCAACATGTGCCTTACAATTTGTAGCATTTTTTTCAATTCTTACAGTACCACGATAATTTGCTTCTCCACCATTTTTAACAATAGATTTTGAAATAATATTAGAAGTTGTATTAGGTGCTAAATGAATCATTCTTGCTCCAGCATCTTGAATTTGACCGTGAGAAGCTACAGCAATCGAAATACAATTTCCTTTAGCGCCTTCTCCTGCTAATATGCAAGCAGGATATTTCATATTAATTTGAGAACCTATATTTCCATCTATCCAATCCATTGATGCATTTTTCATACATAATGCACGTTTAGTAACAAGATTTACGATATTATCAGACCAATTTTGAATAGTACTATATCTACATTTACCACCATCAAGAATAATAATTTCTACAACAGCAGCGTGTAATGAATCTTTAGAGTGAATTGGAGCAGTACAGCCTTCAACATAATGTACATCAGCTCCTTCATCAACAATAATAAGCGTTCTTTCAAATTGCCCCATTTTTTCATTATTTATTCTAAAATAAGATTGTAATGGTTTCTCAAGTTTTACACCTTTTGGAACATAAATAAATGATCCACCCGACCAAACTGCTCCGTTTAATGCACTAAATTTATTATCAGCAAAAGGAATTACACTATTAAAATATTTCTTAAAAAGATCTGGATAAAGTTTTAATGCCTGATCAGTTGAAAGAAAAACAACACCTTTTTCTTCAACTTCTTTTAGCATATTATGATACACAACTTCACTTTCGTATTGAGTACTTACTCCTGCTAAATATTTTTGTTCAGCTTCTGGAATTCCTAATTTTTGAAATGTGTTTTTAATCGTTTCTGGTACTTCATCCCAACTTTTTTCTTCCTTAACAGAAGATCTAATAAAATAAGTATATGAATCAAAATCTAACATGCCTAAATTTGGACCAAATTTAGGCATCGGAAGTTTTGTAAAAGCATCAAAAGACTTAAGTCTAAAATTAAGCATCCATTCTGGTTCGTTTTTAAGATTAGATATTTCTCTTACTGTTTCTTCACTTAATCCAAGTGCAGTTTTGGTAATAGATTTATCTTCATCACTAAACCCATATTTATATTCTTTATCTTCCTCATAAAAATTCTTTTTCATTACTTTATTAACTCCGTTAATGCATTCCATCCAATAGTAGCACATTTAATTCTTGCTGCTTGTTTAGAAGTATTAATAAAAACTAAAGCTTCATCTAATACACTATCATCATATTTTTCTTCATGAATCATAGCTTTATATTGCGTAATGATATAATTTGCTTCAGCTTTAGTTTTTCCACGCATTAAATCACACATAATATCTGTTGAAGAAGTGGCAATAGCACAGGCTACTCCATCAAAACATATATCATCAATAATATCATTTTTAAGTTTAACATAGACATAAATGTCATCAATACAGCTTGTGCTATCCATGTGAATAACCTGAAAATCCTTAGGTTCTGCAGGGGTTTTCTTATTATTTGGAGTATTGTAATGATCCATTATTATTTCCCTCATCATTTCTGGGCTAATTGAAATAGGCATCTAAATAATTACCTCCATTTTCTAAAGCTTCAACAAATTCATCGATATCTTCTTTTGTATTGTAAAAATAAAAACTAGCTCTAACAGTAGCATCACATCCTAACAAATCCATTAATATTTTTGCACAGTGTTGTCCAGATCTTACACAAATTCCTTGGGAATTTAAGTAGGTTGCTTCATCTTGTGCAAAAACATTTTTATAGTTAAATGTAATTATTCCACCCGTTGCTTCAGGGTTATATATGATTAAGTTTTTATTCTTTTTTAGCTTTTCAATTGCATAAATTCTTAATTCTTCTTCATACTTTTGGATATTATCCATACCAATAGATTCAAGATATTCAACAGCAGCTTTTAGTCCAAATATACCTGCTATATTTTGGGTACCTGCTTCAAATTTTATTGGAGGATTTAAATAGCGAACATCGCCACACATATCAAATTTAATATTCATGCCACCACCTGTTAAAAATGGTTCTGTTTTTGTAAGTAAATTAAACTTACCATACATAATTCCAATTCCAGTAGGTCCACACATTTTATGGCCACTAAATGATAAAAAATCTATATCCCAATCTTTAACATCAGTTTTAATATGAGGAACAGATTGTGCTCCATCAACCATTACTAGCACATTATGTTTATGAGCAATCTTTGTAATTGCTTTAATATCATTTACGTATCCTAAAACATTAGTAACATGAGCAATACATAATAATTTTGTATGTTCATTAATAGATTTTTCTAAGTTTTCAAGAGTTAATTTACCATCTTCTGTTAAAGGAATATAAGATATCTTACATCCAGTTAATTCACTTATTTTAAACCAAGGTAATACATTGCTTGCATGTTCTGCTTGTGTAATTAATATTTCATCTTCTTTTTTAAGATGAGTAAATCCATATCCATAAGCAAGAAGATTAATAGACATCGATGTTCCTGCTGTAAAAACCACTTCTGAAGGATCAGCATTAATAAAACGTGCTACTGCAATACGAGCTTCTTCAATAGTTGCATCAACATAATGCGCAACATCATAATCTCCTCGATGAGAGTTAACACTATACGTTGTGTAATAAGAAGAAATAGCATCAAGGACACACTGTGGCTTAAATGATGTTGCAGCATTGTCTAAATAGACAAAACGTTTGCCTTGCATGGTCTTATTTGTTTTAAACATTGGAAAATCATCCCTAATTTTGTTTACATCAAACATAACTAAATTCTTTCCTCCAATAGTGCTTCTAAACTAAGCACTTCTTCTGCAGTATAATTAACAAAGATAGGTTTTAAATAACCTAATGTAATTAAGTTTCTTGTTTCTTTTTCACTAATACCACGACTCATTAAATAAAATACATGCATATCATTAAGAGTACCAACAGCAGCAGCATGATTTGCTTGTACTTCTCTATTATCAATTTTTAAAATAGGATCAGCTTTAGCCTTACAACCTTCATCAAATACAATAATTTTTGCTTTTTGATTAGCAATTGAATTAATAGCCATCTTTTCAATATGAGAAATTCCATCAAAATATAAAGTAGAATTACCTGTACAAACTCCATAATTATTCATTAATGATTTAGTGTTTTCTCCAATATGATTAAAGGAAATATTATATTTTTTAATATCTTTATTTAAACTAAGAGATGATAAATTCCAAACAGAAGTAGAATTATCTCCATTAAGTATTATATGAGAGAAGAAATTAATATTTCCGATGTTAAAATCAACAAGAGAAACATTAAGACATGAATCTTTTTCAACAAGTCCTCTAACAATAGTATTAATTTCGCCATCATTTAAAACAATACGTAAATCAATTTTGCTATTTTGACCAATACTAATATTAAGCGTTTTTAAAATTGATAAATCAAACAATTTTATCTTAGCTTTTATATTATCTTTTACAAATATCACTGCAGAACTCAACTTATTTTCTTTAAAGTTGATAGTAATATCATCTTCATCTGCAATATAAATGGAATTATTTAAACTATTTTCCATTTGCTTTAAGTCCTTCTTTAACAGCGCAAGTTTCAATTGAAACAGATTTAATTTCTAATGCCTTTTTAATAGAAATTCCTAATTCGGTTTCGATCCATTCAAATCCTTCTTTATCAATTCTACTTACTACTTCACTACCACCATCAATAGCAATTTGTCCATTTACAATGACGATAGCTCTATTAGGTTTAATAAGATCGAATAATCTTGCATAGTGAGAAATAATAATAAAGGTAGCGCCTTTATTCTTAGCATTATTTATTTGAGTAGAGACTAGATTAATAGCATCAACATCAAGTCCGCTATCAATTTCATCAAGCATAATAGTTGATGGTTCTAATACGTTCATTTGTAATATTTCATTACGCTTTTTTTCTCCACCTGAAAAGCCATCATTAAGTGATCTATTTAACATATCAGTTGAAAAATTAAGTGCTTTGCAATTAGCGTTTAGCATTGAATAAAACTTATAAAAAGAAACACGAGAATTACTTTTAGCATTTAGTGCTGCTTTAAGAAATTCTGCGTTAATTACGCCAGGAATTTCTGAAGGATTTTGCATCCCTAAAAATAAGCCGGCTCTAGCTCTTTCGTCTACACTCATCTTTAACAAATCTTTGCCATCAAAAGTAATGGTTCCTTTTGTAATTACATATCTTGGATGACCCATGATAGCATTAAGAAGAGTAGACTTACCATGACCATTTGGTCCAAGCAATGCAACCATGTCGCCATCATGAATTGATAGACTGATTCCTTTTAATATTTCAAGTCCTGTATCAGTAGAAACAAACAGATTTTTAATAATTAATTCACTCATAAAATACCTCAATCTTGTATATTCTAATTACTTCTAGCATAAGTGTAAAATAAAACGATAAAATATTATTTTAAAAAACAAAAAACGCAAGAATTTAGATAGAATTTTTAACTTTTAAATATTCATCAAAATTATGATCTTTAAGATCTTTTAACTCAGTAAACTTATATTTGCCATTACATTTTATAAAAGTATTACGTAAATCAATATCATAATAGTTTCTTTTTATAATTTCTTCACCAATTTTAATAATTTTGCAATATGAGTCAAAATATTCTAATTCAATAGTTCCACATAAATACATTGCTAAGAAAAACAAATATTTTTTAAATTCACAAAGACCTGATTCATTTTTAAATTCATATTGCAAAACATAACAATCAGATCCGCAAATATTTCTCGATATACAATTTTCACATTTAGCAGATGGATTAGAAAAATATATATTATTAATATTATTTTCAATTTGAGCTTTAGTTATTTCCAATTCCTTATGCGTTACTGCTGGAATGCAAGGAAATATTGCTCCATCTATACCAAGAGCAAAACGAGCTATGCCAGCATCACATCTTCTAGACAAAATAGAATTTGACATAATTTTTAAAATAATATTTCCAAAGTAATCATCGCCATTAATTATGCTTAATAAAGGTTGCAAATTATTATTTTTAATCTCAGAAATAAGATAGTCTACAAATTTAGAATATCCGTCTTCAATAAAAGAAAAATCAAAATCTTTATAAGAGATTCGGGCTGGACGAATAGAAACTGTTTTAAATAGAGATAGCATTTCAAAATATGCTTTAAATATATCAGTATTTTGGTTAGAAATCGTCATTCCTCCACCAACATATTCATTATTTCTAATTAATTTAATATTATTAACGACTTTATCATAAGTACCTAAATTGTTAATATCGACTCTATTAATATCATGTAATTCCTTATAACCATCTAGAGAAACTCCAAATAAAATATTATTTTTTTGTAATAATTCGGTATATTCCTCACTTAATAGGGTTCCATTCGTAGAAAGCATGACTGTTAATTCTTTTCCAATCTTATTACTAACTTCTTTACAATATTTTGATATTTCTAATATATCTTTTAAATAAAGCAAAGGTTCTCCAGAACCAGACATATCAACAAAATAACGTTCTGCTTCATTTTTGACTTCAACAACATAATTAATAAAGTCTTTAATTTGATTAATTTCTAATTTTTTGCTAACTTTATTCTCATTAAAACAATATTTGCATCTTAAATTACAATTTGAAGTAATATTAATACAAATCAATATCTTAGGATAAAAACAATCATCTTTTTTAACTTCAAAAAAATCATTTGCTTTAAAAAAAGAATTTTTATAATTTATAAACTTATTTAGAATATTAACTGTTTTACCATTATTTAAATTATAATATGCTACAAAATTATCAAATTCGATTTTAGCAATGTTGCTATTACAATCTAAGGATAATGTTTTTTTCATACAAATCACCTTCAACATTAACAAAATCGAAATAGCCATTACGAACATTTACATAAACTTTTGTATAATAATCGTTAAAATTGATATTGGCGAATTTATAAACAAAATCTCCAAAATTATCATTAAATATATAATCACTTTTTACAAATAAACCTTCAATTTTCTTAATTGTAGTAATAGTAATTGTACATTTTGCATTATTTAAAAGTCTTCCATCTAAATTATCACATTTAAGAACTAAATTATAACTTTTCGTCTGTTCATTAAAAAATAAATCTTTACTAGTCATTTTTACCGGAACACCCATAAATACTGTTTTAACATTATAGTCATTTGGATCTATAAAATATGAATTAAAGAAATTAATAATAATGGTTGCATCCTCTAGATTTTCCACTAAAGTAGAATCTAAATTAATCTTTCTAATTCTAAAAGTAAATGGGGCTGGATTACCATCTACAATATCACCTTTTTTAACGATATCGCCATTTTTGAATTTATTACAATTCAAATCGATTGTTGTTAATGCCATTTTAATCGGTTCATAAAAGTTGCGTTTATTAGAAACGCCGTCTCTATAAACAAAATCTTTGTTAATGAAATAAGTAAGTGGAGTATATCTACTATCCACCTCAATTGGATTTTCAAAAGTTGCAGAAGCATCTTTAACAGAATATGTATTTATAACCAAAAAAGAAGTCGCAGCCGCATAGACTCCGGCAAAAAGTAGTGTGAAATAACAAAGAACTTTTTTCATATTATTTTTCCTCCAACAGAATAGAAGAAATGTTAATATTTGAACCAATAATCGATGGGAATAAAACACTTACATAACTAAGAATCAAATAAATGGCAGAAAATAAAAACACTGATTTTATATCAAAAATAAACATATTAGTAAAATACTGATTGCTATAAACAACACACATCACAGAATATATCAAAAAGAATGAAACCAGTCCTATTAAAACACCAGTAATGATCATTATCATTGATTTCTTTGTAAACATATAAGTTATATCATCCCTACTCGCTCCTACTGCTCTTCGAATTCCAATTTCGCTATATTTATTTTTCATTAAAATAAGTTGTACTATTATTGTTGCAATAAAAGATATAACAAAGATACTTAAAATGGTTATGTATGAAGTTTTATTAATATCTTCGTTTGTTTTTTTATAGGTATCCAAAGTTTTATAATACGATAAAAATTTATTATCGTCTTTTAATTGTGGAAAATCATAATCTTTTGTATATATTGAAGTTTTAACATATGAATAAGAAAACATATTTAAAAGTGTGGTGTAAGGTATGAAAAGTTGAATTGTATTTTTATCAATATTTCTTTTAACATCTGAACTATCAGCTAATACGCCTTTTAGAACAAATTGAATGCCATTAATAACTATTTTCATATCTTTTTTATATCCAATCTTTTGCAAATGTGATGAATATGCAATAATCGAATTATTCTTATTCATCATATCTATATCATCAAAAGATTTTCCTTCTTGAATACTTGTCATAAAAATCGAATTAGAATAAGCACTAGGAATTGGAAATTTTTGAAATTCCGTTCTTGCTCCGATAATTTGAATATGTAAATCTTTACAAACGATATTCGTTTTGACATACTCTTCAATATTTATATAAAACAATTCATAAGGTAAGCCAGTAAAATTATTCTCTAAAAAATTGCTGTATTCATCTTGTTGAAGCATGTTATAAACAGAAAAATTAACTGGAAAATCTGCATAATTAAGATTTTTAATTTTAGTTTGCAGCTTATTATTACTTAAAGAAAAAGAAGTAAACAAAGAAATAAAAAGAGACAATAAAATTAAAAATAAATTCATTTTATTAAAATTAAACTCATTTTTAAATTTACTAAATTTTTTCTTCATAAAGTCCTCCGTTTTTCAATTTCAAAACACAATCACATTGTTTAGCAACATCTTGATCGTGAGTTACTATAATAATGATTTTATCTTTAGCGATAAATTTTTTTAACATATTTATAACGTTATTTCCATTATTTTTATCTAGATTACCAGTTGGTTCATCACATATTATAATACAAGGTTTATTTATTAATGCTCTAGCAATTGATACTCTTTGTTTTTCTCCTCCACTTAAATAGCTTACATTTTCATTAAGTAAAGTTTCTAAATTGAGTTCATTAATCAAAAAATTAAAATGGTCATTTCCTATGCTTTTTTTTGAATATTCTAATGGCATTTTAATGTTTTCTTCAACATTTAAATAATTTAAAAGGTAATACGATTGAAAAACAAAGCCTATTGCATTTCTTCTAAAATCGTAATTATCATTTTTAGCAATTATTTCACTCCCGTTTATTCTGAGTTTACCCTCAAATTTATTGTCTAAAAATCCCAAAATATTTAGCAATGTAGTTTTTCCACAACCAGATTCACCTAAAATTGCATAAACATAATTTCCTGCAAAAGTATAATTCAAATTGTTTAAAATAACTCTATTGCCGAATTTTTTTGTAATATTTTCTACGGAGTATTCTAGACTATTCATATAAATAAAGATATGATCCACTTTCTAAAGGATGGTTATAACATTCAATCAATGCATATTCATCTATAATAAGAACACAATCAACAAAAATGGATATAACCTTGTTATTTGAAGAGATAAAAAATAATTTGGAGCAAATAGAATTATTAAAAAGAGATGCGGCTAAGTAATTATGATTTAAATACTTATGTTTGACTATATCAATTGAACACTTTGAATCTTTATTTATTAAGCTATCGCAGTCAAACGGTATAAAACTACAGACAACAATTCCATCTTTTTCAAATGAGTCAAAATTATAACCGTTAAACTGAACTTTGTAAAAATAGCCAAACAATTCCAAAAATAATGAATCTGGCTTTTCAAGGCTGTTTTGATAGTAATCATACATGGAAAAGTTAATTGAAATTGTAAAACAATTGTAATTATAATTAACTATTTTTGTTATTCCGTTTTCTTCGTAAACTTTTAAGCATAATGAATCATAAGAACTTAATACATCTTCTCCATTCAGGGAACCAATTTTATCATTTTTCATAATTTTTTGCCCAATTTTAACATTAGTATTATCTAATGAAATAGTTGAGTATAAATCCTTATTTTCAGTGATTTTTGCATCAAATTTTGTATATGAAGTAAAATCTTTTGAATTTACAATATATCTATTTTTTGCTGTCGGTTCAAATGTTTGTGTGCTTCCAATAAAATCTGGAACTTTCGATTCTTTGTTAACCGTTATAACACAAAGAGAGATTAAAAAAGAAATGTTAATAGCCATTAACAAGGTTAAATATAAAGTTTTAGATTTGAATAATTTAATCATGAGTTAGTTCTCCTTTACAACAAACGAAATTTTGTGAATAAATATAATGCTTTGATTGATTAATGCCATGAACTATGGTCGCTTGCGATATGAAGCGGAACATTATAGTTATCACCGTTAATTGTGATGTCAAAATAAACATCAGAACCTATTAAGCGGCACTCATCATATAAAGGATTTATTTTAAATTTTATAAAAACACCATTTAAAAAATCAGGAACATTAATCGGATGATCAAACGGAAAATATTCTAATGTATCATAATCCGGCCTTTGATTTGCTTCTTCAAAATTTGAATGCCCAATATTTGATATCGTAAAAATAGAATTGTTAGATGAAACTCCATTAATAAAATAACTTTCACCGCGTTTAACATTTAAATGAAATGGTCCAAAAAAGACATAAATGTATCCTTTTGAATCAAAAAATATCGCTGATTCGCCTTTGTTAAAGGTTCTATGATTGTTGTATATATCAAATGGTTTCTTATAGCCAACTGGAAATGATGGCTTTAATGCATATCCGTTATCAAATGTAAGTGAAATATCGGTTGGACACGTAAGAATAACACTATCCCAATCATAAACAATCTCAGATATTTTAAGTTTTCCCTCAAAAGATTTTAAACAGGTAAGTGAAGTAAAAAATGTGTCACATGAAAATTTAAATAATTCTTCATCTAACAATTTTGTTCCATCTTCAAGATTTAAAGACAAAATTGTAGGTCTACGTTCAGATGATAAAAGCTTATCAGTTTCATCATCAATTGTTGGAAATAATATGAAATGCACTGATTCATTTTTCCCTACAGTATATGAATAATGATTAAAGTTTTTGCCAGATCTAACATTTACAA
>JAVWAV010000005.1:56235-60037 GCA_036649855.1 Bacilli bacterium | reverse complement strand
ATAATGTTTGGATGAGTAATTCTACTAGTTCTTCTATTTATTGGGAGCTTCCAACTGGAATTATGTTATTAATAGTTGGTGCTGTAGGAGCATTTGCTATAATTTTATTAAGTAAAAAAAATAAATCAAATTAATTATTTGTTTTTCTTCTTTTAACGTTTGGCCTTCCTATTAATAAGGAAGGCCAGACTTAAATTACATATATTTTTATAATAAAGTAAGTTGTTTATTTAACTATTTTAATAAATAATTAATTTTGCTATTGACAACGTTGTCAATAATGGTAGAATAATTTCATGCCAAGAACAAAAATTGAAAACGAAGCAATAAAAAGAAAAAGAGAGAAAGAAATATTAGAGTCTGCTCTGAGACTTTTTGCTACCAAAGGAATATCTAATACGTGCATTGATGATATAACTAGAGACTTAGAGATATCACATGGACTTTTTTATCATTACTTTAAAAATAAAGAAGAATTATTACATCATATTATGAGTTATGTTAGAACTACTATTCAAAGTACGTTAAGACTTGACCTTGTAGAATCTAATCCAGTTGAAGCATTTGTTAATATAATAGAGTTCTTCTTTTCTTGTTTAAAAACACAAAAAGGAACATTTATTCTTAGTTTATATTTTGATCTTTTCTCTGATATAAAGATCTTAAGTACGGTTTTTAAAAAATCAGTTGGAGTAGATAAACCATTTAGTTATCTATATAACGTCTTAGATCAACTTAGTAAACAAAATAAATTAGTCCTTAATAAACCAGCGGAAGAATATCTTATGCTTCTTGTTACATCTTTATCTGGATTATGTATTGCTAATATAAACTGCAAAGGCTATTTAATGACTAAACATAAGCCTAATATTGCGACGTTTATTGGATTTTTTATCAAAGAGGAGGAATTGAAAAATGTTTCGATTATTTAAATTTATTTTTAAAAGATGGCCTGAAGTATTAATTATTACCATTTGTGTTATTACACAATGTGAATTACAAATGTTATTACCTGAATATATGAGTAAAATTCAAGTATTAATTAGTCAGTCTTCTATGCCTGGAGCAGTGATTGATAATATTACTGGCCAAATATGGACAAATGGCGGAATTATGATCGCCATTGCATTTGGCGTTGCATGCTGCGCATGCCTTACTTGCTTTATGGCCGCTCGTTTATCAGCTATGGTTGGTAAAGATCTCCGTGAAGCTACATTTAAAAAAGTAAATTCTATTTCTTTAAGTGAATATTCAAAATTCGATACTTCTACCCTTATTACTCGTACAACAAACGACGTTGAAAACATAAAAGGTTTCTTATTAATGGCTATTAGAATCATGGTTATGTCACCAACTATGATGATAATAGGATTAAGAAAAACTATTCAAGCTAATGCAAGTCTTGGCCTTGTCAGTGCAATTAGTGTTCCTTTAATTCTTGTTGCAATGGGAATTATCTTCATGTTTGCTTCACCATTATTTAAATTAATCCAAGCAAAACTTGATAAAGTTACTGTTGTTTTACGTGAAAACTTAACTGGTATTAGAGTTATAAGAGCTTATAATCAACAACCAGCAGAACAAGCAAAATTTAAAGTCGCTAATGCTGATATGACTAAAACAATTGTTAAAGTTGGTCGTGTAATGTCGTTTGCAGATCCTGCAATTGCCATTATATTTGATGCTACCTATTTAGCTGTTTTCTCAGTTGGTTTCTTCTCAATCGCAAATGCTGGATATCCAGCTAGTATGCCTCAAGATATTGCAAATATAATGGCAGTTGCTCAATACACAAGCCAAATTATGATGTCATTTCTTATGTTTGCCATGGTATTTGTTATGTTTCCACAAGCCAGTGCAAGTGCAAAAAGAATCAATGAAATTCTTGATATTAAAGAAGAATTAAATGATGATGAAGCATATACTACAGAAAAATTAGATGAATTAACTAATGGAGTTCATGGCAAACTAGAATTTAAAGATGTTTCTTTTGCTTATCCTGGTGCAAATGAACCTTGTGTTAGTCATATATCTTTTGTTGCTAATAAAGGTAAAACTACGGCAATTATTGGTTCAACTGGTTGTGGTAAATCAACCATTGTAAATCTTATCCCAAGGTTTTATGACGTAACAGAGGGAGAAATATTACTAGATGATGTTAATATTAAAAACTATTCTCAAGTATCTCTTAGAGATAAATTAGGTTTCGTTCCACAAACTGCAGTCTTATTTAGTGGAACTATTAAAGATAATATGAAGTTTGGTAAAGCTGATGCCACTGATGAAGAAATTATAAAAGCATTAGACACCGCTCAAGCTACTCACTTCATTTCTAAAAGTGCGGAAGGAATTAATACCTTTGTTTCCCAATCTGGAAAGAACTTTAGCGGCGGTCAAAAACAAAGATTAGCTATTGCTCGTTCGTTAATTAGAAAACCTGAAATCTATGTTTTTGACGATTCTTTTAGTGCCCTTGACTTTCAAACTGATGTTAAGTTAAGAACGGCATTAAAACCAGTCACAAAAGAATCAGCTACTATTATTGTTGCTCAAAGAGTATCAACAATTATTAATGCTGATGAAATTATTGTTCTTGATGAAGGTAAGATTGTAGGACAAGGAAAACATAAAGATTTATTACTTAATTGTAAAGTATATCAAGATATTGTTGCATCGCAATTAGATAAAGAAGAAGTTGAAAAAACTATTCGTATGTCGAAAGCAAATTATGTAGCAGAAGGAGGAAATAACTAATATGGCTCCACATGGTGCTTCACGTAGTGCAGATAAACCAAAGAATACAAAGTTAGCTGCAAAACGTTTATTTAAAGATCTTTCTTCTCATTATGTTATTATCGCAATTGTTATTCTTCTTTGTATTATATCTGCTATTACCTTTATTATGACGCCAATGATGTTAAAAGATTTTATTAATGATACAACAGCAAGTGTTATGAGTAATGCATTCCTTGAACAAGAAAATCTTACAAAGTTTACGATTCAAATATGTACAATGCTTGCATTATACTTTGTCTCAGCATTATCCGGTTGGCTTGCTAACATCTTAATTGTTCGTGTATCAGGAGAGTTAGCTTATTCAATGAGAGCTAGAGTTAAAGATAAAATCGATAGATTACCTCTTTCTTACTTTGATCGAGTTGCATATGGCGAAACTTTATCCCGTGCTACAAACGACGTTGATAATATCTCTAAAAATATTCAACAAATTATTATTCAAGTCTTTACGAGTGTAACTGTTTTTATCGGAGCTGTTATTGCAATGTTTATTACCAGATGGGAATTAGCATTAATTGCTATTTCAGTTCTCCCATTTATTATGCTCATTGTATTTCTTGTTGCTACTCGTAGCCAAAAAATGTTCTTATCTTACCGTCAAGAATTAGGTATCTTAAATGGTAAAGTTGAAGAAAACTATGCTGGATACAAGATTATTAAATTATTTAACAAAGAAAAAGACATTATTGATGACTTTACCGAAACAAACGTTAAAATGGCTAAAGCCGATAATATGTCTCAATTCTTATCCTCACTTATTTTCCCTACCACCAACTTTATTAACAACTTAGCATTTGTCTTTATCGCTGTTGTTGGCGGATTATTGCGTGACGCTGGATCAATGAATGCTTTCTTCTTATATTTAAATGCTTTCACTCGTCCTTTCCAACAAATAGGTCAAATAATAAACGTTATTCAAAGCGTCTTTGCAAGTGCTGAAAGAGTCTATGAATTACTTGATGAAAAAGAAGAAATTCAAGATGCTCCAGATGCTATTAGTGATGAA
>JAVWAV010000005.1:43220-56135 GCA_036649855.1 Bacilli bacterium | reverse complement strand
ATTACTTGATGAAAAAGAAGAAATTCAAGATGCTCCAGATGCTATTAGTGATGAATCAATAATTCATGGAGACTACGAATTTAAAGATGTTTCTTTCTCTTATACACCAGATAAACCTTTAATTGAAAATATGAATCTTCATATTTCAACCGGTGATACTATTGCAATTGTTGGTCCAACAGGAGCTGGAAAAACTACTATTGTTAACTTATTAATGAGATTCTACGAAATTAATAGTGGTTCAATTCTTCTTGATGGAGTCGACATTAGAAACTATAAACGCGATACACTTCGCGATGCAGTTGGCATGGTTCTTCAAGATACATGGTTATTTAATGGAACAATTAAAGAAAATATTAAATATGGTGCACCTGATGCAACTGATGAAGAAATTACTAAAGCTTGTAAAGAAGCTCACGCATTACATTTCATTCACACTCTTCCAGGCGGATTTGACTTCATGCTTAACGAAGATGGATCTAATATCTCTCAAGGTCAAAAACAATTATTAACTATTGCAAGAGCAATCTTATCTAAACCAAAAATATTGATTCTTGATGAAGCTACATCAAGCGTTGATACTAGAACAGAAAAAGCTATTCAAGATGCATTAGATAATATCATGAAAGATAAAACTTCATTCGTTATTGCTCATAGATTATCTACTATTAAAAACGCTAAAGTAATTCTTGTTATGAAAAAAGGTCACATTATTGAAAGTGGCACTCATGATGAATTAATTAAGAAAAACGGTTTCTATGCAGAATTATATAATTCTCAATTCCTTGGTACGAATCTTGAAAACGAACCACTAGTTGAAAGTTAATTTCGCTGCAGAACTCCACTATTTTACAAAACTTCTTAGAATTTCTAAGAAGTTTTTTCTTTTTACTAAAAATAAATATAGTGCAGTTCTGCACACTTTTTATAAAAAACGACAAATAAAAAACTTCAGTTATTTTAAGAATAGTTCTGAAGTTTTTAGGTGTTTTTTATTTTTTAGGATGTTCGTTAAAGACTGTTACTTGAACTTCAAGTTCGCGCTTTGTAGCTCCAGCGTGAGTTGAAATAAATGGATGTCCTTCTTTAAGTTCAAAGTATTTATCACTGGTTGCAAGAGCAACATAATCTCCAAGATATTTTTCAAATCCTTTAAGCTGAGTTTCTGCTGGTCCAAATAATTCTTTATCAAGAGCTTCTTGTCTTGAGACTAAAACAAAGTCTTTACCAAAGTGTTTTTTAAAGTTAGTAACAAATTGATGTTGAAGTGCAGCATTTGGTTTTAATCTAAAGGAAGCACATCTTGCTTCAATTGAAAAGACTCCACTAAGACATTCTGTTATATCTTCATATTTATTTAAATAGATAGGTTCAACAAGAATATGAGAGTGATCAGCAATTACTATTATTAAAGTATCTTTATGATTTTCTGCAAAACGCGTTGTATAGGTTTCAATTTCTTCAACTAATTTTCTTACTTGTTCACTATTTTCTCCAAATTCATGAAGAGTAGTATCTGGTTCAGGATAATAAGCATAAGTTAATGAATCTTCATATCCATTAACTTCTGCTTCTATTTGATCAAATACTTCACTAACTGAATCAGGACGATTAACTGTACTATATTGGGCATAAATTGTACCAACATGTAATTTAGGATTGTTGTCTCTTATAGTATTAAATATATTATCGTATGGAAATAAATCACGGCAAAGATCTGTATTTTTAATTAGCTCTTTGCTGATATATTCCTTACCTGTAAACATTTCAACGACTTTATCAATTGATTTAATATAGGTAGTCCAACCAATCCAACCTGTTTCATTTGGATATTTTCCGCTTAATAAGGCATTAGTAGCAGCAACTGTTGTTGGTGGAAAAGTTGAAGAAATAGTCATAAAATTATTTTTTCTAAAATTAGAAGATTTTGGTAAAATATTTTTTATGATTGATTTTCCTAATCCATCAAAAAGAATTACAACGACTTTTCTTTTTCGTTTAAGTAAAACGTCAATATCACTAATAGATTTATGATAAGTTTTACAATCATATCTTTTTAAAAGCGAATTAGAAAAGGTGACTAGGTTTTTATGTTTGTTGTATTTAGTATATTTCATTACTCGAATATCCTTTCAACTCGGCATAACTTTCATTAAGGCGAGGATAAATTTTACAATATATTTTGTGATAAAGATAGTCATATTTTTTAGCATTCTCTTTATTTGGAATATATTCTTTTTCATAACGGACCATTTTATCTGCTGCTTCAAATTCATTTTTAAACTCTTTTATAGCGATAAATCCAGCCATTGCAGCACCAAGTGACGAACTTTCTACTGTTTGAGTTCTTCTTACATGAACATTAAATAAATCTGCAGTGATTTGACAAATAATATCGTTTTTAGCTCCTCCACCCGAAACAACTAGAAATTCTGGCTTACCAGGTTTTCCCATACGACGATAAATGGTATCTAATCCTTCTCTTAAAGCAAATCCAATACCTTCAATAATAGCTTTATATAAATGATATTTAGTATGTGTATCACTAAATCCTACAATTGCTCCACGAGCTAATGGACGTTTTAATCCTGGTCCCCAATACGGCTGCAAAATAAGCCCATTCGAACCTGGTTCTATATCTACTATTTTATTATCAAGGAAATCTTCGATACTAATATCAAATTGTTTGGCTTTTTTTGCATCTTCGTTGGCGAATTCTTTAATGAACCAACGAATCATCCAATAACCTCTGTAAATTTGGGATTCAATATCGTATGCTCCTGCATATGCTGCAGGATATGCAGGAAGAAATCTTTCAGGTTCAACGTAACGTTTCGAAGGAATATCGATGGTGCAAGCTGTACCATACGATATTGAAACGTGATTTGGTTGTAAACAGCCATTTCCTAATGTTTCACAAGCTTTATCTGGTCCAGTTGAATACATTGTAAGTCCTTCTGGAATATCACTATCGATTGAACATTGTTTAGATATTTGTCCAATTACTTCACCAACTCCAACCAAATCACATAATTGATCACGACGGATTCCGAAAACACAGGATTTTAAATCTGAATCGTTATACCATTTACCTTTTTTAAAGTTAAATGGATAATGTCCGGAACAATTAGCAGAACTATCTACTAATTTTCCGACCATTAAGTAGTTCCAATAAGCGGTTATTGGAACGTAATGCTTAACTTTAGCCCAGGTTTCTTTGTCGTTTTCTTCCATCCAGACGGCACCGGTTCTTTTTCTATTATATTTAACAGTGTTAAGCATTCCTACCATATAAAATATGGCAGTTTTATACCATTTTAGTTTCTTTGTAAGTTTAGCGTTTCTTTGATCAAGCCACAATATTGTATCGTGAACAACGTTCATATTTTCATCTAACATAACAGCACTATCTCTAAAAGCAGTTAATAATACTCCACTAACTCCTTTCATTAAAGCAGGAACTGTTGCTGCTAGTTCTTTTGTTGCTGAACAAAATGTATTGTAATAAAACTTAGGATCTTGTTCGCAATATCCGTTTTTAGGAGATTTATAAGGTTCTTTATATTCTCGTTTAGTATGAGCTAAGAAATAGCCCTGACTATCTATTATAGATACTTTTAAAGATTGTGTACCAATGTCAATTATAAGCATCGTTTTGTTTTTTGTTTGTTCCATGTTTGTTCCCTTTTAAATATTGATAGTTCACATGCGTCTTATATATATTACTATAAATTTTCACACTTTTGTACTATAAATAAACAAGGTTTTATGATAATATAAATATGTTATTGCATTGAAAACAATAAGTTCGCCAAAGGAGGAATATTTAATGGCTGAAAAACAATATGTTTATCACTTTAAGAACGCTTATGGACTAGGTAAAGAGATTCTTGGTGGTAAAGGTGCCGGTTTAGCAGAAATGACACACATTGGTTTACCAATTCCACAAGGTTTCACTGTTACGACCGAAGCATGTTCTAGTTACTACGAAAACGGTAAGGAATTACCAAAAGCTGTTGTAAATCAAGTTTACAAAGCAATTGAAGATCTTGAAGCAGAAACAGGTAAGAAGTTTGGTGGAGCAAAAAATCCACTTTTAGTCTCAGTTAGATCTGGAGCTAGAGTATCGATGCCTGGAATGATGGATACTATTTTAAACTTAGGATTAAACGATGTTACTGTTGAAGTTATTTCAAAAGAAACAGGCAATCCAAGATTTGCTTACGATAGCTATAGAAGATTTATTTTAATGTTTACCAACATTGCAAAAGGTTATCCACGTGCTGCAATGGACAAAATGTTAGATGATTTAAAGAAATCAAAAGGTTACAAACTTGATACTGAAATTACTGCTGATGAATTAAAAGGATTAGTTGTAAAATTTAAAGACTATTATAAATCAGTATTCCACGAAGATTTCCCAAGTGATCCAAAAATTCAATTAATTGAAGCTGTAACAGCAGTTTTCAGATCATGGGATAATCCAAGAGCAAATACATATAGAAAAATGAATAGCATTCCATACGAATGGGGAACTGCTGTTACTGTTCAATCAATGGTTTTTGGAAATAAAGGAGAAACATCAGGAACTGGTGTTGCTTTCTCACGTTCCCCATCTACCGGAGATAAAGCAATCTTTGCTGAGTATTTACCAAATGCTCAAGGTGAAGACGTTGTTGCTGGTATTCGTACCCCACTTCATGTTGATGAATTAGCAAGAAGAATGCCATCAGTTTATAAAGAATTCGCCGATTCAGTAAAATTAATGGAAAACCATTATAAAGATATGCAAGATATGGAATTCACCGTCGAAGATGGTAAATTATATTTCTTACAAACACGTAACGGCAAAAGAACTGCTGCTGCTGCCTTAAAAATCGCTTGGGATTTATTTGATGAAGGGCTTATTTCGGAAGAAGAAGCTGTCTTAAGAGTTGAACCATCAGCCCTTAATTCATTATTACACCCAACCTACGATCTTGTTGCTTTAGCTGCTACTAAACCAATTGCAACTGGACTTCCAGCATCTCCTGGTGCCGGAACTGGTCACTTAGCATTTAGTGCAAAAAGCGCTGAAGAAAGACATGCTGCTGGAGAAAAAGTTATTTTAGTTAGAGCTGAAACCTCCCCTGAAGATATTGAAGGAATGGTTGCTGCTGAAGGTATCTTAACAATGCGTGGTGGTATGACATCTCACGCTGCAGTCGTTGCTCGTGGTATGGGTAAATGCTGTGTCTCTGGTTGTTCTACTATTCAAGTTGATGAAGAAGCTGAAACTGTTACAGTTAATGGTAAAAAGTATACAGCACATGATACATTTGCACTTGATGGCTCAACAGGAGCAGTCTATGATACACCAATTAAGATGATTGAAGCTGACGTATCCTCTGGTAATTTCAAACGTATGATGGATGCCGCTTCAAAATATAAGAGATTAGTTGTTAGAGCAAATGCTGATGTTCCACGTGATGCTATTACCGCTGCTAAATTTGGTGCAGAAGGTATTGGATTATGCCGTACAGAACATATGTTCTTTGATAAAGATCGTATCTTCCACATGAGAAAGATGATTCTTAGTGATACTGTTGAACAAAGAGAAGCTGCTTTAGCTGAACTTCTTCCATATCAAAGAGATGACTTCTATGGATTATATATGGCAATGAACGGCTTAAATGTTAACGTTCGTTTACTTGATCCACCACTTCATGAATTCTTACCAACAGAAGAAGATAAGATTAAAGAGTTATCAAATGCTCTTAATATCTCTGTTGAAACAATTAAAGAAAGAATTGAATACTTACACGAATTTAACCCAATGATGGGCCATAGAGGATGCAGACTTGACGTTTCTTATCCAGAAATTGCTAGAATGCAAGCAACTGCTATTATCGAAGCTGCTTTAAAAGCACAAAAAGATTTAGGTAAAGCAATTGAACCAGAAATCATGGTACCACTTACACTTGATGTTAAAGAATTTAGATATGTCAAATCAATCTTAACTGAAACCGCTGATAAAGTTATTGCTGAATCTGGAGAAAAATTAACCTACCACATCGGTACGATGATTGAAATTCCACGTGCTGCATTACTTGCTGACGAAATTGGAGCTGAAGCAGAATTCTTCTCATTTGGTACAAACGATTTAACCCAAATGACCTATGGTTTCTCACGTGATGATGCTGGTAAATTCTTACCAGATTATTACAGCAAGAAAATCTTTGAATCTGATCCATTCCAACACGTTGACGTTAAAGGCGTTGGTAAATTAATTCAAATGGCAACTACAAAAGGTAGAGAAGCAAATAGCCACTTACATGTTGGCGTTTGTGGAGAACATGGTGGAGATCCACTTTCAATCGAATTCTTCGATGAAACCGGATTAGATTATGTCTCTTGCTCACCATTTAGAGTTCCAGTCGCACGTCTTGCTGCTGCTCAAGCTTCTATTAAAGAAAAAAGAGCACTTGAAGCAAAAAAGAAATAAGTCTAAAACTTATTAATAAAATTAGCCACTTAGAATAAAAGTTCTAAGTGGCTTTCTTTTTCTTTAACAAAAAAAGATCATTGCTGATCTTTTTTTACTTATTATTTAATTTTGCAAAGTTCAACAGAATAGTTTTCTTTTGCAAGTTGCTCCATAAATTTAACAAGAGCTTTTTTATTATTTGAAATAGTAAAGATACTTGATCCTGATCCACTCATTGAAGTAAATGGGAATCCCGCTTCAATTATTTTTGCTTTTAATGCTTCGGATTCTTTATTAATTGAGAAGGCTGGTATTTCAAGAGCGTTTCCAATATTAGCTTTTAATTCATCAAGATTAAAGTTCGCAATAGCATCTATTACTTTATCAGTATTAAATGTTGGGAGTACAAATTCATCACTTGTTTTATAAACAGTTTCAGTTGATAAACCTGATTTTGGTTTTGCAATTAAGACATTTAATCCTGATAACTTTGAATCAATAAATGTTAACTTTTCTCCAATCCCTTCGACTTTTGCAGGCTTATTGAATAAACAGAAAGGAACATCTGATCCTACTTTCTTTCCTAATTCCATTAAACGTTCGTCAGTTATTTGTAATTTTAACATTTTAATAATGCCTAACATTACCGCAGCGGCATCAGCTGAGCCACCACCTAATCCTGCTGAAACTGGAATGCGTTTATAGATAGTAATTCTAAAACCATCTTTAAAATCAAATTCATCTTTAAGAATTTTTACTGCTCTTTGAACAAGATTATATTTACAATCATATAGTTCAAAATAATCACATGTAACATATGTTTCTTCACCACCATCTTTACGACGAATAATATCGATAGAATCATGGAGTGTAACTGGTAACATGACCATTTCAAGATTGTGATACCCATCATCTCTTTTTCCGGTGATATTTATAACTAAATTTATTTTTGCATAGGCTTGTAACATCATATTTTAATACCTCTTATTTATTTTAATACTAACTCGCTATAAAGCGAAACAATTTGTAGATTAGTTAAGTCTTCTGCACGTAAGTTTTCTGAAATATTTAGTTTTAATAATATTTCTTTTAATTTATCTTTATTAAATCTTTTAATTAAGTTATTTAAAATATTTTTTCTTCGTGAAGAATAAAGAATTAACAAGAAAGAATAGATTTCTGCAGCGTTATATTTAAAATTTTCTTTTTTCTTTTCTAATTTAAATACCACAGAATCAACATGTGGTCTTGGATTAAATTCACTTCTATTTACACGTAATAATAGCGACTGATCAAAGTACATATTTATTAAAGTAGAAAGAGGAGTATGTTCTGTTTTATCTTTTGCTATTACGATACGTTTATAGGCTTCTTCTTGAACCATAAATACTATTTCTTTAGCAGAAATTCCTTCTTTAATACATTTTAAGATAAGCTCTGTTGTTATATTATAAGGAATATTTCCTACTATTAATTGATAGCTACTAATATCTATTTTTTTAATGTTATCATTTATAAATTTTACATTAGGAAATTCCACTACTAGTTTAGCAAATAGATTTCGATCTATTTCTACTGCTGTTAAATTATCATATTTTTTAGCAAGATATTTAGTAAGAGCTCCAAGTCCTGGTCCTACTTCAAGAACACTATTTACCTCATTAGAAAGATATGAAGAAATGATTCTACATACATCTTCATTAATAAGAAAATTCTGTCCGTATTGCTTTTGTGCTTTGTGTTCCATTTCTATTTATATCCTTTCATAATAGTTGCTAATTCATCTAAAGTAACATTTAATTGGTTAAGTCTTTTACATAATGTTTTCACATTAACTTCATCGATTCCAAGCTTCTCACTTACGTAATTTCTTCTTCTTTTAGCATCGCTTCCCGTTAAATCAAATTGGTACATGTTTTGCAGTGTTATTGTACCATTTTTAGGTGAAAAATCGAAGGTTTTGATTTCATTTAAAGCACGCAAAACCTCACTCTTTTGACATTCCGCAACACCCACTTTTTTCCCTTTTATCGATAGCTCTTTTTTAACAAATGCATGTTTAGCCTGAGGGACGTTTTGCGTGATAATATCTCTTATCCTTTTCCCAGGTCCATCAGGGTCTGTAAATACGATGATATCGTGGTTTTGGCTTAAAGTCTTTATCGTATTAATTGTCTTTTGTGATACTTCTGATCCATTTGTAATTATAAACTCAGCATCAATAAAAGAAGATAAGTAATTTACATCACTTGTGCCTTCGACAATTAACACTGCATTTATCACATATTTACTCATATTTCACGTGAAAAACTACACTTGAATTATGCGTGGTGATTTTATCTAATAAATCAACTGATATTTCACGTATTTCACTAACTTTTTTTAATGTTTCAATCATATAAGAACTTTCATTTCTTTTTCCTCTAAACGGAGTTGGAGAAAGATATGGTGCATCAGTTTCTAATAATAATTTTTCAAGTGGAATTATTTTAATTGAATCAACAAGATCACCAATATTTTTAAAAGTAATAATTCCACCAATTGAAAAATAACAACCTAATTTAATAAATAATTTAGTCATTTCTACTGTCCCATTATAGCAATGTAATATTGTTCCGTAAAGTGGAGTGTGTTCTTGTAATATATTATAAGTTTCTTGAGTAGCATTACGCATATGCACCATTACTGGTAAATGATTTTTATTAGCAAGTTCAATAGAATATATAAACCATTTCTTTTGTTCGTTACGTTTATCTTCATCTGTTTCATAATAAAAATCTAATCCAGTTTCACCAATTGCTTTAACATAATCTTTATTTTCTTCAACGATCTTATTAAATAAGCTTAATGTTTCTGCGTTTTCTAATTCGCTAACATCAAGTGGAAAATATCCAGCAGAAACAAATACATTAGAATGCTTCTTTGCAAGATTGATGCATTCTAATGTATTAGCATTATTTAAGCCAATACACATAAATCCATTTACTCCTGCTTTCTCTGCATTTCTAATATATTCTTCTTCGTATCCTAGAAATTTTTGATCTAAAATATGGGTATGAGAATCAAACATATTATTTACCAACACAAAAACGAGAGAATATTTCTTTTGAAAAATCTGTCGTATTGGTTTCTCCTAAAATTTCTTGGACATCATTATAAGCATCAGTTAAACTTATTGCTACTAAATCTAAAGAAATATTCTCGCGATTTTCTTTAATGCATTCTTTAAGTTCAGCTCTTATTTTTTCTAATAATCCTAATTCACGAACGTTATTTACACTTGGATTAAGATAGTTTTCTTCTCTGAGATTAAGTTTTTTTAAGATAGCATCTTTAAGTGAATCAAGATTATTAGAAAGCGTACTTAAAAGAATGCCGTCTTGTTTTTCACTTGGATTAAGATCAATCTTGTTATATATTTTAATATAGTTTTTATTCTTAATATGTTCTAATAATTCTTTATCTTCATCATTATCAGTTGAATCTACTACATATAATATTAAGTCTGCATCTTGTAGTGCAAATAAAGATTTCTTAATACCTTCTTGTTCTATTTCGTCTTTAGAATCTCTTATTCCTGCTGTATCTTTTAAATTAATAGCTACTCCATTTAAAGATATACTTCCTTCAACAATATCTCTAGTTGTTCCAGGAATAGAAGTAACTATTGCTTTCTTTTCATTTAATAATGCATTTAATAAAGAAGATTTTCCTGCATTAGGTTTACCAACAATTGCAACATTAATACCGTCTTTAATTATCTTTCCTTTGTATCCATTTTTTATTGTTTTATCTAACAATAATAAAATGGCGCTGATATCTTTTTCTATTTTTTCTTTTGTTGCAACTTCGATATCTTCGTATTCTGGATAATCGATATTTACTTCGATAAGAGCCAAGATATCAGCAATTTTTATCTTTAATGGTTCGATTAATTCACGAGTTTTACCATGCATACTATACATCGCCAGTTTTTTAGCTTCTGCTGTTGTTGCATTTATTACATCGTTTATTGCTTCTGCTTCGATTAATCCCATTTTATTATTAAGAAAAGCTCGTGAAGAAAATTCTCCACCAGTTGCATAAGTTGCACCATTTTTAATACATAATCCAATTATTTGTTCTTCAATTAATGGTGAGCCATGACTTATTATTTCAACAGAATTTTCTCCCGTAAAGCCATGAGGAGCGGCGTAGACTAAAACTACAACGTCATCAATTATTTCGTCTTCATCTTTAATTTGTCCAAAAAATATTTCTTTTGATGTGACATCTTTTATATTACGAGAAAATATTTTTTGGACCACCGTAAAACAATCATCACCAGATAATCTAATGATAGCAAGGGCGGATTTTAAAGGAGAAGTTGCTAAAGCAACAATAGTGTTAAACATATATATATTATAATATTAAAGGCCTCACAATGTGAGGCCTAATTAATTAATCGACGTATTTAATTTCAATAGCTCTAGTTTTTCCTTCACCAACTGATTCAGTTGAGATGTGTTCAAAGGAAACAAGGGCATTGTGGATGATTCTTCTTTCATCACTTGTCATTGGATCAAGACGTACTGATTGTTTTGTTTGAAGAACTTCTTTTGCTATTTTACGAGCAATGAAGGTAATCTTTTTATATTTAGAATATTTATAGTTATTAATATCAAGTAATAACTTATATCTTTTCTTAAATTTAGCATAGATTGCTAATCTAGTAAGTTCGGTTAAAGCTTGTAAGGTTTTACCATTCTTTCCTATTAATATAGGATTGTTATCAGAGTTAATTGAAATAGTAACTACTTCTGTTTTAATAACTGATTTAGTTTCAGCTTTAATACCTAAACTTGCTAATGCATTTTTAATATAGGTTTCAGCAAATGCGACGGCATCAGCAACTTCATATATTTCAATTGTAGCAACTTTTTTAAAAAAGGATTTCTTTTCTTCTCTAACAGTATAGACTAAATCTTCAACTGCTACTTTTTGATCAAGAGCAGCATTTGCGATTGCTTCTTCAAGTGTTTTAGCGGTGTATTCTTTCATATTATTTGCTCCCTTTCTTCTTACGATTATTAATAAAGTAGACAACAACAGATTGTAAGATAGCAAGGAAAGCACTAACTAACCAATAAACGCCCATAGCAGAAGGTAGCGTTAGACCCATTACAATGATTACTACCAACATAATATATGGCATATATTTCATCATACTTGCTGAACTAGATGCTGTTGCACTACTATTTAATTTAGTTACATTCTTCATTTTTCTTGAACTTAACCAAGTTGGTATTTTAGTAGCAAGGAATTGAGCGACTGACATTACGATAAATAAACCTAATGCCGTCCACCATCCCATACCATTTCCTGGTAAAGATTGAGTTTGTTGAAGAGCAGTTAAAACTGTTGAACTTAAGTTAAGATCAAGGAACGAACCAGTCGATAATGCAGCTGAGCCACTAAGTGCGCCCCATACACATATAAAGACCGGGAATTGAATTACCATTACAATCATTTGTCCCCGCGGAGATATATGATTCTTTTTATAAATCGCCATCGTTTCTTGCGATAATCTATTCTTTTCGTATTGATTTGTATTAGCGTTAGGATATTTTTGTTGTAGTTTTGCAATTTGAGGTTGTACTGCTTGCATCTTACCTTGACCAAGAGTTGACTTCAACGTACATAACATAATTATTGCTTTTACAATAAATGTTGTAAGAACAATTGCGAGGAGTTGTGGCCAACCAGCTGCAAGTCCTGCAGTTGTTCCGCCCGCAAATGACATTGCGAAGAAATCAGTCATATAGGCAATTGGATATATTAGAAGTCCTTCAAGGAATCCTCTACTCCATGCATAGCCCCAACTTTTAGCTCCAATGAATATTTGTTCTCCATCTTCACCATAATTTCCATATTCTCCATCGACTGTGGTAACGCATGATCTATAAGCAGCAACTGCTTGATTCATCGTTGATTTATATAAATTAACAAAGTCAGCACCAGGTACGTTATAAAGTGGTGTAGCTTCACTTGCGATTTTTTCTTCTAATACTTTATTAATCTTTGTGTAGTTTACAAATAATGTATCTTCACTTTTTTCATTCTTTCCTAAAAACTTAACATAACCGTTTTCTTTTAAGATTTTATTAATCTCAGCAGCGGTTGTATCTTTTGAGGTGGTTTTTCCCGAATTTTTAACAGCATAATCAAAAACAACATCATCAAATGCTGAAAAATAATCCAATGAAGGAATATAGTAATTAGCCTTATCTGAAGATGCAGATTTAATTACTGCTTTTATTTTTGGTGAGTTTTCAAAACTACGTAATGTAAAAACATCATCGTATCCTTCTAACTTAACCGTATCTTTTAACTTTTTTTCTGCAACTTCGGCACCAGAATAATAACGTGTTACACCCTTATCAAGGACGTAAAGAATTCTAGAGGTGTCT
>JAVWAV010000005.1:14883-43120 GCA_036649855.1 Bacilli bacterium | reverse complement strand
AGAATAATAACGTGTTACACCCTTATCAAGGACGTAAAGAATTCTAGAGGTGTCTTCATTTGAACAGAAACTAGCTGTGCAGCTTGATAAAACGCCAGCACCAACAAGTAGTCCTCCAAATATAAGAGCAGTTTTAAGCTTTCTGTTCATTTATTTTCTCCCTAATCTTGTCGATTGCACCAATTACATCATTTTCAATATCTTTATAGGTCAAATTATTTATCAGTGGTTTAGCGATAACAATAAAGTCAAATTTTATACCTTCTGATTTTATACTATTAATAATTGCTCTGTATCTTCTTTTAGTTTTGTTGCGTATTACAGCATTTCCAACTTTCTTAGAAACAGAGATTCCAAATCTTGGTGCATCGAGTTTTTGATTTTTGTAATAAACAATAGAGGAATTTGTTCTAACAAATCTTCTATTTTCAACAATTTCTTTAAATTCTTGCGTTCTTTTGATTCTACTTTTTAGATCCATTTTAATGCTTTAAAATTAAGCAGCTAATCTAGCTCTGCCTTTTGCACGTCTTGATGCAATAATTTTTCTACCAGATGGAGTTGACATTCTTGCTCTGAATCCGTTAACACGTGCGTGTTGTAATTTACTTGGTTGATATGTTCTTCTCATAATTTTCTCCTTAAATAAGTTTAAACGTTATAATTATATATGAAATATATATAATATTCAATTTTTTAAATTATTATTTGTTTCTACTAGTAAAAGTATACCACTAAATCTCTACTATATAACTACTAATTTTCAACATAATTTTATCATTAACACTACAAATGTGGAAAAGTGGCTATCTATTATTCCACTATATACGCACATTTATCACTTTTCCACACTTTCCACATTTTATAAAAATAGCCTATTGTTTATAAAAGTTTTCCACAGTGGAAGTATGTTAATTGTTGGTAATTGCGTGTTTATCACACTAATTTAACATTAAAATGTGGAAAGTTAAATATTTTCACTTTTTTCGTGTTTTTTATATGTGGGTATGTTATTATTTTAAAGACATGAAAGTAAGTGTAAGTGAGATTACTAATATCTGGAACAGAGTTCTCGCCGAGATCTCTGATGAAATCAATAATAGTCATATATTTGATTCTTTTTTTAAGGATTCTTACATATATAACATAACCCAAGACACAATTTTTGTTGTTGCATCAAGCAAAGTTGCAATAAATTTACTTTCTTCTAAATATAAAGACCTAATTGATGCTGCTGTTATTAAAATTACTCAAACAAATTATAAAATTAAATTTATTGCAAACGAAGATATAAAAAGTGATTCAACTCTTAAATTATTAGTGGATCCTGAATCAAAATTCTTTAAAGATTCTCGTCTTAATCCACGTTTTACTTTCGACAATTTTGTCGTCGGTTTTTCCAACCGAGAAGCTCAACAAGCTTCTCTAATAGTGGCTTCAAATCCAGGAATTATGTATAATCCACTATTTATTTATAGTGATTCAGGTCTTGGAAAAACCCATTTATTACATAGTGTTGGCAACTATATTAAAGATAATTCACCACGTAAAAATGTTTTAGTTTTTTCAACTGATCAATTCGTTGAAGAATATATTAAATCTACTCGTGGAGAACAAGATGTTGAGGCATTAAAAGACTATATTAAGAGTGCTGATGTCTTATTAATTGATGATATACAGTTTTTAGCAGATAAAAAGAAAACAGAAGAGTTCTTTTTTGCTATTTTTAACTACTTTATTAATGCTGATAAACAAATTGTTATTACGTGTGACCGTTTACCTCAAGACTTAAAAGGATTAGAACAACGTTTAGTAACACGATTCTCACAAGGATTACTTACTCGTATTGGAAAACCAGAAAAAGATACCTGTATAAAGATATTAGAAGGTCAAATTACTAGATCTGGGTTAAATATTGCTAATTTTGATCACGAATGTTTAGAGTTTTTAGCGGATAAATGTTCTTCTTCGATTAGATCGCTTGAAGGAGCGTTCCTAAAATTATTAAATTACACTATTAATTTTAAACCAACTGATCATATTACACTTGAATTAACAATTGAAGCTGTTCAAGAATTGTTAGGATTAAAGGATGCGAATGAAGAAATATCAGAAAAGAAGATAATTAATGTTGTTTCTGATTATTATAATCTCACTCCATCTCAAGTTCTTGGAAAAAGTCATATTAAACAGATTACATTAGCTCGACACATCACAATGTATCTAATTAGAACTGAGTTAGACGTTCCATTTGTAAAGATTGGAGCAACCTTCGGCGGAAAAGACCACAGCACTGTGATAAGTGCGGTAAGTAAAGTGGAAAATATGTTGAAAACAGATGACCTCATGAAAACAGCAATAAAAGAGATTAAATCGAGGTTATCTAAATAAAAGTGCTTATTTTACTCAAATATTTTGTCCATTTATGGTAAAATATTATATGTAATTCGTCTTATCCACATATCCACAGCCCTTATTACTATTATTATTCTTTAGGAGAAATATATATGAAATTTATTATTCATCGTGAAACATTCTTAAAATCGCTAAACACAACAAGTAAGGCAATTGCTAGTAAAGCAATTATTCCAGCTCTTGCTAATTTTAAAATTACTGTAACTAAACAAGGAATTGATATTACCACTTCAAATGGTGATACTTCTATTATTGATAAAATAGCAACCACCAAAGAAGATGGTACAACTATTCTTTCGGTAGAACGCGAAGGATCGTGCCTTGCATTTGGTCGTCTTGTTGAAATTGTAAGAAAACTAAGTGGAACTGATGTTTCAGTAGAATTAATAGACAGTTCAATTTTAAAAGTTGATGATGGTAAATCATCGTATAAATTATCAACAATGGATGCAGAAGAATTCCCTAATTTTGACTTTGCACTTGATGAAGAATGCAGCTTTAAAATGTCTACTCAAGAGTTTGCTAAATGTGCAAATCAAGTAGCTTTTGCTGCTTCAACAAAAGATTCAAAGCCAATTTTAACGGCAGTAAATTTCTGCACCGCTAATGGGGAGTTAACAATAACTGCTACCGATACCGCTCGTTTATCACGTAAAATCGTTAAAATTGGCACAAATAAGCTTCTAAAAGCCAATATTCCTGCCAAAACATTTCAAGATGTTGCTAAAATGGCTGAAGAATTTAAGGAAATTACAATTGGAATTTTAGAGAAAAAAGCATATTTTGTTTTTGGAAATACCATACTTTTTACTACATTAATTTCAGGAGATTATCCAAACGTTTCTTCAATTATTAGTCGTAGTTTTTCTATTGTTTTAGAAGCTAATGCTCAAGAAATGATTGATGCTATGGAAAGAGTTTCAGTTTTATTCCTTGAAAGAAACGTCTCAGCAAAACTCAAAATAACTCGTGGAGAACTTAAAATTTCTTCAAAATCTCCAACTCTTGGAAGTGTTGAAGAAAGCATCTCAAGATTCTCATTTGATAGTGAAGATTTTGAATTAATTTATAACTGTGATTATGTTTTAGGAGCTATCAGAGCTCTTGGACAAAGTGATGTAATTTTTGAATTTGGAGGCTCATTAAAGCCGTTTATTATCAGATCAGAAAACGAACCAAGTCTAGTTCAAGTTATCACACCTTTAAGAATGTTCAATTAAGCAAAATTATTATCGAATTTAAGGCCTTTGCAGCGTCAATGCAAAGGCCTTTTCTATGCTAAATAATATTTGCTCTATAATGAATATTTATATTCATTAATAGACTTGTTTTTGATATAATATTAACAGCGAGGAAGTCAAAATGGAAAAAGTAAAAAATGTCAGTATTAACACTCCATATATTACACTTCAACAATTACTAAAGTATTCAGGAATTATTAGCGAAGGAGGAGAAGCAAAGCTCTTCTTAACAACAAATGTTGTGCTAGTAAATGGTGAATCTGAAGTAAGACGTGGACGTAAGATATATCCGGGTTATAAGATTGAGATTGGTGAGATGTTGATTATTGTTGATGCTAAATGAGTATTAAAAGACTTGAATTAATTAATTTTAGAAATCACGAAAGTTTAGTGTTTACGCCACGAGATGATTTAAATATCATCGTAGGTGAAAACGGATCAGGAAAAACAAATATAATTGAAGCACTTTATGTTCTGATGTTTGGTAGATCTTGGAGAACAAGTGATATTACTAATTTAATTGAAAATGATAAGAATCAATTCGTAATAACTGCTCAAATATTAAATAGCAATATATCTCACAAAGTCACATTATATTGTGATCATGCTAAAAAAAGACTTTTCCTTAATGACAAACCCATTAAATCACCTAGTGAGTTAATGGAAATATTAAACGGCGTATTATTTAATCCTTCGATGGTAAATGCATTTATTGAATCACAAGACATGCGTCGTAATTTGCTTGATAGCTCGCTTGGAAGAACGGTAGCTAAATATCGTACTGCTTATATTGAGTATAAAAAGCTCTTAAAAGAAAGAAATGAAGCCCTTAAAGAACAGGTAATTAATGACAAGTATATTTATACTCTGACAACCGAATTAGTAGCACGCTCGCATTCTATTGCCGTATTACGCGATATATACGTAAAACGAATCAATGAAGAGATGCCACTTATTGCTAAGGCAATATCAAATAAGTCACAAAATATATCTCTTGTTTATGAGCCACTTGTTCTGCTTGATGAAAATTATGAGAGTAATTTATTAGCAATTTATAAGGCAAATTATGCTCTTGATAAGCTTTATAAAGTAACGCAAATTGGAGTCCATAAAGAGAATTATTATTTGTATATCGATGGAGTTGATATGGCCACGCACGCATCTCAAGGTGAAAATAGATTAGCAATATTATGTTTCATTTTGGCCAGTGCAAAGATTATTAAAAGATACGATATGATTATTTTACTTGACGACGTTTTATCTGAACTTGATGAAACAAATATTGCGCGCTTAATCGAATACTTAAAAGATTGTGGACAGGTATTTATAAGTGCAACTAAAACTGATTATAAAGAATATGAATATAACGCTTATCGCAAAGGAGAATAAGATATGGAAGAAGAAAGAAATATAAAAGCTGAATTAAAAGAGGCTAATTTAAAACGTGAAATGGAAGATACCACGAACTATACAGTTCTTGATACTGATAATGAACGTGAACAAGAAAAAGCAACAGAACATTATACTGCAGATAATCTTGAAGTTCTTGAAGGACTTGATGCTGTACGTAAACGTCCAGGAATGTATATAGGATCAACCTCATCCGTTGGACTACATCATTTAGTATGGGAAATTATTGATAATGCCATTGATGAGGCTTTAGCTGGATATTGTACTGAAATTAACGTAACACTTAACAAAGATGATTCCGTTACTGTTAGCGATAATGGTAGAGGGATTCCAGTCGATGTTGTTAAAAAAACGGGTACGTCTGGCGTTGAAACAGTTTACACCATGCTTCACGCAGGTGGTAAATTTGGTAACAACAACGGATATAAAGTATCAGGTGGATTACATGGAGTTGGCGCATCAGTTGTTAATGCTTTATCAAAATTTGTTGATATTATCGTTGATAAAGATGGCAAGAAATACCATACCAGATTTGAAAACGGCGGACACGTTAGCGTGCACACCACACAAATCGGCACATCTGACCATAATGGAACGATCGTAACTTTCTTACCAGATCCAACAATATTTACAGAAACGCACGTATATGATTATGACACTGTTCGCGACCGTGTCCGCCAAATGGCTTTCTTAAATAAAGGTGTTAAAATTACTATTTTTGATAATCGTGATGAAGAAGTTAGTTCTGAATCTTTTAAATATGAAGGTGGCATTAGAGAATATGTTAGCTTCTTAAATAGTGGTAAAAAAATCTATGGCGAACTTCAAAAGAAAGAAGAAGTCGATTGCCCGGTTTTTTATTGTGAAGGAGCAGAAGAAGTAGCAATGCCTGAAGGCAAAAAAGAAAGAATCTATGTTGAAATCGCTTTTCAATATAGAGGAGATAGTTATGATACAACAGGCGTATATTCATACTGTAATAATATTAGTACCGTAAACGGAGGTACTCATGAATTCGGTTTTAGAACCGCTCTTTCAACAACGATTAATGAATATGCTCGTGATTTTGTTCTTAAAACTAAAGATAAAGATCCAGGTTATATAATCGATGATTGTTTAGAAGGAATTACTGCTATTATTTCGGTAAAACATCCTAATCCACAATATGAAGGACAAACTAAAGGTAAATTAGGTAATAGTGAAGTACGTACTGTTACATATCAAATATTAAAAGCTAAACTTTCACGTTTCTTACAAGAAAATAAGAAAATTGGTGAAATGTTAGTAAATAAAACCGCCAATGCTCAACGTGCTCGTATTAAAGGAAAACTCGCACGTGATAGTGAAAGAGCTGGCGTAAAGATTGCTTCTTTAGCTGGTAAACTTTCAACTTGTTCAAGTAAGAAACCTGAAGACTGTGAATTATTTATTGTTGAAGGTAATTCTGCTGCTGGAACTGCAAAAGATGGACGTGATGCTAAAACGCAAGCTATTTTGCCACTTCGTGGAAAAATACTTAATACCGCTAAAGCAAACGAAGATCGTACCTTTAAAAATGCTGAAATCGGAAATCTAATTTTAGCAATTGGAGCTGGATATAATGAGACATTTGATATTACTAAAATTAGATATCATAAAGTTATTATTATGACGGATGCTGATGTTGATGGCTCACATATTAGAATATTATTATTAACATTCTTCTTTAATTTTATGAGAGAGTTAATAAAACACGGAAATGTCTTTATTGCACAACCTCCACTTTATAAAGTAGAACATCAAAGAAAGCAATATTATGCTTATAGTGATGAAGAACTTGAACAAATTAAACGTCAATTAGGATTAAAAGGTAACTACCCATTCCAAAGATATAAAGGTCTTGGTGAAATGAATAAAGATCAATTAGCTGATACAACAATGGATCCAGTTCATAGAAAGATGCTTCGTGTTACTCTTGAAGACGCAGCTGCTGCTAGTAAAGTATTTACTGATTTAATGGGAGAAGACGTTGATCCAAGAAGAGAATTCATTCTTAAAAATGCTAAATTTGTTAAGAATCTGGATATTTAGTAAGGAGAAATAAAATAATGGAAGATGAAAATAAAGTAATTGACGAAGAAATAAATGAAGAAGAAGTAAGTAGTGAAGAAAACGTCGCTCCTACTGAAGAAGTATTTATTAATGATGGAATTGTTGCTGGAATTAAAGACGTTGAAGTATCAGGAAACGTGAAGTCAGGATTTTTAGATTACGCAATGTCAGTAATTGTTTCGCGTGCCTTACCTGACGTGAGAGACGGATTTAAACCCGTTCATAGACGTATTATTTACGCTATGAACGAATCAGGATATACTCCTGATAAGCCACACGTCAAGTGTGCTAAAATTGTTGGTGACGTTATGGGTAATTACCATCCACATGGTGATACCGCAATTTATGAGTCTCTTGTCCGTATGGCTCAAGATTTCTCAATGAGATATATGTTAATTGATGGCCATGGTAACTTTGGTAATATTGATGGAGATGGAGCTGCTGCATATCGTTATACAGAAGCTCGTTTAAATAGATTTGCCGCTAATATGGTTCGTGATATTAAAGAAAATACCGTTAATTTCGTTGATAACTATGATGGAAGTGAAAAAGAACCGGTAGTTTTACCTGCAAGATTTCCTAACCTTTTAGTAAATGGAAGTAATGGAATTGCGGTTGGAATGGCTACAAATATTCCTCCACATAATCTAAATGAAGTATGCGCAGCATTACGTGCTTACGCACTTAATCCTGATATTTCAGTCACTGAATTAATGGATAATTATATTAGTGGACCAGATTTCCCAACGGGCGGATATATTTTAGGTAGAACTGGTATTAAAACCATGTACGAAACTGGAAAAGGCGACGTTACTGTAAGAGGAAAAGCTACTATTGTTGATAGTGCTAACGGAAATAAAAAAGAAATTATTATTACCGAGATTCCTTATCAAGTTAATAAAGCTAATCTTGTTCGTAAGATTGGTGAATTAGCTGATAGTAAAATTATTCCTGAAATAACCGATGTTAAAGATGAAACTTCTCATAGAACTGGTATTAAAGTTATTGTTGAATTAAGTAAAGATGCCGTTCCTGAAGTAGTACTAAATCAATTATATAAACAAACCCAATTACAAGGTAAATTTAATGCTCAAGTAATTGCTCTTGTTGATGGGGCTCCTAAATTATTAACTTTAAAAGATATGTTAAAACACTATCTTGAATTTCAAATTGAAGTTATTACAAGACGTACTGTATTTAGAAAAGATAAAGCTATTGCTCGTCGTCATATTTTAGATGGATTAATTCTTGCAACTGACGATATTGATAACGTAATTAGAATTATTAGATCAACTAATACTTCAGAAGAAGCAGCAAATGCTCTTAAGGCACAATATGCATTAAGTGATGAACAAGTAGAAGCAATACTTGCTATGACATTACGTAGATTAACCGGTCTTGAAAAGCAAAAATTAGTTGATGAACTTAATGAAATCATCAAAACCCTTGCAGAACTCGAACATATTTTAGCTAGCAGAGAAAATAAACTCGAAGTTGTATTTAAAGAACTTGGAGAAGTTGTAGCAAAATTTGGTGATGCTCGTAGAACATTAATCACTGATGCCGATGAACAAATTGAAGATGAAGACTTAATTGAAAAACAAGATATTGTCATTACTCTTACTAAATCCGGCTATATTAAACGTATGTCTCTTGATACTTTTAAAACACAACATAGAGGTGGAAAAGGAGTCAAAGGAATGTCGACTCATGCTGATGATGAGGTTTTCTTAACAGTTAACGCTCATACTCATACTGATTTATTATTCTTTTCAAATCTTGGACGTATTTATCGCCTAAGAGGACACCGTATTCCAGAAGCAAATAGAATTGCTAAAGGTATTCCAGTTTCTAATTTCCTTAATCTTGCAGAAGGCGAAGATATTAGATCAATTATTACCTGTGATTCTTATAATGAAGGCGAATATTTATTCTTT
Organism: Bacilli bacterium; assembly: GCA_036649855.1. Classification (GTDB taxonomy): domain Bacteria; phylum Bacillota_I; class Bacilli_A; order RFN20; family CAG-826; genus Alectryobacillus. The sequence continues at coordinate 34,026 of JAVWAV010000005.1, read as the reverse complement.
GCTACTAAGCTTGGAATTGTTAAACGTACCGATATTAGAGAATTTGATTCGATAAGACAAAATGGTAAGATTGCTATTACTCTTAAAGAAAATGATCAATTACTTGATGTAAAGAAAACTGATGGCACCGCTTATGTAAGTCTTGTTGCAACAAATGGCAAGATGGTTAAATTCCTTGAAACTGATGTTAGAGTTATGGGAAGAAGTGCCGCTGGAGTTAAAGGAATGAATGTTGATGGCGGAACTGCTATCTCACTTTCAACTAACTTAGAAGGTGCTCTTGCTCTTGTTATTACTACAAACGGTTATGGAAAAATGTCTCCACTTGATGGATATCGCTTAACACGTAGAGGCTCAAAAGGCGTCTATACTATAAAAGCAACCGAAAAGAACGGACAAATAGTTGATATGAAAGCTGTAAATGGCGAAGAAGATCTTGTTGTTATTACCAAAGGTGGCATTTTAATTAGAGTTAACCTTAAACAAATTAAGATTTGTGGCCGTAATACAATGGGAGTAAAAATTATTAATATTCGTGATAAAGAAGCAGTTTCTTCAATCGCTATTGTTCCTCATCAAGAAGAAGTGATTGATGAAATTAGCGAAGAAAATGATATTCTTGATGAAAACGATGCAGTAACAGAAAAAGAGGAATAAAATATGAATGAAATTATTTTATTCCAGAATAAAGAAGAAGCTAAATTTAAAGCTGAACGTATTAGAAAAAATATTAAAGCAGCATTAGTAGAAAATGAGATTAAATTTAATCCAAATTATAAAACACCAGATGAAATCGCTCATTTAATTTGGCCGTTTCCATTAGGACTTGTAAAAGAACTTAAAGAAGATGGAAAAAAAGTTGTTCTTAGTTTGTTTTATACCAAAGATGCTCGACATGGCAAACGTATTTTATCTCTTGAAGCTTTCTTTAAAGAAGAATTAAGTAAAGCTCTGGTCGATATTTTTGATAGAGCCGATAAAATCCTTGTTCCAATTGAAGAATATAAAAAAGCATTAGTTTCAAAAGGTCTTGAAGGTGAAAAAATCGAAGTGGTTACGAGTGGCATAAATTTACAAATCTACAAATTTCTTCCAGAAACTGACATGGGTCTTGCTCGTCGATATTTTTCACTCGGCGTGGAAACTAAAATTTTGTTAGCTTTTGCCGATTATGAAGATAAAGAATGTTTAGATCGTTTAAATGCTGTTGCTTTATTAAGACCTGATTCAAAAGTTATTTGTATTGGAACTGGAAAATATAGTAATCCATTATTTAAACGTTTTAGTAAAAAATATAAAAAACCAGCACCAAATATTGTTTTTTCAAAATTTGTTGATATTAATATTTATCGTTCTTTATTAAAAAATGCTAGATGTGTCTTGTTTTTGAATAGTTATTTCATTGATGATGTTCAAATTCTTGAAACAATGGCAGCCGAAACGCAAGCTATTGCATATGATTTAGCTTTACCAAATATTTATCGCCAACCATTTATAATGCATACTGATGATATCGGCGATTTATATAAAATGATTTCAAATTTTCTAGATTACAAGATTTCAAATACTGTCTCTGATGCCTATTATTTCGTCTCAAAGTGTGATGTTAAACAACTAGGCGAAAATTTAAAAATGATATATAATAATTTATTATAGGGAAGGAAATTATTTATGATTGATATTAAAAAAATAGAACAAGATCCACAACACGTTGAAGAACTTTTAAAAAGAAAGCTTTTCGATGTAGATTTTACTGAACTTTTAGAAAAAAACAAGAGAAGAAAAGAGTTATTAATTGATGTTGAATCAAATAAAGCTGAACAAAATAAGTGTTCAAAAATGGTTCCACAATATAAAAAAGATGGAAAAAATCCAGAAGAATTATTTGCAAAAGTCAAACTTTTGAATGAACAAAATTCAAAAAACGCTGCAGAACTCGACTCGATTGAAAAATTCATTTTTGATTTCTTAAAAGTGTTGCCTAATTTACCTGACGAAGATTTACTTCCAGGTGAGAAAGAAAACAACAAAGCAATCTATACTTATAAGAGTCAACCAGCATTTGATTTTCCTATTAAAGATCACGTTGAACTAGCTGAATCACTTGGCTTAATAGATTATGAAAGAGCTGCAAAAATTTCTGGTCGTGGAACCTGGATTTATAAAGGAATTGGAGCTCAACTTGAATGGGCACTTATTAATTTCTTTATCGCAGAACATATTCGTGATGGTTATACATTTATTCTTCCTCCACATATGTTAAATGTTGAATCTGGTTACACTGCTGGACAATTTCCAAAATTTGATAACGATGTTTTCTTCCTTTCAAATATGGAACCACGTAGATTTATGTTACCAACTGCTGAAACAGCATTAGTTAACTTACATCGCAACGAAATTATTGATATTGCTGAACTTCCAAAAAGATATTTTGCTTATACTCCATGTTATAGAAGTGAAGCCGGATCTTATAGAACAGAAGAAAGAGGAACTATTCGCGGTTATCAATTTAATAAAGTTGAAATGGTTGCTTATACAAAAGACGATGAAAGCGACGCAATGTTTGATGAATTAGTTCATAAAGCTTCCCATCTTGTTGAAGAACTTGGTTTACATTTCCAAATTTCAAAATTAGCTGCCGGAGATTGTTCTCATTCAATGGCTAGAACATATGATATTGAAGTATGGATTCCATCAATGAAGATATATAAAGAATGTTCATCAGTTTCGAACGCTCGTGATTATCAAGCAAGACGTGGAATGATGCGTTATAAAGATAAAGAAGGCAAAATGCACTTTGTTCATACGCTTAACGGATCAGGACTTGCTACTTCTCGTATTGTTCCAGCTATCCTTGAACAAAACCAACAAGCCGACGGAAGTGTTATTATTCCTGAAGTTCTTAGACCATTTATGGGTGGATTAGAAAAAATTTCACCTATTAAGAAATAATTTGCTATAATATTTATGCCATCGTGATATAACACTTCGAACCAGGTCAGGACAGGAATGTAGCAGCCTTAAGGAGTCGTTATATGTGCGATGGTTTTATTTTATGAAAAATAGAGATATTTATTTTATGAACCTTGCAATAAGCGAGGCAAAAAAAGCTATAAAAGAAGATGAAGTTCCAGTTGGAGCTGTTTTGGTGTTAAACGATAAAGTTATTGCTAAAGCTCATAATAAAACTAATGCTCATCAGAATAATTTTGATCATGCAGAAATGTTAGTTATTGCAAAAGCTCTTAAGAAATTAGGAGTTTCTCGACTTGATGATGCTATAATTTACGTTACCCTTGAACCATGCTTAATGTGTGCCGGTGCAATATATCTTCATAAAATTAAAAAAGTAATTTTTGCCTTACGCGACGACAAATTTGGAGCACTTGTTTCAACAAATAATGTTTATGAATCTAAACAAATAAATTTTACGCCAGAAATAGAACTCGGTCCACTAGGCGAAGAAGCAAAAAAATTATTAAATGATTTTTTTGCTACAAAAAGAAAATAGTTGAGTTTTGCGTGGTTATTGGATAAGTATAATTCCTATAAAAGCATTTTTTTGTCACTGACAAAAATTATTTTTTATATTGTCAAAAAAAGATAATCAATAAATATAAATATGTGTAATAATATTTATATGTTAGAACTTAAAAACATTTACAAAAACTATATACTTACAAAAACTGAAGATGTTAAAGTCTTAAAAGACGTTAATCTTGTTTTTGAAGAGCATAAATTTATTTCAATTTTAGGACCATCTGGATGTGGAAAGACAACCCTTCTAAATATTATTGGTGGACTTGATAGATATACCTCTGGAGATTTAGTGATTGATGGAAAATCGACTAAAGATTTTACCGATAAAGACTGGGATGCTTATAGAAATAGAAAAATTGGATTCGTTTTTCAAACATATAATTTAATTCCACACTTAAGTGTTTTAGAAAACATTGAAATTTCTTTAACTCTAGCTGGAATCGGCATTGAAAAACGTCGTGAAATGGCAATTAGTGCTTTAACTAAAGTTGGATTACAAGCAGAAATTAGAAAGAGACCAAATCAATTATCTGGTGGACAAATGCAAAGAGTTGCTATTGCTAGAGCAATTGTTAATAATCCTTCTATTATTTTAGCTGATGAACCTACTGGTGCTCTTGATAGTGAAACAAGTGTAATAGTCATGGATATCTTAAAAGAAATATCTAATGATAAAACTATTATTATGGTCACCCATAATAAAGATCTTGCATATAAATATAGTGATAAAATAGTTGAAATGTTAGATGGTAGAATTGTTGGTTACGAAGATAATAAAAAAAAGAAAGAAACTAAAGAAACTATTTCTAAGGATGAAAAAGAAGAAGTTTTAGTAAAAGAAATAGAGCAATCAATTGAACCTATTAATACTTTAAATAACAAAGATCATAAAAAGGTTAAAAATCCTCGTACTTCAATGGGATTCTTTACTTCAGTTAATCTTGCCTGGAAAAATATATTTGCTAAAAAAGGCAGAAGTATTTTAGTATCTGTTGCATCAAGTTTTGGTGTAATTGGTGTAGGACTTGTTTTAGCTTTATCAAATGGTTTTACGACATATATTACAAGATTAGAAGAAGCTACAGCTCAAAATTCTCCACTTACAATTTCTAATATGACTTATAGTTATGTTAAAAACGAAAACAAAGTAGAATATGATGTTTTTCCTGATGATAATCAAATACATATATATAAGGAAGACGAAGCTAAAAGTTATGTAACGGAAGTTCATAGAAATAACTTTAGTCTTGATTACATTAATTATCTTAATAACATCGCTAATACTAAATACGCCAGTTCCCTTGGTTCAAAATTAATTAACTTTAATAACATCAATATGGGTTTATTCTCAAATGATGGAGAAAAGGTTATAAATGTTAACCCATATCGCTCAACTGATAGTAGTTTAATTAGTGATATTGCCTCAATGACAGGTCTACCAAAAACAATACTCCATGAAATGTATGGAAAAGAAGACTATATTCGTAAGTCGTATGATGTTTTTGGTGACTTCCCAAGTCAAGAAATGGTCGACACAAATGGAGATGGAGAAACTGATACTTTTGAAGTTTCTTTAGTAATTGATTCTTATAATAGAGTTAGTCAAAAAACTTTAATGGATTTTGGTTTATATAACAAAAATCAATTAAAGGAATTAAAAACTATAAACTTTAATGATTTTATTGGTAAAGAATATAAATTCTATATTAATGATGAAGTGTATGATGAAGGAACAATTAAGAGTCATGTTTATCCAGAAAAGACTTCAAGTATCTCATTTATGGACGAAACAGGAGCTATTCAAAAATTTGATGTTACTCTTCCTTCAACTACGACTGAACAATATGTTCCAGTCTATGATGTTTCAAATTCTGCTAATAAATCTTTATATAATGAAACCTTTGTTGCAAATGGAAAGGTTGCTAAAGCCTATAAACTTAAAGTCACATCTATTTTACGTGTTAAAAAAGATGCTATTTTAGACTATATGCCAACAAGTATTTGTTACAATGAATGTTTTAAAAACTTTGTCATGACTCATAACAACAAATCTAAATTAGTAAATACTATTAAAGATAATCTTTACTTTAACAGTTTATCTGAACTTGAAAGAATTTTAACTAAGACTAATTATTTAGCTTTTATGAATGAAAAGTTTGGTACGAAATATAAAATACCAGCTGCAATGTCTGTATTAAAGCAACCAAAACTTGAAGAAATAATGGATGCCTATAATAAATTGGTGCATTTTACAGTGCCGTTCCAAGATTTTGTTAATGGTATCGGCTATCAATATAGTGATAGTTATTATACTTCGGCTTCAGGATTCTTTAGCACAGTTAATTATCATGGCGGAACCTATGAAATGACTGATGCAATGAAAACGGCTTTTGATTTGCTAGGCAACAATGATATTGAAAATCTTTTCAGGTTGTTTGCTCAACAACCAACCCTTGCAAAAGATTTTGTTATTTATCTTGGATACATTTTATCGCAATCGAGCAATATATTAAGTATTATTCTTTTTCCAAGTTCCTTAACTAAAAAAGCACAATTAATTGAATATTTAAATGCATATAATGTTGGTAAAAAAGATGCTGATCAAATTATTTTCTCAGATTATATTGGTACTTTTACTAATTCAATTGGAGAAATGGTTAATATAATTTCAATTGTTCTTGTCGCTTTTGCTGCAGTATCTTTAGTAGTATCTAGTGTTATGACTGGTATTATTACTTATAACAGTGTTATTGAACGAACAAAAGAAATAGGAATATTACGTGCAATTGGAGCGCGAAAGCGAGACGTTGGACGACTGTTTAGAACCGAAAATATTATTCAAGGATTTGCAGCGGGATTAATTGGTATTATTATGACTTATATTTTATCAGCGCCACTTAATTACATTATTAACATGATTTATCCTTCCTACAATATAGGCAATATCGCTTTCTTAAATCCATTAGCTGGTTTTGTACTTGTCTTACTTGCTATTGCATTATCATTTATTGCTTCACTGATTCCATCTTCTGTCGCATCAAGAAAAGATCCAGTAGTATCGCTGAGAACGGAGTAAAATATGTTTGCAATAATTAAAAAAATATTTCCTAAAAATTTATCATCTATAAGATTACAACGTGATAAGGAAAAACTTCAAAAGTTGGTAGATGAATCACAAAGATATACTCCATCCATCCAAGTTGGACTGACAAACGACGTTGTGCTTAAAAGAAAAGAAGCCGGATTATCTAATAAAAAGAAAAAAGTTGTCACAAAATCTTATTGGAAAATAATTTTTGACAACCTTTTTTCTTTCTTTAACGTCTTACTATATACGCTCGGGGTATTATGTGCCATTGCCGGAAAATATACGCAATTATCATTCCTTGGAGTTATATCAATTAACGCTATAATTGGTTTAATTCAAGATATTAGAGCTCGAAAGTTAGTCGATAAATTATCTATTATCAATAAAATGGAATCAACTGTTATTCGTGATTCAGTTAAATCTCAAGTCTTATCAAGCGAATTAGTACTTGATGATATTGTTTACATTAAAAACGGGGAACAAATACCAGCTGATTCCATTATTATTGAAGGAAAATGTAGTGTTAATGAAGCTATGTTAACAGGTGAACCTGATGCTGTAAAGAAAAATGTCGGAGACGTTATCTTAAGTGGAACCTATATTTCTAGTGGATCGTGTTACGCAAGAATTAATAAAGTTGGAAAACTTAATAAAGCTGAAGAATTACAAGAAAAAGCTAGTATTGTTTCAAAACCTAAGTCAGAAATTCTTGCAGCTTTAAATTACTTATTTGGAATTATTGGCATAATTGTTATTTTATTAGGAGTTGTGCAAATTATTTCATATTGGTATATTAATCCTTCAGAATTTAGTTGGGAAATGTTTGCTGGTACTCCAATGACTAATGATGGATTAATTGGTGGATTCGTTGGATCAATGGTTGCAATGATTCCAGCAGGTATGTTCTTACTTGCTTCAATTGCTTTATCAGTTGGAGTATTAACTTTAGCTAAAAAAAGATGTTTAGTTCAAGAATTATATTGTATTGAAATGTTAGCTAGAGTAGATACCTTATGTCTTGATAAAACTGGAACCATAACTGATGGAACAATGGTATTTGCTGATTATATTAGAATTGATAAAACACTTACTAGTGATTCAGTTGGAGTAATGATTTCTTCTGTTATTAAAGCTACTAATGATGATAACTATACTTCCAAAGCCTTATTTGCTAAATTTGGTTCATTTAATGCTCTCACACCAAAAAATATTTTAGCTTTCTCTTCTGATACCAAATTTAGCGCCGCTGATTTTGATAAAGAAGGAACATATGCTATTGGAGCAAATGGCTATATTGATATTGATAATAAAGTTATTACTGAAAAAACTATCAGCAAATATAACTCTAAAGGTTATAGATGCTTATTATTATGCCAATCAAAAAAAGGCATTGTTAAAGAAAAACTTCCAAAGATGACTTGTGTTGGAATTATTCTTCTTGAAGATCACATTAGAGAAGATGCTCCAGAAACACTGGCTTGGTTTGCTGCTAATGGTGTTGATATTCGTGTTATTTCTGGAGATGATCCTGCTACTGTTTCTGAAATTGCTAAAAAAGCTGGTATTCAAGATTATGAAAAATATATCAGTCTTGATGGAAAAAGTATTGATGAAGTAATGGAACTTGCTAATGATTATAAAATATTTGGTCGTGTTTCTCCAGAACAAAAAGAAGCTTTAGTTATCTCACTAAAACGTAATTATGGAAAAACTGTTGCTATGACAGGAGACGGCGTTAATGATATATTAGCTTTAAAAAGAGCCGATTGCTCCATCGCAATGGCAAGCGGCAGCGATGCAGCAAAAAATGCATCGCATCTTGTTTTACTTGATTCTAACTTTAGTGTTTTACCAACAGTTGTTGCTGAAGGTAGAAGAGTTATTAATAACTTACAACGTAGTTCGGCATTATTCTTATCAAAGACATTATTTACAATGGCTCTTACCATTCTCTTTATTATTATGACATTTGCTACTCGTGATGCTAATATGACCTATCCTTTAAATCCTAACCATTACTATGTTTGGGAAATTTCTTGTATTGGAGTTGGTGGTTTCTTCTTATCTCTTGAACCTAATAGTGCTCAGATTAAAGGAAAATTCTTCTCTAATGCTATTCGAAAAGCGGTGCCGATTGCGACATCTATTTTCCTTATGATTGTTACATTATTTGTCCTATTATCGATTAATGAAGCATCTCCAGATCACTTTATTCTTGGTGAAAAGTTTGTTCTTAATGCAGCGGGTGAACTAGTAAGTGATGGTGGACGAAGTGGATTTATTGCGATGTGCGCGATGATTATGGCGCTCTTTGGGTTTGTATCTCTTTATAAGATTTGTACGCCATTTTCTAAATATCGTTTAGGAGTATTTATAACTATTTTAATTTTATCCGTAGCTCTTGTAACTGGATGTTATATGATCAAAATTCCTTTAGCATCGGGAGAAGTTGTTACTTTTGGTTACCTTTGGTTCTTATTTGAAATAACAGATTTAAAATTAATAAATGTATTATGGGTGTTAGTAATATTCCTTGTTGGAACAGCGTTCTATTTATGGGATGATAAGAAATTTGAACAGATGCGTTTATTTGATATGTTAGAAAGATTTAGGGAGAAAACAGAAAGTCATGAAAACGAATGATTTAATTAAAGTTACCTTTTTAAAGGAAATAATATCAAAAGGAATTGATTCAGTTAATGTTCAATCTCTTTGTAGTGTTCTTAATGTAAAACGTCAAACATTCTATTATTATTATCGTGATATGTATGACTTAGTTGATTCAATATTAGGTGATTATTATGATGACTTTAAAAATAAAGAAATTAATATTTACTACATTAGTGAAGTGTTAGAATTTATTAAAGAAAATGTTAATTTATTTACAGAGTTCATAAATTCTTCACTTCACGAATTATTTGAATCTTTTTTAAAGAAACTAATTCTTCCTTATACAGCTTATCGTATTCAAGAAATCAAAAGCTGTGATTTATTATCAAATGATAACATTCGTGAAATAACCGAATTTTTATCAAGAGGAATTATCTATTTATTAACAGAAGTTATAACTAAAGAAACTGATTTACAAACCTCATTAATTCGTAACAAAATAAATCTATATTTAGATCCTGTTTTCCTTACGGATTTAATAAATTTATATCACACTAATAGGAGGAATATTTAAATGTTAAACTTTGAATTCTGTTCTCCAACTCGTGTTTTATTCGGACGCAATAAGGAAGAAGAAATCGGTGCAAAACTAAAAGAGTTAGGTTCTGCAGTGGTTTTGATTGTTTATGGACAATCTTCTGTTATAAAAAGTGGGTTACTTGCTAAAGTAACTGCTTCTCTTGAAGTAAGTGGAATTAGATATATCGAACTCGGAGGAGTTCGTATAAATCCTAACACTTCATTTGTAGAATTAGGAAGAGAAGCAGTCAAAAAACATTACATTGATACTATTTTAGCAGTGGGTGGAGGTAGCGTAATTGATGTTGCTAAAGCTATTTCTGTTAATGCATTTTATAGAGGAAATGTATTTGATTTTAATGATCATAAAGCTCAACCACAACGTGCTATTCCAGTAGCTGTAATTTTAACTGTGGCAGGAGCAGGTAGTGAATTATCTAGTTCATGCGTTATTCAAGATGATAAACGTAAAATGAAAAAAGGATTTAATACTGATCTTGTTAGACCGGTTTTAGTAATTGAAAATCCTGAATTAACTTATACTGTTTCAAAGTATCAAACTGCAGTTGGAACGGTTGATATCTTAATGCATACACTCGAAAGATATTTTTCAACATCAAGTAAAATTGAATTAGCAGATGAATTTGCAATTGGACTATTAAAAACAGTTATAAAATCCGGGATAATCGTATATAATAAACCTATGGATTATGATGGAAGAGCAAATCTAATGCTAACTTCTTCATATTCACATAATGGCATTACTTCAATTGGTAAAAAATATAAGATGCCATGCCATTATTTAGAACATGTTCTATCTGGAATATATCCAGAAGTTGCACATGGTGCTGGACTTGCTGTTATTTTTCCAGCCTGGGCAGAAGAATACATGATTGTCGAAAAACAAAAGATGGCTAGATTAGCTCGTGAATTATTTGATTGCAAATTTACATCAAATATTGAAGGAGCAAGATTATTTATAGATAATATTAAAGCATATTTTGAAAAGTTAGAAATGCCTAGTACATTTAAAGACTTAGGAATTGAAAATGTTAACATTGAAGAGTTACTAAATCAATTCGTTGCTAATGGTACACGTGCTGTTGACCATAGGTGCAAGCCACTTGATGTCGATGTAGCAAAAGTAATTTACGAAAGATGTAAATAGGAGAAACAAATTATGAAAAAATCAGAAGTGATTAGTTGGATTGTCTATTTTGGGTTAATATTAGCAGTTATTATGGTTGGTTTATATGTAATTAAACCAGCATTTGATGCATTTAACGCAAGTGAAAGTGGAGTAGGAAATATTGTTATTTTATATGCTGTACTTACAATATTTGGTGCAATTGTTGTTTTATCGACAATATATGAATTAATTCACGTTGCTGCCGCTAAACTTAGTGGATATGAAGTTGTTAGTGTAAACGTATTATATTTTAACTTTTATAAGAAAAATGGTAAGTGGGCTTTTAGATTTAAAGGATATGATGGATTAACTGGCGAAACAATTATCAATGCAAAAGATGCAGAAAAATCTTCACCTAAATCATTCTTAATTATTCCAAACTTAGTCGTAGCAGCTTTATTTATTCTATGTTTTATTGGTGCTATCTTATTTCCTAATAAATCATTACTTAGACCTCTTGCAATGATTTCCGCCACTGTTGTGGGATTAATATTAGTTTATAATATTATACCTTTCGAATTAGATTCTAAAACAGATGGTTATCAATTACGTCTTGTCTCTCATAAAGAAGATGTTGCTGCATTTAACGAATTATTAAGATTAAGAAGTTGCGAAGTAACGGGAACTGATCCTAAAGAAACAAAAGTTTTTGAAAATATTACCAACTTTACTGCAGAAATCAACTTATTAACAATTTATAATCACCTTGCTAAAGAAGAATTTGATGATGCTCTTAAAATCATTAATATTACACTTAAACAAAAAGATAAGTTATCAAAAATGATTAAAACAAGATTAATTGCTCAAAAATTATATATAATTCTTTATCAAAATAGAACTGACGATGCTCGTAAATTCTATAATGATGAAGTTACAAGTGATGAAAGACGTGATATATCTAACGATTTATCAATGGAATCGGTAAGAGCTTATATTTTAATTTCTTCAATGCTTGATGAAAGTGAATCCGAAGTTCAATATGCTACTTCTCGTGCTGATGCTGCACATAACCGTGCAGAAGAAGGAAGAAAAGAAATTGAAAAGAAACTTTATAAAGCTACACTTGCTCGTGTAAAGGAACAACATCCAACTTGGGTATTAGTAACAAAAGATTCAAAAGAAATTAAAAAATAATTTATTTATTAATAAATAGGAGAAACCATGAACAAAATTACATTAATAAGCGATACTCTTTGTGACCTTACACAAGAAATGTATAAGACCTATAATATTAGAACTGTACCTCTTTCAGTTACTTTTAAAGATAACCCAGTATTATTTCTTGATGGAGTAGATATTACTCCAGATGATATTTATGCTCATGTTAAAGAAACTGGTGCCTTACCAATGACTGGTGCCATTCCTCCTGATACATATTTAAATATTTTTAAAGATGAATTAGATAAAGGAAATGATGTTATTTATATTGGAGTAGGATCTGGTATTTCTAGTTCTCTTCAAAACGCAATTCTTGCTTCAAAAGAATTAGATGAATCTCGTATTGCAATTGTTGATAGCCAATCTCTTTCAACAGGTATTGCTTTACTAGTTCTAAAAGCTCGTAAATTAATTGATGAAGGAATGAAATTATTAGATATAAAGAAAACTATTGAAAATCTAGTACCACTTCTTTCAGTAAAATTCTCTGTTGATGGTATGGAATATCTTTATAAAGGTGGAAGATGTAAAGGTTTAACTTTCCTTGTTGGAAAGCACCTCCACATTCATCCTGTTATTAAAGTAACTGGCAACAAATTAATTGTTTATAAAAAACCTCGTGGAAACTATGAAAAAGCAATGCTTGAAATGGTTAATGAGTTTAAAAAAGATTTACCAAACATTGATCTTGATTGTGTCTTTATCACTGATTCTGGTCCAACAGATTTTATGGGACCAAAGTTTATTGAAAAAGAAATTTCTCAATATGTTCCTGCCGGAAATCTTCACTTTACAACTGCTGGATCAACCGTTTCTTCCCATTGTGGACCAAGAACAATTGGAATTTTGTATTTACTTAAAAAATAAAAACTTAACAAATAAAAAGGCCTTAAGCTCGTGCTTAAGGCCTTTTGTTATATTAGTTATTTTCCAGAGACGGATAATTCTTTGATATAAATACTTGGAGAAGAAGTAGAGTTTGTTAAGATTTTAGAATCATTAGCAACAGCTTTTACGTTTTTCCATAAATCAAATAAATTACCAGATATTGTAATAAGAGTTAAGGCTTCTGCAAGTTTACCTTCTCTAATCATATGACCTTGAGATTGTAAACTGAAGTTACCAGATTTTGGATCAAGTCCAGCATGAAGTCCAGTAAGTTCTTCAATATAGATACCTGTTCCAATTTTTTGAAATAATTCTTCAAGGGAAGATTTTCCAGGGACTAATGTAAGACAGGTTGTACCAATTCCAATTTTACTTCCACCATAGCCATTTCCTGTTGAACTTACACCATCTTTATCAGCAGTAGTAAGATTATATAAATATGTTTTTAAGATACCTTTTTTAATTAAGTCTTTATTATAGGTAGCAACTCCTTCATCATCAAATCCAGTAAAGAAGACTGATTTATTTGTTGGAAGTTCTTTAATAGTTACTTTATCACTAGCAACAGCTTCATTAAGTTTATTAGCTAATAATGAGGATTTCTTTTGAACATCTTCTGCAGATAATGAATCAATAAATGCTCCTAATAATGAAGCTGTTGATTCTGGATTCATAATTACTTTATATTTTCCAGAATCACATTGAGTAGCATGAAGTTTAGCTAAACCTTCTTTTATTGCTTCAGCAGCAAATATATCAGGTTTAATATCATCAATGTTATTAGATAATAATATTTTAAAGGAAGTTCTAACTTCTTCTTCTTCACGTAAAGTAAGAGAAGCATACATTACAAAGTAATTTGTTTTTGTTTTAAGATTTAATCCATAGCTATTGAAAAGAGATGATTCAGAAGATTCTTCTTCATAATATATTTGAACATCAGTTATACGTTTATCACCTTGTAAGATTAACTTTTCAATTTGAAGCATTAATTCAATTTTCTTATCAGTAGGATATGCTTCAAGAGCAGAAGAGAAGACATTACGTTTTACGTAATGGTCACTTCCTTTGAAAATAATAGCTTTTTCTTCGGTTTCAACGAGTTTTGCGGTATCAAGAATTTCATTAACTAAGAACGTTGAAACTAATTTATCGTCTTTATTTGTGGAAGCGGCACCAAATTTGCCATTAACAATTCCACGAGCACTAATAGAAATACTATCAGATATTTGAAATGATTCAACTTCGTTTTTAAAGATACTAAAGCTAATCGAAGTGGAAGCGGATCTTTTAAGTTCAGCTGTTTCAATTCCTACTTCTTTAGCTAACGCAAAGAATTTATTCTTATTCATTTAAGTTCTCCTCCTCTGCCACCAACGGTAATAGTTTTAATACGTAATGTTGGTTGACCAACATTCGTAGGAATACTTCCACTGCCAGCTCCACACATTCCTTGACCTACGGATAGATCATTTGCAACCATATCAATTTCTTTTAAGATTTCGTTTCCTTTACCAATTAAAGTAGCGCCTCTTACTGGTTCAGCAATCTTACCATCTCTAATAATATATGCTTCACTACAACCAAAGTTAAATTCTCCTGTAGTTGGATCAACTGATCCACCATTAAATGAGACAGCATATAATCCTAATTTAGTAGAACTTATAATTTCTTCTTTACTAGATTTACCATTACCAATATAGGTATTTGACATTCTTGAAGTAGGTTCATATTTATAATCTTGTCTACGAGAAGCACCGTTTTCACTATGATTCATACGTCTACCATTTAATCTATCTACTAAGAAATCTTGTAAGATTCCATTTTTAATTAAGCAATTCTTATGTGGCTTATTACCTTCATCATCCATATTGCTACTGCCCCATGCATTAGGAACAGTTCCATCATCATACGCACTAACTACTTTTGATGCAATTGGTTTACCAACCATATCTGGTGAAAAACACGACAAGCCTTTAGCAACTGCAGCGGCTTCAAGTGGATGTCCACAAGATTCATGGAACAAAACTCCTCCCCAACCGTTACCTAAAACAACAGGCATTTTTCCACTTGGAGCCTCCGATGCTCCAAGCATTTTAATGCAGGTTTCTGCTGTAACATGGGCAATATCTAGAGTTGAAATATTATTTTCAAAATATTCCCAACCAGCTTTTGTTCCAGGACCGCTAAATCCGATTTCCATTTTGTCGCTTTCAGCGCCAATACATTGGAAAGCCATTCTTCCTAAACTTCTGCTATCGATCATATGTTTTGATTCGCTGTTAAATATAACAACTTTTTTAGTCGAAAAAGAAAAAGCACTAAAAGTACGAACGATACGAGGATCGTAAGAGGACATAATTTTGCAGTTTTCTTTAAGTTTAGCAATAATTGTTGCTTTTTCGACTGATTCGAAAGGAATAACAATTGTATTTATGTTTTTAGCATGTTTTGTTTTAAATGAAGTAACATGGATTATTTGAGTTCCTTTAAAAGAACAAGATAAATCCGATGCTAATTTAATAAGTGATTTTGAAGACAAATCGTTAGTATGTCCATAGACGCTTTGTAAGTCTTTAAGTATTCTAATACCACAACCTTTTGAAGAAGATGTCTTAGCAAGATCTACTAAACCATTTTCAACAGATATAGAACTTGCTAAGCTATCTTCTAGATATATTTCAGCAAAATCTCCACCTGTAAGTAATGCAGTATTTATTACATCAAGAGCCAGTTTTTTTGATATCATAAATTTCTCCTATTTAGTATATTATATACAATAGTAGATTATTATCTAGATATTTTTGTGTTTAAAAACTAAGTATTGTATTAAAATAATAATATGAATAACTATTATGATTTAAATTTATTAAATGAACGTTATAACTTAATTAAATATACTTTTTCAAAAGAAAAAATAAAACATCTAGAATCAAAAGATTTTAAGATGGGTAAACTAAATGGAATATTTACTTTTAGATACTTTAAAAGAAAAGATCTTTTACTTAATGGAGCTATTATGTATTGCTATACTTATAAGATAATTGATAGTGATATTGATCGATATTACTTTCTTGATACGTGGCTAATATATTCTCCTTTAATAAAATATCGCACTACTCCTCAAGAACTAAGTAAAATATATGATAAATTAGATACCTTTGTTACTACTAATAAACAACTAAAATATAAAAAACTAATTAATATAATTACTAATCCTTTAAGTGAACCCCGTTTTATAGCTTTACCTAAAGAAATAGCAGGAGAAGAAGAAATATATCTTTGTTACTCACAAGTAAATAAATCACTAAATAAAGATCTTGATACTGGAGTTAACTTAATATTAGTAAATAAATCAATCTCTAAAGAAATAATATATCTAAGTGATGAAGTACTAACTTTATTAAAGGAGAACGCCAATGGCAACTAAATCCCACCAAAACATCGTCGATTACGTAAAAACTAATTTTAATTCATTTAGTGAATCTCCACTAAATGAATTAGACGCTGCCGTTTTTTCTGAACTTACTTACTATCATTACGCTGAATTTTTGAAAAATCATAAAGAAAAAATCGCTATTAAAGATCTTTATGATTTTTCAAAACTGAGAAGATTTTTAGAACGTCCTGCATTTAAACAAAATGATTACGAATTAATAACATCAATGTGTGGCAATCCTCGTTTTAAAGATATCGTAATTACTAAATTTAAACGCATAAGTTCTCCAAAGAAAAATGAACAATTTAGTGCTATTACTTTAATCCTTCCAACAGGAGATTTAGTAGTAGCTTATAGAGGAACAGATTCTACCTTAATTGGATGGAAAGAAGATTTTGATATGGCATATAAATCTCCTGTTCCAAGTCAAGTAGATGCAGCTTCATATTTAAAAGAGATATTATTTAAGTTTAGAAAAAGGAAGGTTTATATTGTTGGCCATAGTAAAGGCGGCAATCTTGCAGTGTATTCTTTTCTTTTACTTAACACTAAGCAAAAGAAAAGAATACCGGCAGTATATTCGTTTGATGGACCAGGATTTGGAGAGGAAACATCGAAAAAAACAAATATTGAATTATATAGAAACAAGATAATTAAGTTTGTTCCAGAACAAAGTATTATTGGAATGATTTATGATAATGCTAGTAATTGTGCAATAGTTAAAAGTGAATCAAGTTGGTTATCACAACATAACTTATATAATTGGCATATAGCAGGAGATACATTTGTTGCTGTAGATAAGTTATCTTCTTTAATAGAAGAAGTAGATATTGCTGTTAATGAATGGGTAGAAAAGGTTAGTAATGAGAAGAAAGAACTATTAGTAGAAACATTTTATAAACTTGTTAATCAAGCAGGAATAGAAAATAGTGTAGAGATGGTTCAAGAAAAGAAGAAATCATTGCTATCTATCTTAGATAAATATAAAGAACTAGATAAAGAAACAAGATTAGAGATTAAAAGAGTATTAAAATCCTTCGTTTCTCTTATTTGGGCTTCAATTAGACATAAAGATATTAAGGATGACGGAGATAAGAAATATATTGATGTCTTTGATGAATAGTAATAAAGAATTTTTTGCATAAGGCGATTGGTGACAATTTCATTGCAACTAATTAAAACAAAAATTAGCGAATATATTAATATTTAGTTATTTTGTTGCAATGAAATTGTCACCTAACAAATTCAACAATAAGAATTGTGGTTTCGATAATTATGATCAAATTAAAAACATTATGGAGGGCTAACAGTGGAAGAATTAATATATGAAGGATTTTTAAACAGAAAAGAATACTTCACTTTGCTCTTAAAAAAGAGAACAAAGTTTATCTTCATTTATATAACATTGCTTTTGACTGACATTATTTTTGCTATTCTATTTGCATTAACATTTACTTTAGAAGGGTGGAAAAACGAACTATCTTTAAAAATAATTTTCATATCTATATGTTCATTAGTTTCCATTTGTATTGGAATTATCTATTTCTTTACAATAACAACTGGTATTAAGTATATCTATGGCGATGTTAAAGTGTATAAAAAAGAAAACTTACTTTTGATAAATTCACAATATAAAGGGAAGTTATTCTCATATTCTATCATCGCTAAAGAGAAAGTTATTGAATATGATCATCTTTTAATAAAGGACAACGGTTCAAATTTTATTTTTTTACCAAAAGAATTACTTCAAAAAATATGATTTTGATGTAAATAACAATACAAAATGCATCATTTTGTCTTTTTACCTCTCTTATATTTTAAATCACCTTAATACATATTTTAATCGTATTAAGTTTTTTATTTCTCTTTTTGAAGAAATTACTAAATTAATTGACAAAATATGGATAGTTAAATATATTGAAATTATAGATATATTAATCCATTCCTAAGACAGTAGTTTTACTACCTTATGGAGTCTGTTTATAGACATTAAAAGTAGTTATTAAGTAAACTTGCCTTAGGAATAAGGAGAGTTTTTGCTTTTAGTGCTTATACAATTAATTAATTGATTAATATATCGAGGTGCTAAACTATCAAAAAGTAGTTTACTGTTTAAAGCGATTATTTTGGATAAAGAAGAAAAGACGAATAAAAATTCATCGAAAAATTGTATTATTACAAAAAAGGAGATAACAAAATGAAAAGAATTATTATGCTACTTACTGCTACATTATTTGGAGTTACGCTTTTTGGATGCAATACTAAAAATGACAAAGAACTAATTGCCCAAGCTAAACAAGCATATCTTGATACATACATAAAAAATAATAGAAAAGATGCTACAATCGATGATGTTTGGTTATTTGACCATTTTGGTATATATAATGATAGTTTAGTTGGAGTTTTTCTTGATAGAAAAAATTGTTATTTTTCCGAAGTTGAACACACTATTAATATTGGAGGATTAAACTTTGTATATTCAGAAGGTTATGACATCATCGTTTATAATCCCGGAACTTTCTTTACTTTGGCTGAAGCTTATAATAAAGATATAATAAGTTTTGAAAATCTAAATCAAATATATAAAGTTTATTGCAAATAAGATATCAATGACTTTCGATTAGTTCCTAAAATTTATGAAATATTAGCACC
>JAVWAV010000005.1:0-14783 GCA_036649855.1 Bacilli bacterium | reverse complement strand
AATAAGATATCAATGACTTTCGATTAGTTCCTAAAATTTATGAAATATTAGCACCGTTTTGAATATTAAAACGGTGCTTTTATTTTAGGAAGAAAGCATTACAACTTACTTTTTCTTATGTTAAGTTTAACTTTTCTCATATTTTTAAATCGCCTCAATACATATGTTGTTAACTAATCTTTTCTAACAACATATTTCTTTTGCTTTAAACAAAATAGTCTCACATCATTAGCAAGCTAACAACTTCTCTATAATAATAATAATTATTGTTTGAATAAATAACGTCTTATTGTTATAATTTATAAGCAAACTTACTTTAAGTTCAATTGTGACTTAAGGCGGAAGGAGAAAAAAGTATGAAAAAAGGTATTCACCCAACACTTCACAGAATCACAGTTACATGTGTTTCATGTGGCCAAACATTTGAAACATTATCAACACTTAAAGAAATAAGAGTTGACACCTGTTCAAAATGCCATCCATTCTATACAGGTAAACAAAGATTTACTCAAGCTGATGGAAGAGTTGATAAGTTCAATAAAAAATACAAGATTGAAAACAAAGAATAATTAAATTTAGTAAAACGCATAGCAATATGCGTTTTTATTTTTCTTTTTTATATATTTAATAATTTTTAATATTAGGTATAATTGAAGTTATGGAAATTAAATTATATAAAAAAGAATTCACTTATTCATACTCACTTGGAGCTTTTCCAACGATTGAATTACTAAAACATCGAAAAGAACAAGTAATAAAGGTACTTGTTCATTCAAGTTTTAGTAATTTAGAAGTACTAAACATTATAAAAGAATATGGTAAAGATATTAGTATTGAAGTAAATGATAAATTAATTAATAAGTTATCTTTAAAAGATAATGTTTACGTAATTGGTATATTTAATAAATATACCTGTTTATTAGATCATAACTCTAATCATGTCTTATTAGATAATCCTTCTAATATGGGTAACTTTGGTACTATCTTAAGAAGTTCTTTAGGATTTGGTATTAGTAATGTAGGAGTAATTAAACCTGGAATAGATATCTTTGATCCTAAAGTTATTAGAGCATCAATGGGAGCAATATTCTCAATGAATATTGCGTATTTTCAATCAAGTGAAGAATACATTGATGCGTATAGTGAAGCTAGTTTATATAGTTTTATGTTACAAGCTAAAACTAGTTTAGCTGATGTTAAGTTTACTCCAAAATATATTACTTTAGTATTTGGAAATGAAGCTACAGGATTAGATAAAAAATATTTAAGTAAAAATAGTATAATAATTAGACATGAATCAAGTATTGATTCGCTTAACTTACCTAACGCAGTTAGTATTGCGCTTTATCAACTTTATTCTACTAAAAAATAGGTGAGAAACGAGTAATTATGTTATTTTTGCAATGACTTTTGATTAGTTTTTTTAAGTATTTAGGAACTAATCAAAAGTCATTGATGAATATGACGACACATATAGATGATATTTAAAATGTTTTGATGTATACTTTGTAGAGTGAAAATTTATAATGATTGAATTAAAAAATGTTACTAAAGAATATATAGGAAAATCAAATAATGTTGTTGCATTAAAAGACATATCTTTTGTGTTACCTAATAATGGATTAGTCTTTATTACTGGTAAATCTGGATGTGGTAAATCTACATTATTAAATACTATTGGAGCATTAGATAAGATTAGTAGTGGTGATATCATTATTGATAATAAATCTATTTCTAAATTTAAAGAAAAAGAACTAGATGAGTATCGTAATAAATATATAGGGTTTATTTTTCAAGATTTTAATTTATTATTAGATTATAATGTTGAAACAAATATTAAAATGTCTTTAGATTTGCAAAAAAAGAAATGCAATTCTGAAGATATTGAAGAAATATTAAGAAAAGTTGATCTAGAAGACTATGGCGATCGAAAAATTAACGAATTATCTGGAGGAGAACAACAAAGAGTAGCAATTGCAAGAGCTCTTATTAAAAATCCGGAAATAATATTGTGCGATGAACCAAGTGGTTCGCTTGATAGCGAAACTAGTAAACAAATATTTGAGTTACTTAAAAAATTAAGTGCTACATGTCTTGTTATTGTTGTTTCTCACGACAAAGAATCAGCTGAACAATATGGTGATAGAATAATTGAATTAAAAGATGGCCAAATTATTAATGATATACAAAAAAATGTTATTAATTCTTTAAATAAAGCTGATTTTAATATTGAAAAATATAGTTTTACAAATAAAAGGATTTTTAATTTAGGTTTGAATTTTTTAAAGCATAAACCATTAAGAATGATTATTTCATTACTTCTTTCGATTATATCGGTGTCTTTCTTTGCATTTTCATGTACTGTTAGTAATATAAATATGGTTTCTGCCGTGTCTGATTCGATGACGAAAAATAATGAAAAGTATTTATCAATAGCAAAATCTCTTGTTGCAACGGAACACTATCCAAATGGTGCGACTGTGCAGCGGAATGATCATATTAATATGAATGATGCTGATATTAATTTTATTAAATCTCAAACTGGGGTTGATAATTATAATATTGTATACAGAAATTTTAATGCAACAATTAATAATTTTAAGAATCTAGATCCTGGTCAATATACATGTAATTCTTCCAATGGTTTTATTGAAATAACTAATGATTTATTTGATAAATATAATTTTACATTTTATGGAAACGTTCCACAAAACGATGATGAAGTTGTAATTCCTCATTATTTTTATGACATGTTTGAAAAATATGGATATATAAATAATGCAATAGAATGTTCTATAACGAAATACGATGATTTAATTGGAAAGACAATTGAACTCCATGATTATGCAAACGATGGAAAAAAGATTTTTAAAATAACTGGAATTGTACAAACGAATTTTAATTGTGATAGATACAATAAAATATTAGACAATAAAAGTGACCAACAAAAGTTGACATCTGAATTAAATAAAGTGTTAGAAGCAGGATTACATAATATTTTATATCTTAAAGAAGGATATTATTCTCGAAATATTAAAAAAGATTATACTGATTATTTTACACCTGAAAATAATGCCTGGAACTTTGATGTAGCTTATGGAGATGATGCATTTATAAAAAATTATAAAATCATTACAAAAATTAAAAATTGTAAAAATGATATTTATCTTAATCCTTTTAAAGATTCAGAAAAAGGAATGCTATTAGGTTTAAGTGATATAATGCCTGATGTTAAACCATATATGAGTAAGTATGTTGATAAGTTTTCAAAAGAAAATTATGAAAAAATTAAAGATGCAATCATTAAGGATCATCCAACTTGGACAACGTGGGAATTTTATGCTCAATATATAAAGGATAATGGTTATATTGATGCTTCATATTTACACCTTGATTATGATTATTTTAGAAGTAACACAATAAATGAATATTTGGAAAATTATAATATTTTTAGAAATTATGGACATCCGATTTTTATTATTGATAAATTGCAAAGAACAAAAAATTTTCCGGTTTGCTTAATCGGATTATACGATGACACAAAAGACGGAGAAACAATTAAAGACACATTTTTTGTATCAGATGAGTTACACGATGATGTAATAAAGGATTTTGGTTATATTCTTTATGATTATTCATATGTTGTAACCCCATATTCTAAAAATATGGATAAAAATAAAGCTGTTATTTCTTTAACTGATAAACAAGTAATCGAAAAAAATCTTAACGTTCCATGGCCAAAATCCGTATATGATTATTCGTCTTATTCTTTAAAAAACCAATATGTTTCAGCCTTTCAAGAAGCCAATAAAATGTTCTTTTCTTTTAACTATATATTTATCGGTGTGGCAAGTGCCGCTTTAGTTTTTTCTTCAATATTTATATATTTTTATATAAGCGGAGTAATTTATAAAAAAGAAAAAGAAATAGGAATACTAAGAGCTATGGGGACGAGTAAGTCTGATATTATAAAGATATTTACTTGTGAGAATCTTTTATTTGGTTTTATTGTTGCTACATTTTCAAGCATAATATTCTCTATTGGAGTTTATGCTGCTAATTTATTATTTATAAATAAAACGATGTCTGTTTTAACTATTTTAAATTTTAACTATTTAGGAATACTTTTAATTATTCTTGTTACTTTCTCTTCAATATTTATAGGAATATTGATACCAATACTTAAAGTTATTAATAAAAAACCAATTGATATAATAAAAGAAATTTAACTATTTTAAATTAAATTTTCGTATTTTAATCTTTTTTTGTTGTTTTTTATGGAAAAACAACATAAACACCTTTAATGGTTTCATTTTAATATTTGAGTAGTATACTAAGAATGCATTAAAAGTAATGAAATGATAGCAAAAATGGCAGGTTTTATTATTCCAACGTATTCATTTTTAAATGATAAAGTTATTGTAAAACAAACTTTATCATTTGGTTAAAAATGAAATTTAAAACTTAGAATTAATAATAACTTATATATTATGCTAAAAGGAAAGGCGTTATCGTATGATCAATTTAGTTAATATTAGGAAAAAATATAAAAATGTATCTAAGAGTGTAATTGCATTAAAAAATGTATCATTTTCATTACCTGATAACGGATTAGCTTTTATAATTGGAAAGTCTGGAAGTGGAAAATCTACCTTACTAAATATTCTTGGTGCATTAGATAAAATTGATAGTGGCGATATTATTGTTGACAATAAATCTATCTCTAAATTTAGTGAAAAAGAATTAGATTCATATCGTAATCAATATATTGGATTTGTATTCCAAGATTTTAATTTATTGAATGATTATAATGTTGAAGAAAATATAAAAATATCTTTGGATTTGCAAAAAAAGAAATGTACTTCTGAAGATGTTAAAGAAATATTAAAAAAAGTTGATCTAGAAAATTATGGCAATAGAAAAATAAATGAGTTATCTGGGGGCGAAAAGCAAAGAGTTGCAATTGCTAGAGCTCTTATTAAAAATCCAAAAATGATATTATGTGATGAACCAACTGGAGCGCTTGATAGTGAAACGAGTAGACAAATTTTTGAATTATTAAAAAAGTTTAGTTCAACATGTCTTGTTATTGTTGTTTCGCATGATAAAGAATCGGCTGAAAAATATGGCGATAGATTGATTGAATTAAAAGATGGCAATATAATTTCTGATAATGGAGAGTCATCTCTTAACTCTAATAATATAGAAAAATTGATTATTAAAAAAACAGGATTTTCTATAAAAAAGATATTTAATTTAGCATACAGTTTCTTAAAACATAAACCATTTAGAATGGTCATTGCTTTGTTTTTGGCAGTTATATCAATATCTTTTTTTGCATTTTCAAATGCAATTTCTGCTGATAATAAAGTAGATGTAATTGTACATTCTATGATGAAAAATAATAAACCATATTTATCGTTTTCTAAGCAAACATATTATAAGAATAATTCTGATGATGAAAATCCGACTTTTTATAAATACTTAATTGATATTGCAGATAAAGACATTAAAAATATTAAAGAAGGTTTGGGAATAAATAAAGGAAATATTGTTTATAAAATTGATGAAATTAAGATTCAAAATTTTAATAACTTAATCTATAGAGAAGAAAATTATTTATACAATGATAACGTTTTTGGATTTACAGAAATTGATAGCGAAACAGCAAAAACGTATAATAAGTTTTCTCTTTATGGAAAAATTCCTCAAAAAGATGATGAAGTTGTTATACCCAAATATTTTTATGACATGTTTGAATATCTTGGATATAAGAATAGTGCAGGAACAGAAGAAGAACGAATTACTGAATATGATGATCTAATAGGCAAATCAATATTTATTGGAGAAAATAAATATTCTAAATTACAAAATTTTAAAATTGTAGGCATTCTTGACACCAATTTTAATATTAAAGATTACTTATATTGTATAGCTGATGCCACAAAATATAGTTCAGTTCTTGATACACTTGGAGGTGCATTTCATAATAGTATGCATAATATTTTGTATTTAAATAATGGTTTTTTTAAGAGAAATTATAACAATAATTATAATGATGAACTAACTTGCAAAAGCGATAAGGATGAATTTTTAATCAATCCTTCTCCTTTGGTTGAAATGACAAAAATTCATAAAATAAAAAATGTAAAGGAAGCTAAAAATAAAATATGGTTTGCTGAAGAAGCAAAGCCGGATTCTAAAGGTCTTTATTTTCCGTTGTCAACGTTTTTTATTGATTGGAAATTTGACGTGAGTATCGCAGATTATATTGAGGAATATGCACAAAATAATTTTAAAAGTATTATTGATGAGGCTAAAAAAGACCATCCGGATTGGGTTTGGTATGATGACTACGCTAAATGGATAATTGAAAACAATTATTGCGATAACGAATATACTCATCGTGATTTTGAATTTTTTCGCACAAATACCATTAATAGACGATTAAGTCGGTTTGTAAATGATTATATGAACAAGGATTGTATTATAAGGTATCCAAATCATTTTAGCCCTTTCGAGGTAAGAACAACTATTGGTGGAATATATGATGATATAATTGGCACTGATTTTAGATGCGAAGAAGATATTCCTGGCGATACGTTATATTTACCAAACGAGTTGTATACCAATGTCATCAAGAATTATGAACCTTTATTTTTCGACTATTCTTATTTTGTTGCACCACTTACTGATAACTTTGAGACAAATAAAGCCATGTATAATTTTAAAGATAAAAAAGTAGTGGATGAAGTTGCAATACAACGCTACAATAGCACATATAAACATTCTAATTTTGATTGCGAAAATGAATATACGAGTGCCTATGTGCGAGTTAATGAAACTCTTTCATTCTATAAAACAATATTTTTTGGACTTTCAATTGGGTTTTTGGTGGTGGATCTATTTTTTATGTACTACTACATAAGTGGCGTTATTTATGGCAAAAAGAAAGAAATTGGAATATTAAGATCGCTTGGCACAAGTAAATCTAACGTTGTTGGTATCTTTACAGCACAGAATAGTATTATTTCAATTTTTGTTATTGTGATATCTAGTATTATTTCTTTGCTTACTATATTAGGTGCTAACCTAGTTATATCCTCAAATGAAAACTTATTATCTTCTTTTATATCTTTTTCATATATTGAATTATTTTACATAGTTGGTCTTACTATATTATCTGTACTAATAAGTACACTTATTCCAATCATTAAAATGATGAAGAAAAAACCAATTGATATTATTAAAGATAAATAATGTATTAATTTTTAAGCAAAATAAAATGCAAAACAAAAGAACTAGTAAGGAATTAGCGTAAGCATTACTTACTAGTTCTTGTTTTGCTTATTTTTCCATATTTAATATTTATAAAATATAGTTAAAACTTTTTAATTAAAAATACCTAAAGTCTTATATCATTTGTATCGTAAGATACTAATAATCTATATAATTCATTGATTATTAATAGATTTTCGTAAAATATGGTATAATTTTAAGAACTTATTTGTGAGGTATTTTATGAAAAAATGTTACATTACCACTCCAATCTATTATCCATCTGGAGAAGCTCATATTGGGCATTGCTATTGCACTACAATGTGTGATGTTTTTGCTCGTTATAAAAGAAGTAGAGGAATAGAAACCTATTTCTTAACAGGAACAGATGAACACGGATTAAAAATAGCTAAGAATGCTGCACTAGCTAATAAAACTCCTCAAGAATATGTTGATGAAATAGCTAATAAGTTTAAACACTTATGGGAAGTATTAGAAATATCTAATAATGATTTTATTAGAACTACTGAACCACGTCATTATAAAGTAGTTCAAGAAGTCTTTTCTAAATTTTTAAAACAAGATGATATCTATCTTGGATCATATAGCGGATGGTATTGCACTCCTTGTGAATCTTTTTGGACCGATACTCAAGTAGGAGAAGAACATTTATGTCCTGATTGTGGAAGAAGTGTCCAAAAAGAACAAGAAGAATCCTATTTCTTTAAAACAAATAAATATCTTTCTACTGTAAATGAATTATTTACTCTTCCTAAATTTGTTTATCCTGAATCACGTAAAACAGAAATGATAAATAACTTTATTAAACCAGGTCTTGAAGATCTTTGTGTCTCTCGTACAACCTTTACTTGGGGAATCCAAATTAAAGAAAACCCAAAACACGTAATTTATGTTTGGCTTGATGCCTTACTTAACTATATTACTGCTCTAGGATATGGCTCCGAAGACGATTCATTATTCCAAAAATTTTGGAATAATGACGACGTTGAAATAATTCACGTCGTTGGAGCCGATATTTCAAGATTCCATACGATATATTGGCCAATGTTTTTAAAAGCATTAAATCTTCGTGAACCAGATCGTATCTTTGTTCATGGTTTATTAATGATGAAAGATGGTAAGATGTCAAAGTCTAAAGGAAATGTAGTATCTCCTTATCCATTAATTGAAAAATATGGTGTTGATGCCTTAAGATATTATCTAGTTCGTGAAGTTACCTTTGGCCAAAATGGCCAATTTACTCCAGTACAATTTGTAGAACGTATTAACAATGATTTAGTAAATAGTTATGGTAACCTTGTAAATAGATCAATATCAATGATTAATAAATATTTCGATGGAGTAATTCCGGCTTTTAAAGGTAAGGTAACTTTGTTTGATGAAGCACTTGATAACGTTATTATTAATAGCATTAATAACTATGAAAGTTATATGGATGATTTACATATGACAGAAGGAACTGATGCCATGATGGATATTGTTAGAGCTGGAAATAAATATATTGATGATACTCTTCCTTGGAGTTTAGCAAAAGATAGTAGTAAGAAAGAAGAATTAGAAAGTGTAATGGCACATTTAGCTCGTATTATTCTTGTTACAACACTTGGACTTAAACCAATTTTGGTTGATACATATAAAAAGGTCTTTGGTTTCTTAAATATTAGTGAAGACTTAAATTATGAAGAAATTAAAAATGTGCATTTACTTGATAACATCAAGGTAAATGCACCAAGTATTCTTTTTCCTAGATTAGACGTTAATATTGAAGTAGAAGCAATCACAGAAATGATGGGAACTAAATAAAATGAAAGAAACAATTAGAGGAATATGTGTAGATTATACTCATGATGGACAAGGAATAATAAAAGATAATGGTATTCCTGTTTTCGTAACAGGATTATTATTAGGAGAAGAAGCAGAGGTAGAAGTATTCTATGATAAGATAAGTTATAAAGTAGGACGTCTTGTAAGATTAATTAAATTATCTCCACATCGTATTAAACCAGTCTGTCCTGTATCTACTGCGTGTGGAGGATGTTGCTTTCAAAATTTAAGTTATGAAGAACAACTAAAATACAAAACCAATAAGGTTCTGCAGTCTTTTTTACGTATTGGAGGGTTAGACGTTACTGTTAAACCTACTATTGGAATGACTGATCCTTATCATTACCGTAATAAGATTCAAATGCCTATTGGATTAGATAAACAAAAACGTATTGTCTCAGGATTCTATAAAGCTAAAACTCATGAGATCGTACCAATTAGCGAATGTGCTATTGAAGATAAACGTACAGCTCCTATTCTTACTGCTATTAAATCATTAATGAAAGATATGAAAGTAACTCCATATAATGAAGATATGCGTGAAGGAATCTTACGTCATGTATTAATTAAAACTTCCTTACATTTTAATCAAATAATGGTAGTACTTGTAACTAATGTTGATACTTTTCCTTCACGCAATAACTTTGCAAAAGAATTAGTAAAGATGTGTCCTGAAGTAACAACTGTTGTTCAAAATATTAATACTCGTGATACTAACGTTATCTTAGGATTTAAAGAAAATGTGCTATATGGACGTGGATATATCGAAGACACAGTCTGCGATATCGTTTTTAAGATTTCTTCTAAATCATTCTTCCAAGTTAATCCCGTTCAATGTGAAATACTTTATGGAACCGCTATTAAATTAGCAAATCTTAAAAAAGATGACAATATATTTGATGCCTATTGTGGAATTGGAACCATTGGTTTAGTTGCTGCAAAATATGTTAATAGTGTAACTGGAATTGAAATTATTAGAGAAGCAATTGAAGACGCTAAAGATAATGCAAAACGTAATGAAATTACTAATGCATCATTCTTCGTTGATGATGCATCCAACATCATTTTAGAAACTAAATATGATGTTGTATTTGTAGATCCACCACGTAAAGGACTTGATGAAAGTTTTGTTGAAGCATTATTATCAAATGCTCCTAATAGAATTGTATATGTATCATGTGATCCTTCTACTTTAGCACGTGATGTAAAGATGTTAAGTGAATGTTATCATGTAGAAGAAATACAACCTGTAGATATGTTTCCTTTTACCTACCACGTAGAATGTGTTTGTTTACTTACTCGTATAGGTAAGTAATATAGATATATATATACTTATAAGTAATAACTTTTAATTAGAAGATATTGAGTAATATAAGATTTATTCTTTTTGTCTTTATTATAATTAGTTTAGGATAAAGTATAAGTAAGTAGTAAATAATTAAAAGAAAGGAGAATAGCTAAATAGATGATCATGGTAAAATATTAATTTATCAAACAGTTGATGGTCTAACTAAAATTGATGTTAATATCGAAAATGAAACAGTATGGCTTAATCAGGCTCAAATGGCAGAACTCTTTCAAACCACTAAACAAAATATAAGCTTACATATAAATAATATTTTTAAAGATGGAGAACTTGAAAAAGCTTCAGTCGTCAAGGAATACTTGACAACAGGTGCTGATGGCAAAAATTATAAAACAAAATTTTATAATCTTGATGTAATAATCTCTGTTGATAATCCAAAACTATTTTCTTATTATAAGAGTAGCTCTAATCGAGCCAACGCCAGCACGAAGTGACTGGCAAACGCCTAACATTTATTTGTTAGGCTTTTTTAATATCAAAATATTTTTTATTTAATTTATAACAATCGATGTAATTAATATCCAAACCTTTGCAAATGACAATATTATCAAAGTAAATTCAATAAGTAAAAACTGAATTTAGTAATAGAATTCATACATAGAGAAGATATTATGTATAATATTTTTAGAGAGGTAACCATTCCTCAAACTCGACTACACATAGTTGAGTCTTAATCTCAGCTATCACTAGCTGAGATTTTTTCTTTTTATACGTTATTATTTAGTCAATTCTATCTATGTATATTGACTTTTGACATGATATATAATAATGTATCATTAGAAAGTCAATAAAGGGGGTAGAAAGATGAATATTAACCAAACAATTTATGATGAAATTAAAAAGAATAATAATATGATAACAACATCTCAAGTACTTTCATTAGGATATTCAAAACAACTATTAACGAATTATGTAAAAGAAGGATTGTTAGA
The DNA here is from genome assembly GCA_036649855.1 of Bacilli bacterium. Taxonomy (GTDB): domain Bacteria; phylum Bacillota_I; class Bacilli_A; order RFN20; family CAG-826; genus Alectryobacillus. The sequence continues at coordinate 3,362 of JAVWAV010000005.1, read as the reverse complement.
ACGTTGCAGACATGGTGTTTATACATTTCCAAATGCCGTGCATGATGATATGTATACGTTGATGTTACGTTCTGACAAAATTGTTTTTTCGCATGAGACCGCTTTATTCTTAAATGGATTGTCAGAACGAACACCATTTATACATTCAGTTACGATTCAAAGTAATGCAGTATTACCAAATTCAATAAAAGGTGAATGTACCTGTTTTTATGTAAAGCCAGAATTACATGATATTGGAATAATAGAGAAAAGCACTACATTTGGAAATATGGTTAGATGTTATAACATTGAAAGAACAATTTGTGATCTTTTAAGATGCCGTAATCGTTGCGATGAAGAAACAGTAATAGGCGCAATTAAAAATTATGCTAAATATGATAAAAAGGATTTAAATCTTTTATCTATATATGCAAAAAAGTTTAAGGTTGTAAAAGAACTGAAAACATATCTGGAGGTTTTATTATGACTTCAAAAACAATGAGTCTAAAAGCAAAAATTAAAAATTATGCTAAGAGTAATAATGTTGCTGCACAGGTAATCCTTCAAAATTATATGTTTGAGCGTTTTTTAGCAAGATTAGAAAGATCGGTTTACTGCGAAAAATTCGTAATTAAAGGCGGCATGTTGATTGCGGCTATTGTAGGATTGGACACTAGATCTACGATGGATTTGGATGCCACATTAAAAAATCTTCCACTTACGGAAGAAAAAGTTTTAGAAGCCTTGAAGAACATATGTGATATAAATCTTGGTGATGATGTAGTCTTCGAAACAATATCCATTGTATTGATTCGCAAAGATGACCAATATGGCGGATTTTGTGTAAAACTCAATGCAGCTTATGATACAATAGTTACGCCTCTTTCAATAGATGTGTCCACAGGCGATGTGATAACTCCATTTCCTGTGCAATATGAATTAGGTGGGATTTTTGATGATAATGTCCGTATTAAGCTTTGGGGATATAATATTGAAACAATAATGGCAGAAAAAATGGAAACTATTCTAATTCGTGGTATTTTTAACACAAGACCGAGAGATTATTATGATATTTACATTCTTTGCACAACACAAAAATACGATAAGAAGTTATTCCGAGAAGCGTTTGAAGCCACTGCGATGCATAGAGGAAGTTCAGAAAAAATTGCTGATACAAAAGCGATAGTAGCACTGATATCTAATAGTGAAGAATTACAGGTTATGCGGATAAAATATCAGAAAAAATTTGCGTATGCACAAAATATTGCTTATGGGCAAATTATTAAGGTTTTGGAAGCATTGATGCAAGTTTGAATAGATGAGATAAAGAGAGACAATTGCAAATGACAAAATAATAATGTATGAAAAAGCAAAAATAGGAATGCTGGTTTTTATACATTATTATTTTTTCTTTTTTGATATATGATAAACTCGTTTTTGGAGGAAATCATTATGAAAAAAGAAGACTATCGCAAATTACAAGGAGAACTAAATACAATGAAAATGTTAAATCTAAAAGTAAATTATTCTCAACTAGGAAGAATGTACAATTTAGATCCAAGGACGATAAAAAAATACGATAACGGATACGAAGGCAAACCAAAAATAGAATCAAAAAAAGTAAATTATGTAATTACATTGATGAAATTACAGAAAAGTTAAATATTCCTAGATCTTCTATTAAAGGAATATATGAAAATTTTATAGACAAGTATGGTTATAAAAATATTGGCTCCTATTCAAATTTTAGAATCTTTATTAATAAGCACTTGCTAATCGAAAAACGAAAAAAAGATGCACATCCAAGATATGAATGTGAACCGGCGGAAATGATCCAGGTTGATTGGAAAGAAAACATTACTTTAGAATCTAAACACGGCGAAATATTCAAATTTAATATCTTTCATATGGTGCTTAAATTTTCTAGATATAGTTATTTCGAGTTAAGTTTAAGTAAAGAGCAAGACGACGTTCACCGATGTTTAGCTAATGGATTCTTATTTTTCAAAGGAGTTACAAAGACATTACTGTTTGATAATATGAGAACAGCAGCAGATTTAGATGGAAAACAGAAAAAAGTTAATATTCATCTAAGACAATTTGCAAAAGACTTTAATTTTGAAGTAAGGTTGTGTAAATTCAGAAGCGGATTTACTAAAGGCACTAATGAGGCAAGAAACAAATGTCTTGATTGGATTAGGCCTTACAATAAAGAATTTGAATCTTTGGAAGATCTATCAAATATAGTTAAAACTATTAATAATAAGGTTAATTTATATAAATGCCAAGGAACAGATATAGCTCCTGCGATATTGTATTTAAAAGAAAAAGAATATCTATTACAGTTACCCAATAAAAACATTATAGATTCCTATTTAAATTCCAAGAAAATAAAAGTAAATAATGATTCATTAATACAGTATGACAGTAATAAATATTCAGTTTCAAGTTCATTGATTGGAGAATATGTCTCTTTAAAAATATTCAACAACAAACTTCATATTTATTATAATGGTGATTTAGTAAATGTACACAATATTACTGATAAACCGTTAAATTATGATAAAAAAGACTATGTAGAGATAATGAAAGGTCGTATTCAAGAGGATAAACTAGAAGAAGCTGTAGCAAGAAATTTTGAAATTATGGATAAACTTAATTCAGTTCGTAAATATACTATTACTTCAATTGATAGTATTGAAGAGTTTAATGCTTTTATTTCAAGTTCTAAAAATAATATGGCTTGTTTAAATTTTTATACTCAGTTAAATGAAAATGAAAAACATTATTTTTTTAATAGTTTGACTCCATTATTGTGTAAAGAAGAAAATAGAAGCCAATTGATAAATTATTTTAATAAAAATGATTATAAAAATAACGATTTAAATTCATTTATTTATCAATTAATAATTTATCTAGTAAAAAATCAAGAGGAAAAAGTAAATGCATAATTACAACGAATTAATTAATAATTTAGAACAATTAAACCTACTAACTATCAAAGAAAATATCAATACATATTTAAATCTTATTAATGAAAAAGAGAAATCAACTTTAGATGCTTTTTATGAATTAACAAAAATAGAATTAGAAAAAAGAAGAAATATTGCTATTCATTGTTGCGTTAAAGTGGCTCATTTTCCTTTTTTAAAGGAATTAGATTCATTTGATTTTTCTTATCAACCTTCCATCGATAAAAATCAAATTATGGATTTTATGTCAATGCGATTTATTGAAAATTCTGAAAACATCATATTCTGCGGTTCTCCAGGAACAGGAAAAACAAATTTAAGCGTATCAATAGGAATTGAAGCTGCAAAACAAAGATATTCAGTTTACTTTATTACATTCCAAGATCTAATTTCTCAGCTAAGAAATGCTAG
>JAVWAV010000004.1:23010-76897 GCA_036649855.1 Bacilli bacterium | reverse complement strand
CTTGGTGATTTCAATATTTTGGATTCTCCTTTTTTCGTTTGTTTCAATGATTGAATTGTATTGTACAATATCAAATGATGTGAGACAAAATCGATGTATTAAAAAATAACTTATAGATAATTGAGTTAGCACTTAATTATCTTTTTATTTAATTTTAGGATTTTTTAGGCTAAAATATAAAAAAGGAGTTATTATATGATTGAAAAATTTTCTTTTAAGAATTCTTATGGAGAAGAACTAAAAGGTTCTAAATGGTTGCTAGAAAAAGCTGTTGCTAATGTTATTTTAATAACTGGATTATGTGAATACAGTCAAAGATATGAACGTTTTGCTACATTTTTAAATAGTAAAATGATGAATGTGTATTGTCTTGATCATCATGGACAAGGAGAAAATGTTAAGGACGAAAAAGAGCTAGGTACTGCTCCAAAAGATTATTTCTATAAAATGACTGATACTATTTTTGAATTAGAACTAGAACTTGAAAAAAATAATAAACTTCCTGTTTATCTAGTAGGACATTCAATGGGTTCGTTTATTCTTCAAGAATTAATTCAACGTCATCCAAATTGTTCTAAAAAGATAGTTTTAATCGGAACAAGCGGACCAATGTTTATTTCAAAACCAGGATATCTTGTTTTAAAGATGTTAACTACAAAGAAAAACTTTGATAAACCATCGAAGTTTGCTCATAAATTATCAATTGGACCTTATGAAAAAAGTGTTAAAGGTAGTAAATATCCTTGTGAATGGATCTCATATAACGAAGAAAACTCAACTAAATATCACCATGATAAAAAATGTAATTATATTAGGTCATGGGGTGCTCAATTAGGATTAGTTGATGGAGTAGCTCATCTTCATCAAAAGAAAAAAATGGCTAATATAGCAAAAGATGTTAAAATCCTTATTGTTAGTGGACAAGACGATCCTGTTTCTTCTAATTGTAAAACAATTACCCCACTTGTTAAGTTATATAATAAAGTAGGAGTAAAAAATGTTGGTGTAATAATTTATGATCATATGCGTCATGAAATATTAAACGAAGACAAACATAATAAAGTTGAAAACGATATCTATAATTTCTTAATTCAATAAAAAAACTTCCGGATTTTAGTTCCGGAAGTTTTATTTTTGCCTTCTTATTTATTCTTTTTGTTACATTCAAATGCTGAACGAACTGAGGAAACTGAGGCATTATTGCTTAATATACTTGAGTTAGCAAGGAAGGCACCGTAAGCAAATAATGGACTGTTACCTAAATAACTCTCTGATTGTTCATCATCGTAGTCATTGTTTTCGTAAAATTTAATCATATTATTAACCCCCTTGAATTAATGGTTCTTTTGGAACCACTTATAGTATAACTAGTGTAAATATGGGTACAATAGTGTAAACGCTTACTGTAACCGTTTACATATTTAACTATAAATTTTATTTAAATTTGCTATAATAAATAGGCTTTATTAATAAGTTTAACTAGGTTTACTTCCTTGTTAACTGCCTATTGTAGAACAAGGAGAATAAATGATTAACAGTAGAACTAAAATGTTATGTGAAAACGCTATTATTGCAGGATTATATGTTGTTTTAACTGCAATTAGTTTACCATTATCATTTGGACTAATTCAGTTTAGAATTGCAGAGGTATTGATGTTACTTTGCTTTTTTAGAAAAGATTTTGTCCTTGGTCTTACGGTTGGTTGTCTTGTATCTAATATGGCAATGTCTAGTGCTACACTTGGCAGTACTGGTTGGATCGACGTTTTGGTCGGAACAAGCGCCACTTTAGCAAGTGGACTATTAATGCCATATTGCAAACGATTGTGGGTTGCATCGCTTGTTCCGGTTCTTTTAAACGGATTAATTGTTGGAGCAGAATTAGCATTTGTTTTCCAACTTGATATATATTGGGTGTGTTTTGGATTTGTTGCGTTAGGAGAATTTGTATGTATTTCAACGGTAGGATATGCGTTAATGTTGATACTACGAAAAAAATATAACTTTGATAAGATTATCGGTAGTAAAATAAATACTGATGTTAGGTGGTAAAGAAGATGGAAAAAAAGAACTTTTATTTAGAGATATTACATGTAGATAAACAAACAGGAGCTAGGTATGGAATTCTTCATACGCCACATGGTGACGTCGAAGTACCAATGTTTATGCCAGTTGGAACTCTTGCTACCGTAAAAATGTTGTCGCCAGAAATGCTTCATGAAATGAATAGTGGAGTTATTTTAGCTAATACATATCATCTTACCTTAAGACCTGGAGTAGAACTTGTTTCTAAAGCAGGAGGGGTAGCTAAATTTATGAATTATAATGGTCCAATGCTAACAGATAGTGGTGGATTTCAAGTATTTTCACTTGCTAAAAATCGTACTATAAGTGAAGAAGGAGTTACGTTTAGATCACATTTAAATGGAGATAAGTTATTCTTTTCTCCTGAAATTGCTATAAGACAAGAAGAAAAAATAGGTGCTGATATTATTATGTCGTTTGATGAATGTATTCCATGGCCAGCTACCTACGAATATGTAAAAGATAGTGTTGAAAGAACGATTCGTTGGGCAAAAAGAGGACAAGATGCACATACAAGAACTGATCAAGCTTTATTTGGGATTGTACAAGGAAGTGACAATGAAGAACTTCGCAAGATGTGTGCAGAAGAATTAAGTAAAATGGATTTTCCAGGTTATTCAATTGGAGGAACTTCAATTGGAGAACCAAAAGATGCTTTTTTAAAGATGGTTGAATATAGTGTTAAATATTTACCAGAAGAAAAACCGCGTTATTTAATGGGAGTTGGAAGTGTCGGATATATTCTTGAATCGATTGCCATGGGCGTTGATATGTTTGATTGTGTTTTACCTACTAGAATTGCTCGTCATGGTACTTTAATGACGTCGCAAGGTAGGGTAAATATTCGTAAAGAATGTTATAAAGATGATTTTTCTCCACTTGATCCAAATTGTGATTGTTATACCTGTAAAAATTATACCAAAGCTTATTTACGTCATTTATATACGTGTGATGAAGGGTTTGGTAAAACACTTCTTTCTATTCATAACCTTAGATTTTTAATTAAGTTAATGGAAGACGTTAGAACTGCTATTAAAGAAGATAGATTTGGTGATTTTAAAGAAGAAATGATGAAAAAATATGTTGAGAGGGAATTTTAATGGATATAAATTTATTTGATTTTGATTTACCTCAAAATCTTATCGCTCAGACTCCAGAAGATCATCGCGATAATTGTAGATTATTAGCAATTAATAGAGAAAATAAAACTTATGAAGATAAGCATTTTCATGATATTATCGATTATTTAAATCCAGGAGATGTCCTAGTTAGAAATAATACTAAAGTAATTCCGGCGCGTTTGTTTGGAATTAAAAGAGAAACAAACGCTCATGTTGAAGTGCTTTTATTAAAAGAATTAAGTGATTCAACATGGGAGTGTTTATGTGGAAATGCTAAAACAATTAAGGTTGGTTCTATTATTTCTTTTGGTGAAAACAATGAATTAGTAGGAACATGTGTTGCTTATTTTCCTGAAGGAATACGTCATATTAAATTTAGTTATGAAGGTATATTTTTAGAGATATTAGATAAAATTGGTAAGATGCCACTACCTCCATACATTAAAAAACAATGTGATGATAATAACAAATATCAAACAGTATATGCTAAGGTTGAAGGATCAGCTGCTGCTCCAACAGCCGGGTTTCATTTTACGCCAGAATTATTAGAAAAGATAAAAGAAAAAGGTATAGATATTGTAGATATTACTCTCCATATTGGTCTTGGTACCTTTAGACCGGTGAAAGTAGAAGACACAAAAGATCACGTCATGCATAGTGAAGAATATGAAATTGATGAGGGTTCTGCAGTGAAATTGAACAAATATAAGGCTGAAGGAAGAAGAATTATTGCAGTTGGAACAACTACAACAAGAACATTAGAAGCTAATTTTACGAAGTATAATAAATTTGTTGCTACTCGTGAATCTACTAATATATTTATCTCTCCTGGTTACACTTTTAAAGCAATTGATGCTCTAATTACTAATTTTCATTTACCTAAATCAACATTAATTATGTTAGTTTCAGCATTTTCAACAAGAGAATTTATTTTAGAATGCTATGAACATGCAATAAAAGAGCGTTATAGATTTTTTAGTTTTGGAGATGCAATGTTTATTTATGGAAAAGTGTGATTACTATCAATTATCAATTGATGAACTGGGAAAAATAGAAAAAAGTGGCGTAAAACCGTCACTTTTACTCCACGCATGCTGTGGAGTTTGTCCTATTTTTCCACTCAGTTGGTTATATAAATATTTCGATATTACAGTTTATTTTAATAATTCTAATATTTTTCCATACGAAGAATATGGCAAAAGATTAGAGGAATTAATTACTTATATCAGCGAATTTAATAGTAGAAATAAAACTAATATTAAGCTTATAAATACAGATTACGACAACGATACTTTCATTCAAGATCTTCTTCCTTTTGCGGATCTTCCAGAAGGAGAAAAACGTTGTTTTATTTGTTATTATAAACGCATGAAAGACGCCAATAACTATGCAGAACTCAAACATTTTGATTATTTTACGACAGTAATGAGTGTATCTCGTCAAAAAAGTTCTGAAGTTTTAAATGAGATCGGACGTGAACTTGTCAAAGAAAACAAGCATACAAAATACTTTTATAGTGACTTTAAAAAGAAATCAGGCGGAGAAATCGGCACGAAAATTGCCAAAGATAAGAAGATGTATATTCAAGAGTATTGTGGTTGTCAATTTTCGCTTAAAAACAGCCTAGATAAGCAGAAGTAACCTTTTATTCTTAAAACATAGATAAATACCTAAAAATAGTTGCGAATTTAGTTGATTAATTAGCCCTATATAAATATAATATAAAAGCATGTGTTCTCACGTTGATGTGCGAGGTTGCTGATACACCGACAGGCGTTGTCATGAATGGTGATCAGGTAATTCGTTCTGAGCGAGGTAAACACATAAGCCCTGTTTATGTATATAGGAGGAAAATTCATGGCTAAGCAAGAGAAGAAAATTCGCGTACGTCTTCAAGCTTATGATGCAAAAGTTTTAGAACTTAGTGTTGGTAAGATCGTTGATGCAGCAAGAAAATCAGGTGCAGGAGTTGTAGGACCAGTCCCACTCCCAACCGAAAAACAAGTCTATACGGTATTAAGAGCAGTTCACAAATATAAAGATGCTCGTGAACAATTTGAGATTAGAACTCACAAAAGATTAATCGATATTACCAATCCTACAAAAGAGACAATCGACTTATTAAGAAGATTAGATCTTCCAAGTGGTGTTGATATCGACATCAAGTTATAAGGAGGAACAAAATAATGAAATCAATCGTAGGACGCAAGATGGGTATGACCCAAGTCTTTGCAGAAGATGGAACATCTTATGCAGTTACAGTTGTTGAAGTTACTCCAAACGTCGTTACACAAGTAAAGACAGTTGAACATGATGGATATAGCGCTCTTCAAGTCGGTGTTGAAGATACTAAAGAATCAAAATTAAACAAATGTGAAAAGGGAATCTTTGAAAAAGCAAATGTTGCTCCAAAGAAACACTTATTTGAAGTAAAGGGTGATGAATTAGCATCATTCGTCGTTGGAAGTGAAATTAAAGCAGATCTATTTGCTGCTGGCGATATTGTTGATGTCGTTGGAGTTTCAAAAGGTAGAGGCTTTGCTGGACCAATTAAGAGATGGCATCAAAAGATTGGACCAAAAGGTCATGGATCTGGCGCTCATAGAACAATAGGTTCGGCTGCTAATACTGGACTTGGTACTAACCGTATCATTCCTGGTAAAAGAATGCCTGGACATATGGGTCACTTATCTGCAACAGTTCAAAACTTATTAGTTATTGAATCATCCGCAGAAAAGGGTTACATCTTAGTTAAAGGTGGAATTCCAGGACCAAAGAAATCATTCGTTACAATTAAAACCGCTTCTAAAACTCAATTTGGTAAAAAACAAGTAGTTAAACCAATTCTCGATAGAAGTGAAAAAGTAGAAGCTGCTCCTGCAACAGAAGCTGCTCAATAAGTTAGGAGAAAATAAATATGGCAAACAAAACAATAACCGTTAAAGTTTACTCCCAAACTGGTGAGAATGTCTCAGAAATGGGACTTGATGCTTCAGTATTTGGAGTAAAAGTTAACAAATCAGTAATGTTCGATGCAGTTCAAGTTTATCAATCAAATTTAAGACAAGCTACTGCAAAGACAAAAACAAGAGCTGAAGTTTCCGGTGGTGGTAAGAAACCATGGAGACAAAAAGGTACAGGTAGAGCACGTGCTGGTTCTAACACCTCACCAATTTGGGTTGGCGGTGGACAAGCATTAGGTCCAACAGGTACTCAAAATTATAAGATTTCCCAAAACAAGAAAGAACATTTATTGGCACTTAAGTCTGCTCTTACATTAAAAGCAGAAAATGGCTTAATCGTAGTTGACTCAATTAAAGTTGAACCAAAAACCAAAATTGTTAAAGCAATGTTAGAAAAAATCGGAGCAAATAAGAAAGTATTACTTGTTACAAGTGATGCCGACTTAGCCTTAGGAGCAAGAAATTTAGACTTTGTAATGGTAAGAGAAGCAACAAACGTTTGCGTCTACGAATTATTAAATGTCGATTATCTTGTTGCTACAGTTGAAGAAATTAAGAATATTGAGGAGGCTTTAGCATAATGGCACGTACAAAAAAAGCAGAAGCAGTAAAATCAACTGCTTCAATTCATGACTTTGATGTAATCATTCGTCCAATCATTACTGAAAAATCCATGAAGGCAATGCAAGAAGAAAATAAAGTCACATTAGAAGTTAAGCCAAATGCAAATAAGATACAAATTAGAATTGCTTTTGAAAAGATCTTCAATGTAAAAGTTAATTCTGTAGCTATTACAAACGTAGTTGCAAAATCAACAACACGCGGTGGAAAATATAAAGGTTTCATCGGTGCATACAAAAAAGCAATTGTTACAGTTGCTGAAGGTCAAGCAATTGACCTATTCAAGGAATAATAACGCCCGCGTACGTACGCGTTCATTATTATTCACAATATAGGAAAATATAGGAGAAAGAAAAATGCCAATTAGAACATATAAACCTACGACTAAATCACGTCGTAACATGACTAATCTAACTTTCGAAGAAATAACAAAAAATAACGCTCCTGAGAAATCACTTACAGTAAGTTTATCAAAAACTGGTGGTCGTAATAACCAAGGTGTTATTACAACAAGACACATTGGTGGCGGACATAAAAGAAAGTATAGAATAATCGATTTTAAAAGAAATAAAATCAATATCCCTGCAACAGTTGTTAGTATCGAATACGATCCAAACAGAACTGCAAATATTGCTTTATTAAACTATGTAGACGGTGAAAAACGTTATATCATTGCTCCACTCGACCTCAAAGTCGGAGATAAACTTATCTCTTCAGGTGAAGAAGCATGTGACGTTAAAATCGGAAACGCAATGCTATTATCCAACATCCCAGAAGGTACAAGAGTTCATAATATTGAATTAATGCCACTTAAGGGCGGACAAATGTGCCGTGCTGCTGGAAGTAGTGCTCAAGTATTAGGAAAAGAAGGAGCATACGTTATCCTTAGACTTCAATCGGGTGAAACAAGAAAAGTCTTAGGAGCATGTAGAGCTACAGTTGGAGTTGTCGGAAACATCGATCACAGCCTTGTTAAATTAGGTAAAGCTGGTAAAAATCGTTGGTTAGGAATGCGTCCAACAGTTAGAGGTTCCGCAATGAACCCATGTGATCACCCACACGGTGGTGGTGAAGGTAAATGTCCAATCGGACGTGACGCACCAAGAACACCATGGGGCAAACGTGCACTTGGAGTTAAGACTCGTAGACATCAACAAAACTCATCTAGATTAATCATCAGAAGAGTAAATGATAAATAAAGGTAAAGGAGAATTTATAAATGGCTAGAAGTTTAAAAAAGGGACCATTTGCTGATCAACACTTATTAAATAAGGTTGATAAGTTAAATGTCGCCGGTAAAAAAGAAGTTATTAAGACTTGGTCAAGAAGATCAACGATCTTCCCATCATTTGTAGAGCACACCTTTGCAGTTTATAACGGCCGTACTCATATTACAGTTTATGTAACTGAAGATATGGTTGGTCATAAATTAGGCGAATTTGCACCTACAAGAACGTTCAAAGGTCACAATGGACATACTGCTGAAGATAAAGCAGCAGCTGCAGGAGGAAAGAAATAATGGCAGAGAAGAAAACCGCTACTAAAGCTAAAAAAGAAGAAGTAGCTAAAATAGAAGTTGAAACTGCTGAAGTCGCTCCTAAAGCAGAAAAAGCAACAAAGAAAGCAACAAAGAAAGCTTCAAAAAAAGTTGAAGAAGTCGCTGTTGCTCCAAAGAAAGCTAAAAAAGAAGTTGAATTAAAAGCTCCTGTAACTGAAGCAAAAGCAATTGCTACAAACGTGAAGGTCACTCCACGTAAAGTAAGATTGGTTCTTGATTTAATTAGAGGTAAGTCAGTTGAGGAAGCAATTGCTATCTTAACAAACTTAAATAAAGCTGCTTCATTACCAGTATTAAAGGTTGTAAAAAGTGCTGCTGCAAATGCCACTAACAACCATAATCTTGATGGAGACAAATTATTCATTAAAGAAATTTATGCCAACGATGGCTTAAGAATGAAAAGATTTATGCCAAGAGCAAAAGGTAGTGCAAGTGGAATTGTTAAAAGATCCTCTCACGTTATCTGCGTTGTGGCTGAAAGATAGGAGGGAAATCACAAATGGGACAAAAAGTTAATCCAGTTGGAATGAGAATTGGAATCAATAGAGATTGGTCTACACGTTGGTTCGCTAACGATAAAGATTTCTCAACTTACTTATTAGAAGATTTAAAAATTAGACAATTCTTAACCAAAGAATTAAAAGATGCCTTACTTTCACACGTTGAAATTGAAAGAGTAAAATCTGACAAAGGCCATATCGTTTCAATTCTTATCTTCGTTGCTCGTCCAGGTGTTGTTATTGGACAAGATGGCGCAAGAATTAATCTATTAAAGAAAACATTAGCAAAACTTGTTAAAACAGGAATTGTTAAAATAGACGTTATTGAAGTTAAGAATCCAAATCTAGACGCAAATCTTGTTGCTCAAATGATTGCAAAATCATTAGAAGAAAGAGTTTCGTTTAGAATCGCTCAAAAGAAAGCTATTCAATTAGTTAAGAAATCGGGCGCAAAAGGAATTAAAACTGAAGTTTCAGGACGCCTTGGCGGAGCTGAAATTGCACGTAGTGAAGGCTATAAAGATGGTATTGTACCTCTTCATACCTTAAAAAGTGATATTGACTATGCACTTGCTGAAGCTGCAACCACTTATGGTAAATTAGGCGTTAAAGTTTGGATTTGCCGTGGTGAATATGCAACTAAACCTAAGAAAGTAGTCAAGGAAGGAGAATAGGATCTATGTTACAACCAAAAAGAGTAAAGTATAGACGCCCTCATATTATTAGATATGAAGGTAAATCAAAATCAGGTACCACAGTAGCTTTTGGTGAATATGGTCTTCAAGCAGTTGAGGGCGCATGGATCAGTGCAAGACAAATTGAATCTGCTCGTATCGTTTTATCAAGATATACAAAAAGAAGTGGTCAAATTTGGATTCGTATATTCCCACATTTAGCAAAAACAAAAAAACCAGCTGAAGTCCGTATGGGTTCTGGAAAAGGTAATCCAGAATACTGGGTCGCAGTTGTCAAAACTGGAAGAATTATGTTTGAAATTGGTGGAGTACCAGAGGCTGATGCTGTTGAAGCATTACGTCTTAGTGCTTACAAACTTCCAATCAAATGTAAGATCGTAAAGAAAGGAGAGTAAGTTATGAAAATTGATGAAATAAAAAATTTAACTGATGAAGAACTTAACCAAAAAGTTTACTTACTCAAGGAAGAATTGTTCCACCTTCGTCGTAAGAAGGCAGTTGGCCAATTAGAGCACGCTGAACAAATTAGAACAATAAGAAAAGATATCGCTCGCATTAACACTGTTAAAAGAGAACGTGAGTTAGGAATTAAATAAGGAGAACTAAAATGGAAGAAAGAAATTTAAGAAGAGACGTTACAGGCGTCGTAGTTTCTGACAAAAATGATAAAACAATCATCGTTTTAGTTGAAACTCACAAAAAGCATCCAAAGTATGGAAAAAGAGTCCAATATTCGAAAAAATATTATGCTCATGATGAAAACAATGAAGCAAAAGTCGGAGATAAAGTTACCATTATGGAAACTAGAAGACTTTCTAAAACAAAGAAATGGAGACTTGTTTCTATTGATAGAGTCCATCTTGAATCTATTAAAGAAGCCAAAGAAGAAGTTGCTGAAATTTTAGCAGAAGCCGAAGCTGTAGAGAAATAGGGAGGACAATAAAATGATTCAAACAGAAACAAATTTAGTAGTCGCCGATAACTCTGGAGCTAGAGCTGTAAGAGTTTTCCGTTTATTCGGCGGATCTATTAGAAGATCAAGTTCAGTTGGTGATATCGTTCTTTGCGCAGTCAAAGAAGCTGCACCAAATGGCAAAATTAAAAAAGGTGATATCGTTAAAGTCGTCGTTGTCAGAACCAAATATCCTGTTCTTAGAGCAGATGGTTCCACAATTAGATTTGATGATAACGCTTGTGTTGTTATTAATGAAGATGGTTCACCAAGAGGCACCCGTGTCTTTGGACCAGTCGCAAGAGAATTAAGAGACAAGGGCGAGGGATTTATGAAGATTATTTCCTTAGCACCAGAAGTTTTATAAGGATTGGAGGTAAAAATTTATGAAAATCAAAAAAGGCGATAAAGTAAAAGTCATCTCCGGTGCTGATAAAGGCAAGGAAGGAATTGTTCAAAAGGCATTCCCAAAGTTAAACAAAGTTGTTATTGAAGGTGTTAGTGTTCATAAAAAACACAAAAAACCAACACAACAAAATCCAGAAGGTTCAGTCTTAGATATTTATACTCCAATTGATGTTAGCAATGTTATGCTCATCGATCCTAAAACTAAGAAAGTTACCCGTGTTGGATATACATTTAAAACCGATAAAGCAGGAAAGGTCAGCAAAGTTAGAATCGCTAAGAAATCTAACTCTGTTCTTGACTAAGAAAGGAGCAAAAAGTAATGGAAGAAATTAAAACAGAAGTTGTAAAAAAACCAGTTGCTGCTAAAGCTCCAGCTAAAAAAGCTGCACCAGCTGCTAAAGTTGCAGATTCTGCAACCGAAGTAAAAAGTGCTCCAAAAAAACCAGCTGCTAAGAAAGTTGCTCCAAAAGCTGAATCAGTTCAAGCTGAAACAGTAAAGGTTGAAGCAAAAGTCAAAGCAAAAGAAGCTAAAGGTAATAAAGTTGCAGTTAACACAAATCGTCTAGAAGCAAAATTTAAAGGTGAAGTTAGCAAAGCCATGGTTGAAAAATTTAACTATAAATCAATTATGCAAGTTCCACACCTTGAAAAAGTTGTTATCAATATCGGTGTCGGTGAAGCCGCAAATAATCCAAAAGTATTAGATGAAGCAGTTAGTGAATTAGCTATTATTACAGGACAACATCCAGTAACAACCAAGTCTAAAAAATCAATTGCTAACTTTAAATTAAGAGAAAATGTCGCAATCGGATGTAAAGTCACTCTTAGAGGTGAAAGAATGTACGCATTCTTCGATAAATTAGTTACTATTGCACTTCCACGTGTTCGTGACTTCAGAGGTATTTCTAAAAATGCATTTGATGGCCGCGGAAATTATACACTTGGTGTTAAAGAACAATTAATTTTCCCAGAAATCGATTATGACAAAGTTACAAAGATTCGTGGTATGGACATTGTTGTTGTTACCACTGCTAAAACAGATGAAGAAGCATTTGAATTACTTAAGTTATTAGGTATGCCATTTGCTACCAAGTAAGGAGAACATGATATGGCAAAAACAAGTAAAGTAATAAGTGCTGCAAGACCTAAGAAGTTTAAAGTACAAGAATATACACGTTGTCAACGTTGTGGACGTCCTCACGCTGTCTATAGCAAATTCAAGTTATGTCGTATATGCCTTAGAGAATTAGCCTATAAGGGCGAAATTCCTGGCATGAAGAAATCAAGTTGGTAAGGAGGAAATATAAATGATTAACGATCCAATAGCAGATATGCTTACAAGAATCCGTAACGCAAATGCTTTACGTCATGATTCAGTTAAAATGCCTTCAAGCCGTCAGAAAGTCGAAATAGCCAAAATCCTTGTTGAGGAAGGCTTTATTAGAGGATATAACGTTGAAGGTGACATTAAAAAAGAATTAACTATTACATTAAAATATGGTGCTAATGCTGAAAAAGTTATTAGTGGATTAAAGAAAATATCAAAACCAGGTCTTAGAGTTACAGTTGGAGTTGAAAGACTTCCAAGAGTATTAAGAGGATTAGGAATTGCTATTATCTCTACCTCACAAGGTATGATGAGTGATGCAAAAGCACGTAAATTAGGTATCGGCGGTGAAGTCGTAGCCTATATTTGGTAAGGGAGAGAAATATGTCAAGAATTGGAAATAAACATATTATTTTACCTGAAGGCGTAGTAGTTAGCATTAAAGGTAACGATATCGATGTAAAAGGTAAATTAGGTGAATTACACTTAACCTTACCAGAAGGCATCTATTTTGAAGAAAAAGACAATGTAATCATTATTACTCGTAAAAATGATTCCTATAAAGCACTACACGGCACAACACGTGCATTATTAAATAATGCGGTTGTTGGAGTATCAGCAGGTTTTGAAAAAAATCTTGAGATCGTCGGTATTGGTTATAGAGCTTCGATGAGAGGTGCAAATATTGTACTTAACATGGGCTATAGTCATGAAGTTGTTATCGAACCATTATCTGGCGTTAAAATTGAAACACCAGATGTGACAAAAGTTAAAATTACTGGTATCAATAAAGAACATGTTGGCGAAATCGCTGCAAGAATTAGAGATGTCAGAAGACCTGAACCATACAAGGGCAAAGGTATTAAATACGTTGGCGAGCACATAATTCGTAAAGAAGGTAAACGTGCTTCAGCTAAGAAGTAGGGGAGGTAAAGAGTAATGATTAATAAAGAATCAAGACAAGTCGTCAGAGCTCGTAAACATTTACGTGTGAGAGCAAAGATCAGCGGAACATCAGAATCTCCAAGACTTTGCGTATTTAGAAGTAATGCTAATATCGAAGCACAACTTATCGATGATGGCAAAAAAATTACATTATGTTCCTCTTCAAGTGCTCAATTGAAACTTGAAAATGGTTCAAATATTGAAGCAGCAAAAGCAGTCGGCGCAGATATTGCAAAGAAAGCAGTTGCACTTAATATTAAAAAAGTAGTATTCGATCGTGGTGGATACGTCTATCATGGTAGAGTAAAATTTCTTGCTGAAGCAGCAAGAGAAAACGGCTTAGAGTTTTAAAGGAGGGAAATATGTTAGAAGAAAACACAATTGAAACTGTTGAAGAAATAGTTACTGAAGACACACAAGCTCCAGAAGAAATAAAAGCCGAAGTTGAGAAAAAAAGACCACCTTTTAAAAAAGGTGATCGTAAATTTGGCAAAAAGTTCGATAGAGCACCAAGAGTAAAAGAGTTTGAGGAAGTAGTCGTCTCCATCAATAGAGTCTGTAAGACTGTAAAAGGTGGTAGAAAGATGAAATTCAGCGCCCTTGTCGTCATTGGCGATAAGAAAGGTAGATATGGATTTGGTTTAGGCAAAGCTGCTGAAGTACCAGATGCAATTAAAAAAGCAGTTGAAGCAGCCAAAAAGAATATGTTTCGTATTTCTCTTGTTAAAGGAGATACTATCCCACACGAAATCATTGGAAAATTTGGTGCTACAAAAGTTTTCTTAAAACCTGCTAAAGAAGGTACAGGAATTATCGCTGGTGGACCAGTTAGAAGAATTCTTGAACTTGCTGGCGTTAAAAACGTTTATAGTAAAGTTTATGGAAGTAGAACCCCAATCAATATTATCAGAGCAACACATAATGGTATTCAATCATTGAAGACATATACCAAAGTATCTGAATTACGTAAGTAAGGAGAATTAAAGTTATGAAATTAAATGAATTAACATATGTAGAAGGCTCAAGAATTGAACGCTTCCGTAAAGGAAGAGGAGTCGCTTCCGGAAACGGCAAAACATGCGGTAAAGGAACAAAGGGACAAAACAGCAGAACAAGTGGTGGTGTAAGACCTGGATTTGAAGGTGGACAAACTCCTATTTATAGAAGACTACCAAAACGTGGTTTTAAAAACGCCTTACGTACTGAATACGCAATCATTAATCTTGAAGCATTAAATACTTTCAAGAATGGTGAAATCGTTGACATGACTAAGTTAGTTGCTGCCGGTCTTGTTAAAAAAGAATATGATGGTCTTAAAGTTTTGGGTGGCGGTGAGCTCAAAAAGAAATTAACAGTAAAAGCAAATAAGTTTTCAAAAACCGCTTCAAAAGCTATTGAAGATTTGGGCGGAAGTATTGAGGTTTTATAACTAAATGAAAAAGCTTGTAGCAATGTTTAAAAATAGGGATATCATGAATCGTATTGTTTTTACGATCATGATTTTGCTTGTTTTTAGAATTGGTGCTGCGGTAACCGTTCCAGGAGTTACACTCTCGGACGACTTATCTAACGCAATGAATTCCACTTCAGCTTTGTCACTTATGAACTTATTAGGTGGTGGCGCTTTGCAAAATTTCTCAATCTTTGCACTTGGCGTTTCCCCTTACATTACCGCTCAGATTATAGTTCAATTACTTTCAATGGATGTTTTACCTGCTCTAAGCGATCTTCGCAAGCAAGGAGAATATGGTAGAAAGAAAATTGAAATGACTACTCGTTATTTAACACTGATGCTTGGAGCAGTTCAAGCTTATGGAATCATCAAAATGATGGAAAATTCCTCCTATGTTACTTTAACTACACCTGACTTCTGGACTTACGCATATCTTGTTATTGTTATGATGGCAGGAAGTATGTTCGTTATGTGGCTAGGTGATCAAATTACCACTAAAGGTATCGGAAATGGTATTTCCATGATTATCTTTACGGGAATTGTTGTAAGCTTACCAAATCAAATTGGAACAGCTTATACAAAATGGATAACATACAATGCTGGTCGAGACCCAAGTCAATTATTGACGGGTGTCTTCCAATTTGTGTTATATATATTAGCATTCTTAGCAATTATCGCCTTCGTTATTTTCATCGAAAGTTCGAAGCGCAAGATTCCTGTCCAGAGTGCTGGTAGAAGCGGTGGAACAGCTAAAATGGCAAGCGCATCATTCTTACCAATTAAGGTAAATTCCGCTGGTGTTATTCCAGTCATCTTTGCTTCAAGTTTGCTAAGCGCTCCAAGCGTTATTGCATCCTTTATAAGTGGAGATGCAGCCTCAGCTAGTTGGCTCAAAATATTCTCGATAAGTGAATCATTTATGATGCCAGGACCTGATGGTTCTACGTGGCCTATGCCACGGGGGTTATTGATTTATTTAACCCTTGTAATTGTCTTTACTTTTTTCTACAGTCAAATGCAAATTAATCCTGAACAAATGGCTGATAACTTCCAAAAGAATGGAAGTTATATCCCAGGTATTCGTCCAGGTAATGAGACTCAAAGATATATTAGTAAAGTATTAAATCGTGTAACATTTATTGGTGCACTTTCATTAGCATTTATCGCAGGACTTCCAGTAGTACTTCAATTATCTGGTATCTTCGGTGCTGATTCGTCCCTTGCCTTTGGTGGAACGGGACTCATCATCGTCGTTGGTGTCGCACTTGAATTGAATAACCAAATCAATGGTTTAATTGCTGGTAAGACGTATGATAACGCTTAAGTAAAAGGAGAGAAACAATGAATAAAAATATTATTCTACTTGGTGCTCCTGGAGCAGGAAAAGGTACCCAAGCTCAACGCATAGTTGAGATCTACAAAATTCCACATATTTCTACAGGAGATATGTTTAGAGAAGAAATTAAGGCCGGAACCGAATTAGGTTTACTTGCTAATAGTTTTATTTCTAAAGGGAATTTAGTACCTGATGATGTTACAATCGCAATCGTGAAATCTAGACTTTCTAAATCCGATTGTAGTGATGGTTATTTACTAGACGGTTTCCCACGTACAATTCCACAAGCCATTGCTCTTGAAGAGCTGACTCGTGAAATTAAAAGAGAAGTAAATCTTGTAATTAATATAGAAGTCGAAACCGAAATCTTAATTGATCGAATTAGTGGTAGAAGAGTTTGCTCGAAATGCGGCGCATCTTATCACGTACGTAACATCCCTTCAAAAGTTGAAGGCGTGTGTGATGTATGTGGAAGTAAGCTTATTACGAGAAACGATGATAACGTTGATGCTTTCAAAGTAAGATTAGAACACTACAATAAACAAACCAAACCATTAGTTGAGTTCTATAGAACAAGACATTTGCTTGAAACTGTTGATGGTGGTGTCGGTGCTGATAACACTTTTAAAGACGTTAAAACTCTAATCGAGGGAAAATAAGATATATGATATCTATTAAGTCTACTCGTGAGATTGAATTAATGGAAATTTCCGGGGCAATATTGGGCGATTTATTTGTTTATTTAGAACCCTTTATTGTTCCTGGAGTGAATACATTAAAACTCTCTCGACTTGCCGAAAATTTCATTATTGAGCGTGGAGGCTTTCCAACCGAAAAAGGTTTCGAAGGATTTCCCGCTGCTATCTGCGCATCGGTAAACGATGTCGTATTACATGGAATTCCAAGCAAGCACAAGATACTTAAAAAAGGTGATATTATTTCGCTCGATGTGTGTGTAACTTATGAAGGTTACGTTACCGATGCTTGTAGAACTTATCCAGTTGGAGAAGTGTCTAACGAAGCAAAGCGTATTATTGAAGTTTCTAAATTAGCATTCTTCGAAGGAATTGCGCTAATTAAACCAGGCGTACATTTAGGTGATATTTGTGGACGTATTGAAGAAGTAGTAAAAGCTGCTTCTTGCTCAGTACTTCGCGATTATACCGGACACGGAGTTGGCCGTGAAATGCATGAAGATCCCTTTATTCCAAATTATGGGACTCCTGGAACAGGTGTTAGGCTTCTTGAAGGCATGACACTTGCTATTGAACCAATGATCACTAGTGGGTCACCTATTGTTGAAGTCGCTTCTGACGGCTGGACCGTTAGAATAAGAGACGGATCATTAAGTTCACATTATGAAAATACCGTATTAGTTACTGCTAATGGGGCAAAAATATTAACATGTAAAGAGGAAAATTATTAATGGCTAAAGAAGATGTTATCAATGTAACGGCGATTGTCAAAGAAGCCCTACCAAACGTTAAGTTTAAAGTAGAGCTCGAGAATGGTTACACTATCATAGCTACTGTTTCTGGTAAAATCCGTTTAAACAATATTCGCATTTTTCCAGGTGATAAAGTTAGTGTAGATATCTCGCCGTATGATTTAAAACAGGGCAGAATTACTTATCGTTATAAATAAACAAGAGGAGGAATTATTATGAAAGTAAGACCATCCGTAAAACCAATTTGTGACAAGTGTAAGGTAGTCAGAAGACATGGCAAAGTCATGGTTATCTGTTCTAATCCTAAACACAAACAAAGACAAGGTTAATTAGGAGGAATAATTAATTATGGCAAGAATAGTTGGAGTAGACATTCCAAATGACAAGCAAGTAGGTTATAGCCTAACATATATATATGGTATCGGCAGAACTCTTGCACTTGAAATTTGTGAAGCAGCTAAAGTTGATTCAACAACAAGAGTAAAAGAATTAACTGAAGAACAATTAAGTGCTCTTCGTGTTCAAATTACTAAACATAAAGTAGAAGGTGACTTACGTAGAGAAGTTGCTTTAAACATTAAAAGATTAGAGGAAATCGGTTCATACCGTGGCTCCCGTCATAAAAAAGGACTTCCTGTTCGTGGACAAACAACCAAGAACAACGCAAGAACTAGAAAGGGACCAAAGAAGACAATTGCTAACAAGAAGAAAGCAAGTCAATAAGGAGTAAAGGAGAAAGTTATGGCAGATAAAAAGTTAACTAAAAAGAAAAAAATTAAAAGAGCCTTTACTAAAGGATTTGCACATATTCATTGTACATTTAATAACACAATTGTTACCATCACTGATGAACAAGGCAATGCAATTGCTTGGTCTTCAGCTGGTGCTTTAGGCTATAAAGGCGCTAAAAAAGGAACACCATATGCCGCTCAACAAGCCGCTGAACAAGCAGCTAAAGCAGCAGGTGAACAAGGACTTAAGTCAGTAGATGTTTTTGTTAAAGGAACAGGATCAGGAAGAGAAACCGCCGTTAGATCATTAACAGTTGGTGGATTGACCATTTTATCTATTACCGATACTACACCAGTACCACATAATGGATGCCGTCCTCCAAAACGCCCTCGTGGTTAGTTTGGAAACATTTAAAAGGAGAACGTAATAATGAGTAAATTAATACATGCATTCGAAAAACCTGAATTTAGTATTGCAAAAGAAGATGATTCAAAAACTTTTGGTGAGTTTGAAATCAAACCACTTGAAAAAGGTTTTGGCTTAACAATTGGTAATGCTTTACGTAGAGTTTTATTAAGTGCACTTCCAGGCGCAAGTGTTTATGCTATTAATATTGAAGGCGCTCTTCATGAATTCAGTGCTATTAGTGGAATCTACGAAGATGTCACTACTATTATCTTAAACTTAAAACAATTAATTTTAAAAATAGATGATGACACTGAAGAAAGTAAACGTCTTGAAATAGAATTAGATGGACCTTGTACAGTTTGTGCAAAAGACATTATCGTTCCACATGATGTTACTGTCATTAATGGTGATTTAGAGATTGCACATCTTGAAGAAGGTGGTCATTTACATATGAGTATCTTTGCCCGTAATGGTAGAGGATACGTCACATGTGATGAAAACAAACAAATATCAAGTACTGATAAGACTGTTGGTCTTATCGCTACCGATAGTAATTACTCTCCAATTGTAAAAGTTAATTACGAAGTCGAACCAACTCGTGTTGGTCACGATTCAAGATTTGATCTTTTAAAATTAGAAGTTACTACTGATGGAAGTATTACACCATCCGAAGCAGTTGCAATGGGTGCTCAAATGTTAATCATTCACTTCGAAAAATTCATTGATCTTGATGAAATAGTCTCAAGTATTGATGCATTTAAAGATAAGGAAGCTGAACCAGTTGATAAATTTACAAATATGTCAATTGAAGATTTAGACCTATCAGTAAGATCGTATAATTGCTTAAAACGTCAAGGTATTCAAACAGTCATCGAGCTTTCACAAAAGAGCGAAGATGAAATGATGAAACTTAGAAATTTAGGTAAAAAGTCATTAAAAGAAATTGAAGATAAATTAGCCGCAAACGGTTTATCCTTCAAGAAAAGTAATTAAGGGAGGATAATTCAATATGGCAGCACAAGGACGTAAAAACGTACATGGTAAAACCGGTGTTAGATTTAAGGCTGGTTATACCTCATCAAAGAAAAAGAATTTACTTCGCAACGTTGCAACCGAACTTGTCGTTCACGATAAGGTTATTGTTACAACAAGCGTCGCAGGAAATTTAGTCAAAGTAGCAGATCATTTAGTTACACTTGCAAAATGTGGAGATTTACATTCAAGACGTCAAGCAAGCGCAATTCTTAGACCATATGTTGTTGATGCAGCAAATGGCGACATTGCACTCGACAAATTATTTAACGAAACCGTTAAAAGATTTGAAGGCGTTAATGGTGGTTATGCAAAAATGCTTAAGGTCGCAAATCGCAAAGGCGATAATGCTGAATTAAGATTAATTACCTGGTCAAAGTAAAAAACAAATAAACGTGCGATTTTCGCACGTTTTTTTATGAATAAACAATATATTTTGCTTATTCCTTATTTTAAAAGTTATTCTAAAACGAAACTCGAATTAATCGGTAATTTATTTTAAATGCTCTTTTAATTAGAACGGTTTATAGATATAATTATATAGTACATATTAATAGGAGATAACTATGGCTTTAAAAAAAGAATCCGTTGATTTTATCAAAAGTATCTGTAAAAGATACGTCGATGAACCAACTCCAATGATGCTTATATTAAGTGATGTTCAAAGAGAATATGGATATATTCCACTTGACGTCCAAGAAATCATTTCTGAGGAGACAAAAGTCCCTGTTTCAGATATTTATGGAGTGGTAACATTTTATTCCTTCTTCTCACTTAATCCAAAAGGAAAGTATGTAGTTGGAGTTTGTTTAGGTACTGCTTGTTACGTTAAAGGCGGACAAAATGTCTTAGATAAATTTAGTGAAGTATTACATATTAAACCAGGAGAAACAACTGCTGATGGGTTATTTACTCTTGATGCATTAAGATGCATTGGTGCATGTGGTATTGCTCCTGCTGTTTCAATAAATGGTAAGGTTTATCCTAAAGTTTCACTTGATGCAGTTAAAAAGATAATTGCTGAATACACTGCTAAGGAGAATTAAGTATGGAAAAAATTAATAATTTTACTGAATTAGATAAAAAGCTTCATTCCTGTAGTGAATGCTTAAATAAAAAGTTTACAGGAGAAAATGGCAAACGTGCAATCGTTGTTTGTGGTGGTACGGGCTGTCTTTCTTCTAACTCTCAAGAAATTCTTGATAGATTTCATGAATTAATTAAAGAAAAACACTTAGAAGATATCGTTACTGCTAACATTGTTGGCTGTTTTGGTTTCTGTTCACAAGGTCCATTTGTTAAAATATTTCCAGAAGATACCCTTTATCGCGGCGTTACTATTGCCGATGCTGATAAAATTATCGAAAAAGATATTTTAGGTGGAGAAATTGTTGAAGAACTATTATATATTGATCCTCAAACAAAAGAAAAAGTTAAAAAACAAGACGATATTAACTTCTACAAAAAACAAAAGAGAATTGCTCTCCACGGATGTGGAACAATTGATCCAGAAAATATTGAAGAAGCACTTGGATATGGTGCATTTAGTGCCCTTAAAAAAGTTCTTCATATGCCACAACAAGACGTAATTAATGAAATATTAAAATCAGGATTACGCGGTAGAGGCGGAGCTGGATTCCCAACTGGTAGAAAATGGCAATTTGCTTTAAATGAAAAAAATGATGAAAAATATGTCGTTTGTAATGGTGATGAGGGTGACCCAGGTGCCTTTATGGATCGTTCGATTCTTGAAGGAAATCCACTTGATGTAATTGAAGGTATGATGATTGCCGGCTACGCAATTGGTGCTAAAAATGGTTATTTTTATGTACGTGCTGAATATCCAATTGCGGTTGCTCGTTTAAGAAAAGCAATCCTTGAAGCTAATGAAATTGGCTTATTAGGAGAACATATTTTAGGTACAGATTTTGAATTCCATGTCCATATTAGACTTGGAGCTGGTGCCTTTGTTTGTGGAGAAGAAACAGCATTATTAAATAGTATTGAAGGAAAACGTGGTATGCCACGTCCACGTCCACCATTTCCAGCAGTTAGTGGATTATGGGGAAAACCAACTATTATTAATAACGTTGAAACACTTGCTACGGTTCCATATATTATTAATGTTGGTGCAGAAGAATATAGTAAAATTGGTACTGAAAAATCTAAAGGTACTAAAGTCTTTGCTCTTGGAGGCAAGGTTAATAACGTTGGTTTAGTTGAAGTACCAATGGGCACTACTCTTCGTGAATTAATTTACGATATTGGTGGTGGAATTCCTAATGGTAAGAAATTTAAAGCTATTCAAACGGGTGGACCATCAGGTGGATGTTTAAATGCTGATGATCTTGATGTTGCAATTGATTATGATTCACTTATTGCTAAAGGCAGTATGATGGGATCAGGTGGTGCTATTGTTATGGATGAAGATAACTGCATGGTTGACGTGGCTAAGTTCTATATGGACTTTATCTGCGATGAATCTTGTGGTAAATGTTCTCCTTGTCGAATCGGTACTAAACGTATTCTTGAAATATTAACAAGAATTGCTGATGGTAAAGGTGAAATGGAAGATATAGATCATTTATATTCTTTAGGAGAAGCAATTAAGACTGGTTCACTTTGTGGACTTGGTCAAACAGCACCAAACCCAGTCTTATGTACCTTAAATAAATTTAAAGATGAATATATTGCTCATATTGTCGATAAGAAATGTGAAGCAGGTGTATGTAAACACTTATTAACTATCTCGATTATTCCTGAAAAGTGTAAGAAATGTAGTTTATGTAGCAGACAATGTCCAGTTAACGCTATTAGTGGCGTAATTGGCAAAGAACCATTTGTTATTGATCAAGTTAAATGTATCAAATGTGGTTCTTGTATCGAGGCATGTAAATTCGGTGCCATCGTAAAGAAGTAAGGGGGAAAATAAATAATGGGACTTGTAAATATTAAAATCGAAGGTCAAGCTTACCAAGTTGATTCTTCACTTACGATACTTGAAGCAGCTCGTAGCTGCGGATATGATATTCCTACTCTTTGTACATTTAAAAATGGTAGATGCTCACTTGCCTCATGTCGTGTTTGTTTAGTTGCTGTAAAAGGAGCTAGAGGACTTGTTGCATCATGCGTTTATCCAGTTAACGAAGGAATGGAAATTTCGATATCTGACGTTAAAGCTGTTGAAGCTCGTAGAACTTCAGTTGAATTACTTTTATCAAATCATAATAAAAACTGCCAACAATGTGTTAAAAACGGCAAGTGTGAATTACTTGAAGTAGCAAAACTTGTTGGTGCAAGGGATGATATGTATGAAGGAGTTAAAACTCCATCTACTCTTGATGAACTTGCTCCAGGTCTTATTAGAGATACCTCAAAATGTATTCTTTGTGGAAGATGTATTGAGGCTTGTAAAGATACCCAAGGAATTGGCATCTTAGGCTTTGAAAAACGTGGATTTAACACCATTGTTGCTCCAGCCGGAAATAGAAGTTTTGCTACTACTCCTTGTATGCAATGTGGACAATGCGTCGCAGTTTGTCCAACAGGTGCCTTAAGTGAACATAGCGAAATTGATAAACTCGATAAAGCTTTTAAAGAAGGTAAGACAGTCATTGTCCAAACCGCTCCAGCCGTTAGAGCTGCTATTGCCGAAGAATTTGGAGAACGTATTGGTACCTCTGGTACAGCAAAAATGATTGCTGCTCTTCATAGATTAGGATTCTATAGAGTATTTGATACAAACTTTGGAGCCGATCTTACAATTATGGAAGAAGCTAATGAACTTGTTAAAAGATTAACTTCACTTGATGGAGTTATTCCAATGATTACTTCTTGTTCTCCAGGATGGATTAATTACTGTGAATATTTCTATCCAGAACTTATTCCACACCTTTCAACTTGCAAATCTCCTCATGAAATGATGGGAGCTATTATTAAAACTTATTTTGCTGAACGTCATAATTTAAATCCTGATAATATTGTCACTGTTTCAATTATGCCATGTACGGCAAAGAAGTTTGAAAAAGAAAGAGAAGCAAATAAAACTGATGGTAGAGCAGATGTTGATATTGTTCTTACAACTCGTGAGGTAGCCCGCATTATTAAACGTGCTGGTATTGCCTGGAATAAGTTACCAACAAATGAAACATTTGATCAAGATTTACTTGGTGATTATAGTGGAGCTGGTGTCATATTTGGTGTTACTGGTGGAGTTATGGAAGCTGCTGTTAGAACAGCATATCATATTTTAACCGGAAAAGAACTTGAACCAATTTCATTTACTCCAATTAGAGGACTAGAAGGAATTAAACATGCTGATGTGACAATTGCTGGTATGAAAATATCAATTGCTGTAGCAAGTGGCATGAATAACGCTAAGATTCTACTTGAAGATATTAAAGAAAATAAGAGTAAATATCAATTTATTGAAATTATGGGTTGCCCAGGTGGCTGTATTGCTGGAGGTGGTCAACCATTTGTGAAGAAAATGTTCTTACCAAATGAAGCTGATAATATCCTTGAAACATATAAAGCCCTTAGAGCTGAAGTATTATATAAAGAAGATGAAGGACGTCCAATTAGAAGATCACACGCCAATCCTGATATCATTAAACTATATGATGAATATTTAGGAGAGCCAAATGGCGAGCGTGCTCACCATTTATTACATACGTCGTTTGATGCTAATCGTAAGAAGTTTCCAACTAAATAATAAATGAAGAAATGTTGCATTATTGCAACATTTTTTCATTTATTTGTACGATAATCTGAGTTATAGATCGATTTCTAAGATATTTTATTTATAATTATGCGTTATAAGAACCTACATAAATTTTAAAAGTACATTCTGCAATTGTTAAAAACGATTATATTATCAGACTAAAATTTTTAAATTAAACAAAAACTAAATAAGAATTATA
Organism: Bacilli bacterium; assembly: GCA_036649855.1. Classification (GTDB taxonomy): domain Bacteria; phylum Bacillota_I; class Bacilli_A; order RFN20; family CAG-826; genus Alectryobacillus. The sequence goes on along the minus strand of JAVWAV010000004.1, from coordinate 52,392 downwards.
ATTATCGATGTTATATTTGACACGAATTAAGGGTTGTCATATAATAAATATAGATATGAGACAAAAATATCTCATATCATTTTAAAATTATTTTTTAAATAAAATGTTAATTTATTGACTAAATATTTATAACGTTAAAAGGAAAATACTATGAAAAAATTGTTAGCCTTAATATTCATTACTGTATATTCTTTAGGAATTTGTTCTTGTTCATCTCAAACGAGTAGTAACAAGCCTTCAAATTCTTCTAATATTTTTTTGTTAACATTTCAAAAATGGAAAAGACCTGGTGGTGGAAAGGATGATATCGATTTTGTTTTAGGAGAACAAAGTCATGCTAAAGTTATACATGAAAATGTATTTTATATTACTAACGCTGATGGTTCATTAACTGATAAAACAGAAGTTAAAGATGGGACTATTTTATATGGCACATATCGAGAAGAAGATATTATAAAACCTACTGATTCTACTTCAATATTATATTTTTTAATTGGTTTATATTCATTTATACCAAGAATAATTTAATTTATATGTTTTAAATTATTTATCAATTCTACATAATGGTTTCTTATTATATTAAAAGGTCACTCTTTAATGGGTGGCCTTTTAATATAATAAAGGTGGATTTATATGTGATAAAACGCAGTAAATATTCATACACGAAGTCACAAATTATGTATTATTAAATGCAATCACTTTGTGGTAACTTTAATGTAATAAAATAACCAAATATTAATATGTTTCATGCTTTTAAATATATAAGTTATAACAAAGATGCTACCAATAGCAATATAAATGCATGGTTTTGCAAAAGCGATTTAGTAGAAAACCATGCATTTATAATTTTTCACTTTTTTTGTAAAAGTTTAGAAACATCGTGGCCTATGACAATTTTTAATATTTTAGACATTTAAAAGTTTGTACTTATAAGCAATAACATAATGCAAATATTTGATGAATAAATATTAAAAATTTTAGAAGAACGTTATATATTAATTGAGTAAAAACAGGAGGAAGTTTATTACGAAAAAGAATATGTATAGAAAGATTTCTGTATTGGCTGGAATACTTGCTACATTAGGTTCATTTTTAATATCTTATCTAACACTTCATCAATACAATATGGAATTTGTATTCATATTTACTTTTATTGGATTTATTATTTCGTTATTTGGTGTATTATTAGTGTTTGTGCAGACGAATGATGATATAAAATGATTATAAATTTTCTTATAGCATTGTTATTTACTACTAGTAGTGTGAATGCTACAAAAAATATTAACGATAATATATTACATCAAAATACTGAAAACTATTGTAATGTGTTAACTTACTAATGATATGAAATTGTGAAGGATACAGAAAGGCGTTTAAATATAAAGGCAAATATGTCGATATTGCCGAAATAGGAACGAATGGATAAATTATCTTAGTTATTATTGTTCATCACTTAGCTCTTCTTAATATACTTATTGCTTTAACTTCTATAGACTAAACTTTCCTCTTGATGTATAAGTTATTCTTGCTTTTATATTTATAAACAATTATGTCATCAAACGATTTAAAAAATACAAATGTTGCATTATTGCAACATTTTTTCATTTATTTGTACTATAATACATGTATATGAAAAAAATAAAGTATGCGATATTTGATTTTGATGGAACGCTTGCCGATTCAATTGGTGGGATTACTAAAGCAGTTAACGAAACCGCAAAAGAAGAGAAAATAGATAAACATTATACAAGAGAAGAAGTTACTAAATTTGTTGGAAATGGCGCAAAAGTTCTTTTTATGAAGGCTTTTAATGTTACGGAATTTGATTCTAAAACAACTAAATTATATGAGCTATTTATGAATTATTATGCCTTATATCAATTAAAAGAAATTGAGATATATTCTAATATAAATGACTTATTATTATATTTAAATAATAATGATGTAAACATCATTATTTATTCAAATAAGCCATATGATATTTTAGTGGATTGTATGGCTAATTTGTTTAAAGAAGTAAAAATATTAAAGTGTTTTGGATATAATAATGAATTTGTAGCAAAGCCTAAAATAGATGGTATTATGAAATATTTTTCACTAAATAATTATGATATTAATGAAGCAATTTATGTCGGAGATAGTCCGGTTGATGTTAAGTTTGCTAAAGCCTTAAATATTCCTTCTGTTGCTTGTCTATATGGATATGGAGATCTTAAATTAATTAAAGAAGAAAATCCAACCTATAGTGTTAAATCAGGTAAAGAATTACTACAATTATTTAAAGCTATATTGTAAAATAAAATTATAACCCCTAGCAGTAAAAAAAGAGGAGAAAATCATGTCAATTAAAGTATTTAATTCTTTAACTAATAAGAAAGAAGAATTTGTTCCACTTCGCCCTAATTCGGTCTCAATTTATATTTGTGGACCAACCGTATATAACGATCCTCATTTAGGAAATTTTCGTCCTCCAGTTGTTTTTGATTTGTTAAGAAGACTATTTATTTATGAAGGATACGAAGTTGATTTTGTCTCTAATTTTACTGATGTTGATGATAAAATAATTAAGAAAGCTCTTGAAGAAAAAAAGACTGAAAAAGAGATCACAGACTACTATATAAATGAATTTAAAAATGTTTTATCTTCTCTTAATGTTCTTCCAGCAACTGCTAATCCTCGTGTTACTGAAACGATGTCCGAGATTATCGATTATATCGACAATCTCGTTAAAACAGGACATGCTTATGTTAAAGGAAATGATGTATATTTTCGCGTAAATAGTGTATCAAATTATGGAATACTTAGTAATATTAAGTTAGAAGATTTACGTGCGGGAGCTCGAATTGAAGAGAATGAATTAAAGGAAAATCCATTCGATTTTACCTTGTGGAAAAAAACAAATGAAGGAATTACGTGGGACAGTCCTTGGGGTAAAGGTCGCCCAGGATGGCACACAGAATGTTGTGTTATGATCAACACTAGATTTGGTAATATAATCGATATCCATGGTGGTGGATTTGACTTAAAATTCCCACATCACGAAAATGAAATTGCCCAAAGTGAAGCTACGGCAAATACGACTCTTGCTCGCTATTGGATGCATAATGGATTTCTTAATGTTAATAATGAAAAAATGTCTAAATCTTTGGGCAATTTCATTACCGGAAAAGCATTTATTAAGGAACATGGGGGATTATTTACTCGTTATGTTTTACTTTCTACTTATTACCGTGCTCCAATTAATTTAAATGATGAATTTTTAGCTACTTGTAAAGTTGAAATAGATAAGATTGGTAAAGCAATTAATGATCTTGCAAAAGAGTTACAAGTTAAAAAGATCTTTAACGAATTAGGAAAAGAAGAGATAAGTGAATTTATATCTTGTTTAGAAGATGATTTAAATATCTCTAATGCGTTATCAGTAATCTTTAAAATGTGTAAAGATATTAATCTAGCATTACGTAATAAAAGTACTAAAAATGAAGAATTACTTAATTTATATGCATCTCTTTCATTAATGTTAGAGATTTTAGGATTAAAATTTGATATAATTACATTATCAGTTGATGACTTGTCTCTTTTAGAAGCATATAATAAGGCAAAAGAATCTAAAGATTTTGCTTTAAGTGATTGCTTAAGAGCTAAGGCAATAGAAAGAAAATTATTATAGGTGGAACAATATGAATGTAATGAGCATTGACAGAGTCGTAGTTGAATGGTTTAATGGCCTATTTAACAATAATGGATGGGGTAATTTAATCTTAATTGTTTTATCATTAGTTTTATGTATTTTTCTTGCTGGTGTAATTGGTTATGAAAGAGAATGGAATGGCCATGCTGCCGGACTTAGAACTCATATTCTTGTTGCAGTAGGATCTGCTATTACCATGATTGTTTCAATCTATGGAATCGGCTACGAAAATCGAGATACAATGCGTCTTGCTGCGCAAGTCGTATCTGGTATTGGTTTTCTTGGTGCTGGAACTATTATTCAAACCGGAACCGATATTAAAGGACTAACAACTGCTACCACTCTTTGGATGGTAATGGCGATTGGTTTAGCATGTGGAGCTGGAAGCTTTATTGTTGCTGCACTCGGCTCATTATTAACAATATTTTCTCTTACCGCTCTTAAACCAATCGAACGTCATATTAGTGCTAAAAACCCAGTTATTTTACTAGTTGTTCCAACAAATAGTGCTGTTTTAAAAGATGTTAGTGAAATTGCTAGATCATATGGCCTTTCACTTAAGAGTTTTGAAACCCAATTAGTTCAATTTAGAACTTATGAAGCGCTTCGACTTTTGATAACTTTTTCTCCTGCTAAACGCTCAACGTTAGATGATTTCGTCGAAGCGCTTTCGCAGAAAATAAGGCCTTTAACAATTAGAGTGTGCTAAAAAGCACACTTTTTATTAAGAAAATTTGTTTGAAAACAAAATAATCCATAATTATTATAAAATAAAAAAACATAATAATTACTTTATTTGCCGAAAGCGGTAACAAGGAGAGTGTGTATGCTAACATCTTTAATATATGGAATCAATGCTGTCGTAAGTGCAGTAGAATCAAAACGAGCTATCAAGGTAGTTATTTCAAAATCTTTTAGTAACGAAAGAATTATTGAAAAACTTAGATCTAGTGGAGTGACCTTAGAATTCGTTGAGAAGGAGATTATCTTTTCACTAGTTGGGAAGTCTGTTGTATCCCAAGGAATTGTTGCGGAAGTAAAAGAATACACTACTTTTTCTTTAGAAGAACTTGTCGGAAGTTTACAAAAGAAAGAAAAGTCTATTATTCTTATGTTAGATGGTATTGAAGATCCTCATAATTTTGGAGCTATATTACGTGTATGTGATGCATTTGACGTTGATGCTGTTATTTATAAAAAAAACAATCAAGTTGGAATCACTGATACTGTTGCAAAGGTTTCAACGGGTGCTATTAACTATGTAAAAATGGTTAGTGTGGTTAATCTTTCTAATACGATAAAAACATTAAAAGAACTAGGATATTGGATTTATGCTAGTGACGGCGGCGCAAAAGATACGTGCTATAGCACATCTTTTGCGAATAAAACGGTCCTTGTTCTAGGGAGCGAGGGGTTTGGAATTTCACGTCTTGTTAAAGAAAATAGTGATCATATTATTAAAATTCCAATGTATGGCCATGTTAATTCTCTTAATGCTTCAACTGCTGCCTCAATTCTCCTATCTGAAATAAAAAGACAATTAATATGAGTCTTGTCGAGTCGTTTTCTGAAAGCTTAAGGAACACGAGTAAAACAGAAGCTCTCGAAAGAGTACGCCGAATTGGGATCGGAAACGATGTAGGAGAAATTGCTAATTTAAAGCAAAATATTATGCCTTTATATTGGTCAATTTTTCATTCAATTAAAGATTTTGGGATTGATTTAACTGATTTTGACTTGACAACAAATGAGTTTATATTTGAGTTTTGCAATGAAATTGAACTTAATTGGATAGGTAGTTTTGATAGCTACTTCATTGGGTTCATGAAAAATAAATACAATTCTTTACGTGAAAAGTATTTTACAAAATCTAGTCTTCTTTTTAAACATGCTCTTTCACTTGATAACGAAAATAGTGAAGCAGGGACATCATTTTTAGATAACGTGTCATCTAAAAATGATGAAAAACAAGAACTTATTTATAAGGAATTCTATGCCAAATATCTTTATAACGAACAATCTATATTGTCTGATGGAGAAAAGAAAATAATTGATATGCATTATTGTGGATGGTCATTTATTGAGATCTCAGAAATGTATGATTTAAGTTATAGTCGAGTTCTCACAATATTTAAAATTGGGATTGAAAAAATTGAGTTAGATTGCGGAAAAATCTAACTCTATTTTTAAATATTTTTTATTTATTTTTTATTTACTTTGTGCTATATTATTAGAGCAAAAGATGATATATTATAATCATGAGAAAAAAAGTGATTTTAATATGCTCGAAATGTCTTTCGAGAAACTATACTACGACTAAAAAAGTTGAGGAATCAACTACACGTTTAGAATTGAAAAAGTATTGTCCACATTGTAATGAAATGACAGTACATAAAGAAAGCAAGTAAAAAGCAAGGAAGGAAAAAAATTATGACATCACCAAGAAAATATCTTAAAGAAGTAGGTAGCCAAGCTAAAAAGATTCGTTGGCCAAGTTTTAAAGTTTTTTTAAACTCTTTTATGATCGTTCTTGTTATTGTAATTATTGCAGCAGTTGTTTTAATGATTGAAAACTGGGCTGCTGGAACTCTTATTAATGCTGCTAATAATATCTTTGGCGGTGTTTCAGGATCAGTTCCACCACCACCAAGTGTATAGGTAAATTAAGAGACTAAAGTTTAGTAAAAAAGGAGAACAACATTATGGCAGATCTACAAAATAAGGCTTGGTATATTGCAACGACCTACTCTTCACATGAGAATAAAGTTGCTGATAATATTAGAAAAAGAATTGAAAACTTTAATTTAAGTGATCAAGTTTTTAGAGTAATAGTCGCAGAAGAAACTGAAGAAATTAAAGAAAAATCAGGAAAGATTAAAACCAAAATTGTTAACCTTTATCCAGGATATGTCTTTGTTGAAATGATCATGACTGATGATACTTGGTACATGGTTCGTAATACCCCAGGCGTAACCGGAATTGCTGGATCATCTGGTGGAGGTACGAAACCTACTCCTGTTCCAGTTAATGAAATCGAATCCGTCTTAAAACGTATTGGTCAAATTGACTCAACCATGATGGCAAGATACCTTGTTGGTGAACATATTAGAGTTATTAATGGACCATTTAATGGTATGGAAGGTAAGATAGTTTCTATTGATACCGAAACAAATATCGTTAAAGTTGAAACAGTCTTCTTTGGTAGACCAACTGCCCTTGAAGTTGATTTCTCCATCATCGAAAAGATCTAATTAGTCGTTAAACACAGCAGAATTTAATGTGAAGAAAAGAAACATTAAATTCTGCTTTTATATTGAAGCGAAAAGTGATATTATTTAACAGCATAGTATTTAATGGATACATATGCGCGTATGTGAGGCGTGGGAGGATGAACGATTAGTCCTTTAACCACAGCACGGACAAACTAAACAAAATAAAAGGAGGTAAGTCACGTGGGAAAAAAGATCGCAAAAGTAGTTAAGATGGAGTTACCTGGCGGAGAAGCTAAACCAGGACCAAAATTAGCATCAGCTGGCATTGTCATGCCTAAATTCTGTACAGATTTTAACGCTAAGACAGCTGATAAAAAAGGGGAAATAGTACCAGTTATTATTACTGCCTATGAAGACAAATCATTTGATTATGTCATCAAAACATCTCCAGTCGCAGGATTATTATTAAAAGCAGCAGGACTTAAAAAAGCATCAGCAAATTCTAAAACAATTGTTGGCCATGTTTCAAAGGCTAAGTTACAAGAAATTGCCGAATACAAAATGCCTGATCTCAATTGCAATGATATCGCAGCAGCTATGAAAGTTGTTGAAGGTTCAGCTCGCAATATGGGAATCGCAATAGACGAATAAAAGAGTGGAAGAGTAACAGCTCGCTAGAACCACAGGAGGAAATAAAATGAAGAGAGGCAAAAAATATACTGCAGCTTGTGCATTAGTTGATGGAAAAAAACTATACACAATAGCTGAAGCAGCAGATTTAGTAAAAGAAACTTCAACAGTTAAATTTGATTCAACTATTGAACTTTCATTCAAACTAAACGTTGATCCAAAACAAGCAGATCAACAAATTAGAGGAACATTAGTATTACCACATGGAAATGGTAAAACTAAAGTAGTCCTTGCAATTACAAATAAAATCGATGATGCCAAAGCCGCCGGTGCTGATTTTGTCGGTGGAAAAGAAATTATCGAAAAGATTAAAACTGAAAGCTGGTTTGCATACGATGTAATCGTTGCAACTCCTGATATGATGGGTGAACTTGGAAAGTTAGGAAAAATCCTTGGTCCAAAAGGCTTAATGCCAAACCCAAAAACTGGAACTGTTTCAATGGATATTGCTAAAGCAGTAAAAGACATTAAAGCAGGTAAGATTGAATATCGTGTTGACAAAGATGGCAATATGCATCTCTCTGTTGCACGTGTTAGTTTTTCTTCCGAAGCAATTGTTGAAAATATCAAAGTTATTACCGATACAATTGTAAGAGTTAGACCAGCCGCTGTTAAAGGTACATATATTAAGAATGCTGTCATGCATGCAACAATGGGTCCAGCAATTCATATTACATTTGACGGTCGCTAAAAATTAGGTTGTGTGTTCCAAATACCAAAGACAGTAACGGCTAAGGCTTAATTATGTTACCGAGGTAATTTTATATAAAAATTGCAATAACCGAATGGATATTGGAACCTCATATATTTTTTATTAGAAAAAAGGAGGTAGTCAAAACATGAATCAAGAAGTCTTGAAACAGAAAAGTGAGATTGTATCAACAATCACTGAAGACATGAAGAACGCAGGTTCAGTCATCGTCGTTGAGTATCGTGGTCTTGACGTTGCTAAATTAACTAAGTTAAGAAGGCAATTAAGAGATTCAAATGCTTCAATGTTTGTCTTTAAAAACACACTTGTAAGTAGAGCAGCAGAAGGTTTAGGTCACGCTGATCTAATGCCTTATCTTGAAGGTCCAAATGCTATTGTCTTTTCAAAAGACATTTCAGAAGGTCCAAAAATTCTCACAAAGTTCTCCAAAGCCAATCCATCTTTAGTTATTAAAGCTGGTATTGTTGAAGGAAAGGTATTTGATGCAGCTGGCATGAAAGTCATTGCTACATTACCAAACCGTGATGGATTAATTTCAATGTTCTTATCGGTGCTTCAAGCACCAGTTCGTCAATTTGCTTGTACGCTTAAAGCAGTTGCCGACAAATAGTAAGCCAATATTTCAATATCAATTAGGAGGAAAATAAAATGGCAAAATTAACAAATGCAGAAATCATTGCATCATTAAAAGAAATGACAGTTTTAGAACTTAACGAATTAGTTAAGGCAGTAGAAGAAGAATTCGGTGTTACCGCCGCCGCACCAGTTGCAGCCGCAGCAGCCGTTGAAGAAGAAGTCGCTACAGGACCAGTCGAAGTTGCTCTTTGGATTAAGGCAATCGGCGGATCAAAAGTTGCAGTCATTAAAGCAGTTCAAGCTATCACAGGCTTAGGCTTAATGGATGCAAAGAAATTAGTTGATGGCGCACCAGTCGCTGTTAAAGAACACATCTCATCAGTCGAAGCTGAAGAACACAAGAAAGCTCTTGTCGCAGCTGGTGCTGAATGCGAAATTAAATAAGTCTATTTTACAACATTTTTAACCTGCTCATTTCTATGGGCAGGTTTTCGTGCATTTTAAGGAGTAATAAATGAGCCAGTATTTTGATAATGATCAAGATGTAAAAAACAAAGATATTTTGGTTAATTATACGTTTGCTGGCTCTAATTTCTCTTTAATGTCGAATAACGGTATTTTTTCAAAAAGTAAGCTTGATGATGGAAGTAGAGTTTTGCTTAAAGCAATTACAAAAATTCCTCATAAAGGAAAAATACTCGATCTCGGTTGTGGAATTGGAGTTATTGGTTTAACAGATTGTATTATTAATAAAGAGGAAAGTTTCTATACTTTAGTCGATATTAATAAGACAGCCGTTACTCTTGCAACAAACAATGCAGCAAGATTGCATTGTGAAAACAAAGTTGAAGTATTATATAGCGATATATTTAGTGCTATTGATGATAAGAAGTTTAATTATGTGTTGCTTAATCCCCCAATAAGAGCGGGAAAGAGCGTTATATATAAAATGTTTAGTGATAGTTTCATTCATTTAATTGATGGTGGTTCACTGATAATTGTCATAAGAAAATCACATGGTGCTGAAAGTGCATCCAAGTATTTGTCTAGTATATATAGTTCGGTCTCTCTTATTTATAGAGAACATGGATATTATGTTTACGAAGCAAAAAAATAGTAGGGTTGATAACGCGTAAAAACTACAAAGGAGCCATAGGATGAAAATTTTAGAAAAAGATTATAAAGTAATGAATAACAATCGTATTGATTTCTCTAAAGTATCTGGAAAGTTAGAGCTTCCATACTTAGTCGAAATTCAAACTAAATCATTTGGTTGGTTTATTGAACATGGCCTTGACGAAGTTTTCAAGGATGTTTTTCCTATAAAATCACAAGATGGTAGTATTCAAATTGAATATGAATCATTTGTTTTAGAGGAACCAAAATACGATGCACTAGAGTGCAAAGCAAGAGACTTAACATATTCAAAATCTCTTAAAGCCACTGTAAGACTTAATTACATGACAACCGGACAAATAAAAGAATCCACAGTCTTCATGGGAGAACTCCCAGTCATGACTCCAAGTGGAACATTTATTGTAAATGGTGCTGAAAGAGTAATTGTTTCTCAAATCGTAAGATCTCCAGGTGCATATCTAGCTAAAACTAGGGATAAAACCGGAAAATTTACTTTTAACGCTGATTTAATTCCAAGCCGTGGTACATGGCTTGAATTTGAAAGTGACGGTAAAGGTATTTTATCTGTTAGAATAGATAGACAAAGAAAAATGCCAGCAACAACATTGCTTAAGGCATTAGGATTTACAAAATATGAAGACGTTGTTGCTATTTTTGGCGAGACCGAAGATCTTGCTCAAACATGGGAAAAAGACGTCGATATTAAGACTGAAAAAGACGCCTTAAAAGAAATTTTTAAGAAATTAAAACCAGGTGAACCAATTACTGATAAAGGTATTACCGAATTTTTGGTTCAAAAATTCTTTGATGAAAAACGTTATGATATTGGTAACGCTGGACGTTATAAATACAATAAAAAACTGGGACCTTACAACAGATTAATCGACAGAATTTTAGCTGAAGATTTAATCTCTGTTGATGGTGAAGTTCTTTTTGAAAAAAATCATTTATTAACAAAAGAAGATATTAGTAGATTAAAAAGAATTGAAAATGGACCTGATGCTCCAAAAGGTTTTTTTGAAACAGGTGCTCATAAATTAACTCTTGAAAATATTAATACCAATCTTGATGATCGTGCAAATGTATATATTGTGAAAGTATATGCAGATGCTTCTAAAAGTAAAGTTGTAAATATTGTTGGTAACGACATTATGGAAAATATCCATCGTGTAACAATTAGCGATATTGCTGCTACTTTTAGTGCTTTCCTTAATATTATGCAAGAAGTTGGTGAAACTGATGATATTGATAACCTTGCTAATAGAAGAATTAGATGTATTGGTGAATTATTACAAACACAGTTTAGAATTGGTCTTACAAAGATGGCTAAAACTGTTACTCAAAAGATCTCAATTTCTAGTGCTGAAGATTTAACCCTTCAATCACTATTAAATGTTAAACCTTTAACAAGTGCTATTAGAGAATTCTTTGCAAGTTCACAATTATCTCAATTTATGGATCAAACAAATCCATTAGCTGAATTAACTAACAAACGTAGAATAAGTGCTCTTGGACCTGGTGGATTAACCCGTGATAGAGCAAGTATGGAAGTACGTGACGTTCACTTTACTCACTATGGTAGAATTTGTCCAATTGAAACTCCAGAAGGTCAAAATATTGGATTAATTAATAACCTTGCATGCTATGCCAAGGTTAATACATACGGATTCATCGAAACTCCTTATCGTCGTGTTGCTCATGAAACAGTAAATGGCGAATTAAAAGCAAGAGTTACCGAAGAAAACGTTTATTTTAGTGCTGACCAAGAACGTAACCATAAAATTGCTCAAGCTAATGCTAGACTTGATGAAAATGGTTACTTTATTGATAAAGAATCAGTTGCTAGAAGCAATGGCGAAAACGTTTTATGTGATGTTAATGAAATTGATTATATTGACGTCTCACCAAAACAAATTATTTCCGTTGCTGCTGCTTGTATTCCATTCCTTGAAAACGATGATAATACTCGTGCTTTAATGGGTGCAAACATGCAACGTCAAGCATTACCTTTACTCCATCCAGAAGCTCCATTTGTTGGAACTGGAATGGAACATATTATTGCTCATGATAGCGGATTAGCTGTTACGGCAAAAATTAGTGGAAAAGTAATTTATGTTGATTCCCAAAAAGTTACTATTCAAAACGATACCGGCGATATATTTGAACATAGATTACAAAAATTTGATCGTTCAAATAATGGAACCTGTATCAACCAAAAACCAATTGTAAAAATTGGTCAAGATATTAAATATGGAGATATTATCGCCGATGGTCCCGCAATGGATAATGGTGATTTAGCTCTTGGACAAAACGTGACCATCGCCTTTATGACGTGGAATGGCTATAACTATGAAGATGCTGTTATCATGTCACAAAGATTAGTAAAGGATGATACATATACTTCAATTCACATTGAATCATATGAACTTGAGTGTCGTGTTACTAAATTAGGTAATGAAACAATTACTCGTGATATTCCAAATACTTCAGAAGCAGCTAAGGCTCATCTTGATAAACGTGGAATTATTGTTATTGGATCAGAAGTTAAAGAAGGTGACATCTTAGTTGGTAAGATTACTCCAAAAGGACAAAATGAACCAACTCCAGAAGAAAAATTATTCCAAGCTATATTTGGTGATAAATCTAAAGAAGGAAAAGATTCTTCTTTAAGAGTCCCACATGGTGGAGCTGGAATTGTTGTTGATGTTAAGATATTTAGTGTTAAAGCTAAAGATGAATTATCACCAAACGTGCTTGAAAAAGTAAGAGTTTATATTGCTCAAAAACGTAAGATTAGTGAAGGTGATAAGATGTCTGGACGTCATGGTAACAAAGGTGTTATTAGTAGAATTTTACCAATTGAAGATATGCCATATTTACCAGATGGTACTCCAGTTGATATTATGCTTAATCCGTGTGGCGTTCCTTCACGTATGAATATTGGTCAAATTCTTGAACTACATTTAGGTCTTGCTTGTAAAAAGTTAGGAATTAAAGTAGCTACTCCAGTATTTGATGGCGTTTCTAATGAAGAATTAATCGAAATCATGAAGAAAGCTGAATTAAATCCTGATGGTAAAACTGTCTTATTTGATGGTAGAACTGGTGAAAGATTTGATGAAAGAATTTCCGTTGGTGTTATGTATATGATTAAACTTGTTCACATGGTTGATGATAAGTTACACGCTCGTGCAACTGGACCATATAGTTTAGTTACTCAACAACCACTTGGTGGTAAAGCTCAAAACGGTGGACAAAGATTTGGTGAAATGGAAGTTTGGGCCCTTGAAGCATACGGCGCAGCTCATGTCTTACAAGAAATTTTAACAATTAAATCTGATGATAGAGTTGGTAGAAGAAAGACATACGCTGCTATTATTAAAGGCACTGAATTACCAAAACCATCAATTCCTGAAGCATATCGTGTCTTTGTTAAAGAATTAAAAGGTTTAGCATTAGATGTTACACTTTTTGATCAAAACAATGAAATGATTGATATGGATGATTTAGCTCGTCAAACTTCTAAAGAAGAAAAGAAAGCTATGAAGAGTATTAGAACTTATAATTCTGAATCTGAAGAAAATGCTGAAGGGACCGATCAAATTGTTGACGAAAGTAACGTTAATGAAATGCTTGGTAACTAAAAGGGGAGGATGAAAACAATGCTAGATACAAAACAATTATCTGCAATGCAAATTAATCTTGCATCTCCAGAAAAAATTAGAGAATGGTCCCATGGTGAGGTCACAAAACCAGAGACAATTAACTATCGTTCACAAAAACCAGAAATGGATGGTCTTTTTTGCGAAAAGATTTTTGGTCCTAGTAAGGATTATGAATGTCATTGCGGAAAATATAAAAAGATTAGATACTCTGGTCTTGTTTGCGATAGATGCGGCGTTGAAGTCACAACTAAAGACGTCCGTAGAGAAAGAATGGGACATATTGAACTTGCTGCCCCATGTTCACATATTTGGTATTTAAAAGGAATTCCATCACGTATGGGATTACTCCTTGATATTTCACCAAAAGAATTAGAAGATGTAATTTATTATAACGCTCACATCGTACTTGATGTTGGTATTAGTAAAACATTAAGATATAAACAATTTATTAATGAAAAAACTGGAAGAGTTGACTTTGTTCAAACTCTTAAAGAAGTCGCTGATTTAATTAGTGATAAATCAATTTATGATTATAGTGTCGTTGAAAACTATATTGAAGGTCTTCAAGGAACTAGTCAAACATTTGATTATTATGGAATTGTTAATATTTTCCATAAGTATCTTAAAGCTGAATTTGGTGAAGGTGGAGAAGCAATTGAACGTTTATTAAAAGACGTTGATCTTACTGCTGAATCAACCAAAATTAGAGCCGATTTAAAAGGTGCTTCAACCCAAAAATCTATTAAATTAGTTAAACGTCTTGAAGTAATTGAAGCTTTTAAAAACTCCACTAACGAACCTCAATGGATGATTTTAAGAACAATACCAGTTATTCCACCAGATTTACGTCCAATGCTTCCACTTGATGGAGGAAGATACGCAACATCTGACCTTAATGATTTATATAGACGTGTTATTACACGTAATAATAGACTTAAGAAATTAAAGGAAATGAATTCACCAAAAGTTATTTTGATGAATGAGTCAAGAATGCTTCAAGAAGCAGTCGATGCTTTAATTGATAATGGTAGAAGAAATGGTAAACCTGTTGTTGGTGCTGGAAATAGACCACTTAAATCTTTAAGTAGTATATTAAAGGGCAAACAAGGTAGATTTAGACAAAATTTACTCGGCAAACGTGTCGACTATAGTGGTCGTTCGGTTATTGCTGTTGGACCAGATTTAAAGATGTATCAATGTGGTATCCCTCGCGAGATGGCTATTAAATTATTACGTCCATTTATTGCTTACGAATTAATCAATGACAAGATTGCTGCGTCTCACGCACAAGCTGATAAAATGATTGATAGACAAGATTCCGAAGTCTTTGATGAAGTCGAAAAAATTATTGATCGTCATCCAGTCTTATTAAACCGTGCTCCTACCTTACATAGATTAGGTATTCAAGCATTCCAACCAAAACTTGTTGATGGAAGAGCTATTAGATTACATCCACTTGTTTGTACAGGATTTAATGCTGACTTTGATGGTGACCAAATGGCTGTTCACGTTCCACTTTATAAAGAAGCACAAGAAGAAGCACTCAATTTAATGCTTGCTTCAAATAATATTCTTGGACCAAAAGACGGAAAACCTATTTGTATTCCTTCTCAAGACATGGTTCTTGGAAACTACTATTTAACTCTTGAAGCTGATAAAAAATATTTTGAAGAACGTGTTGCTGAATTTATTTCACAAGGCGATCTTGAAGAAGCTGAAATTTATAAAGGATATATTGAAGCCGAAGGTAAAGTTTTCTGTAATGTTAACGAA
Source organism: Bacilli bacterium (assembly GCA_036649855.1). GTDB lineage: Bacteria > Bacillota_I > Bacilli_A > RFN20 > CAG-826 > Alectryobacillus. The sequence goes on along the minus strand of JAVWAV010000004.1, from coordinate 36,936 downwards.
GTTTTAATGGCTTATCAATGTCATAAAGTTCACTTACATAATAGAATTGCTATTATTGGTAAAGCTTTAATTAAGGATGAATTTACCCCAGAAATGAATGAATCTTACTTAATCACAACTGTTGGTAAAGTAATATTTAACCTTGTTTTCCCAAGTGATTTCCCTTACTTAAATGAATTAAGTCCAAGTAACTTAAGCAATTTAAAAGCTGATAATATTAAATTCTTTGCCCCTAAAGGCTCTGATATTAAGTCTCTTATTGCTGCTGCTCCACTTCGCACGCCATTTACTAAAAAGGTTCTTGAACCTATTATTAGTGAAATATTTGCACGTTATGGAACATCTAAAACATCAGCAGTTATTGATAAAATTAAAGATCAAGGATTTAAATATTCAACTATTTCAGGAATCACCGTCTCAATTAGTGATATTAACGTTTCAGCTAATAAAGAAGAAATTGTTTCAAAAGGTGATGCTCAGATTGCAAATATTACTACTAGATTTGATGAAGGTAACTTAACCGATGAAGAAAGACATAACGAAGTTTGTAAAGTCTGGGATGCCATTGGTAAAGATGTCAGTAAAGACGTTGAAAAATCACTAAAGAGCAATCCAAGAAACCCATTATTTATGATGTCGGATTCTGGAGCTCGTGGTAATATTTCAAACTTTACACAACTTATGGGTATGAGAGGACTTATGGCTAATACATCCGGTGAAACCATCGAATTACCAGTCAAATCTTGTTTCCGTGAGGGTCTTAACGTTAGTGAATTCTTTACAGGAACCCATGGTGCTCGTAAAGGTGGAGCTGATACGGCTCTTAAAACGGCTGACTCAGGTTATTTAACTCGTAGATTAGTTGACGTTTCTCAAGATGTTATTATCCGTGAAGAAGATTGTCATACGGATCATGGCACCATTGTTAAAGATATTATTGATAGCTCAAGAGGCAAAGTCCTTGTTAGCTTATATGATAGATTAGTTGGTAGATTCTCCCTTAATGATATTATTGATGAGGCTGGAAATATTATTGTTCCTGCTAATACATTAATTGATGAGCATACGGCTGAAACAGTAGTTGAAGCTGGCGTCAAGCAAGTTGAAATAAGATCATTATTTGGTTGTGAAACTCGCGATGGCGTATGCGTACATTGTTATGGACGTAACCTTGCTGATGGAAAACTTGTTCAAATTGGTCAAGCAGTTGGAATTATGGCTGCTCAATCAATTGGTGAACCAGGTACTCAATTAACAATGAGAACATTCCATACGGGTGGTGTTGCTGGAACCGATATTACACAAGGTTTACCACGTGTTCAAGAATTATTTGAAGCTCGTAATCCAAAAGGTATCGCTATTATTAGCGAAATCTCAGGTGATGTAACCGATATTAAACAAGATTCTGGAACATATATTGTTACTGTTACAAATGATATTGAAGAAAAACAATATAAGACTGGATATGCTGCTAAACTTAGAGTCAAATTAGGTGATAAAGTTATTAACGGACAAAAGATTACTGAAGGAGCAATTTCTCCAAAAGAATTGCTTGAAGTAAGTGATGTCGCTGCTGTTGAAAAATATATTACAAAAGAAGTTCACAAAGTCTATAGTTCACAAGGTATCTTAATTAGTGATAAGCATATTGAAGTCATTATTAGACAAATGCTTAAAAAAGTCGTTATTATCGATAACGGCGACACTGATATGCTTCCTGGAACAAGAGTCTCACTTCTTGAATTCACCGATAAGAACGCTATTGCACTTGAAGCTGGACTTCGTCCTGCTGCAGCTCGTCCACTTATCTTAGGAATTACTAAAGCTGCTCTTGAAACTGATTCATTCTTATCAGCAGCAAGCTTCCAAGAAACAACAAGAGTTTTAACTGATGCTGCTCTTAAAGGCAAAAAAGATATTCTCCATGGTTTAAAAGAAAACGTCATTACCGGAAGATTAATTCCAGCAGGAAGAGGTCTCCTTAGTGAAGATGAAGAAGCTAAATTAATGGAAAACTTTGATGTTCTTGAACGTATGCAAGAAGTAAAAGACAACTATATTGGTGTCCATGACTATAATGGAACAATCAAAGAAGCTCGTGCTGTTCAAGCAGCTGATGAAGCAACTGAAACAGAAGCTGTTGTTGATACGCAAATTGAACAATAATTTGTTCAAGAAAACAAAACAAAAAAATAACGACTTATCAATTTCGATAAGTCGTTTTTTTATTTGCGTATCAAATTATTATTTATTTTTATAACTACTAAATATTTCGATCATTTCTTGAAGGTTGGATTTAGAATCAAAGCCAGCGATTTCAAGTGTGAGTTTTTTATTGTTTAAATAAGTGATGTTAACGAATTCTTTTTCAATTTCGATTTTTTCGATTGTATTGTAGTGGATTGTATAAGTAGAAAGTAAGTTTCCTGCAGCATATACTTCACTTACAAGAGATTCTTCAAAGAAATTAACTAGAAGAGTATCTTTAGATATGCTTTTTTTATCTGCAGAATATTTATTAACGTAGATATAGACATTTAGTGAAAGAAAAAGAGCAAGGAATAAGGATCCCATAATTATTTTATAGGTATCGGCTTTATCATAGCTTGGAATAAAAGCGAGAATAAATGAAACGATACTAGCAACTAATAAGACAGCATCAAATATGACGATTATTGATAAGTAACGCTTTGAAAACATGTGTTTAGTTTTCTTATGAAGAAGATTAGTCTTGTTAGAGAATTTTGGTTTAGCGTAAAGAGAGGATAAAGATACGTCTTTAGAAACGTCTACTGTTTCACTAGAGTCTTTAAGAATTGGGTTTTCTACATCATTCATTTGGTTTTTCTTCCTTGTTATTATTTTGATTTGTGTTTTTGATTAAAAATTTTTCTTTAATCTTGGTTAACGGCTTTATTATACCATTTTTTGCTTTTAAAATAAAATTATCTATTAAAATTATTGTTGATAAGGAAGATTTGTCTTTTATATTCTTTTTAATGTGTAATTTGATGTTTTCCCATTCGACTACATACTTATTTTCTTTAGCAATAGATGAAATTGTTGTAAATGGTTTAATAATAGAAATAAAGTCTCCAATAAGAAGACCATATAGTAATCCAATAACAAGAATTAACCAGATATTATTAGCAGTAAACATATATTCATATATTAGATTAAATAGATTATTAAATGGAGTTTTTAAAAGAAAATAATACATGATAGCAGCAATAATCCAAAGAGCTGTAAACTGAGGACAAATAACTCCTTTTATATTTCCTTTCATATTAGAATAATCCCATAATTTAATATGCATTAATTTACAAAAGATCATTCCTCCTACGTATTCAAGTAAGGTAGCAGCTACTCCAAATAATAAAATACATAAGAAAGCTTCAAGATGAAAATTTAAGGAAATATCACAATACGTAAACATATTACTAAAAAAGAAAAGTAAACAAAGCCCAAATCCATATATTGGAAGCCATGGTCCATGAAGTAAACCAGGATTAATCCAACGTTTCATACTAACAAATCGACGAAAAAATAATTCAATGACGTATCCAATCATTGAACCAAGCAAAAAAAGAAATAAGAAAGTAATAAAAAGTTTCATACACTAATTATAATATGCAATTAAGGGTAGATTTACAATAATTACGAAGAAGAAAAGCCCAAATTTTAATTTTAAGTTCGTTTAAAAATGTTAAACTTATAGAGTTAATAAATTAAAATTTGATTTAAAAATTTACTACACATTGGTTTTGTAAGAAGAAGTAAGAGACTATTAAGAAATGTGTAATAAATTTTAAATAAATATTGATTTAGGAATGGGTTTTATATATTATATATAGGCATGCGCAAAGTACGTGTGACGTGGGACTTATTGTAGGTCCTTATTTATTGGAAAGTAAATGAAACGCCCGGTATTGTGTGCAATACTTAATTGAATTATTAATAAGGAGAATGTTAATGCCAACAATTAATCAATTAGTTAGAGAATCCAGAAAGAGTGTTGAAGTAAAACCAAAAGCTCCAGCTCTTCTTGTAAGATGGAATTCCCTTAACAAGAAAGAAACAGATCAAAATGCTTCTCAAAAAAGAGGAGTATGTACCCGTGTTGGTACAATGACCCCAAAGAAACCAAACTCAGCTTTAAGAAAATACGCTAGAGTTAAGCTTTCTAATGGTTATGAAGTCACTGCCTATATTGGTGGTGAAGGACACAACTTACAAGAACATAGTACTGTTATGATTCGTGGTGGAAGATGTAAAGACCTTCCAGGTGTTAGATACCACATTATCAGAGGTACATTAGACTGTTCAGGTATTGAAAAAAGACGTCAAGGAAGATCACTTTATGGAACAAAACGTCCAACTTCCAAAGACAACGCATAAGGAGGAAGGAAAATTATGGCACGTAAAGGTAAAGTAGTAAAACGCGATGTTTTACCAGATCCAATCTACAATTCAAAATTAGTTACTCGTTTAATCAATAACATTATGGTCGATGGTAAAAGAGGAACTGCTCAAACCATCTTATATAATGCTTTTCAAAAGATCGAAAGTAAAACTGGTAAACCAGCAATGGATATATTTGCAACAGCAATTAATAACATTATGCCAGAAGTAGAACTTAAGGTTAGAAGAATTGGTAGCGCAAACTATCAAGTTCCAACTGAAGTTGCTGCTGATAGAAAAGTCACATTAGGCTTACGTTGGTTAGTAAATTATTCAAGACTTAGAAATGAAAAAACAATGGAAGATAGATTAGCAGGAGAAATTCTTGACGCTGCAAACGGCGCCGGTGGTTCTGTTAAAAAGAGAGAAGACGTCTATAAGATGGCAGAGGCAAATAAAGCTTACGCACATTATAAGTGGTAAAGGAGATAAAATATGACTCGTGAATATGATTTAGCTCATACAAGAAATATCGGTATCATGGCCCATATTGATGCTGGTAAGACTACGACAACTGAACGTATTTTATTCTTTACAGGAAAGATTCATAAAATCGGCGAGACTCATGAAGGCGCTGCTACCATGGACTGGATGGCTCAAGAGCAAGAAAGAGGAATTACAATTACCTCAGCTGCAACAACTGCTTTCTGGAAAGGTAATAGAATTAATATTATCGATACTCCAGGGCACGTTGACTTTACAGTTGAAGTTGAAAGATCGTTACGTGTACTTGATGGTGCTGTAACTGTTCTTGATGGTAAGAGTGGTGTTGAACCACAAACCGAAACCGTTTGGAGACAAGGTACAAAATATGGGGTTCCACGTATTGTATTTGTTAATAAACTTGACGCTATTGGTGCTGATTTTGAAATGAGCGTTCGCTCACTTCATGAACGCCTTGCAGCCAATGCTGCAGCCGTTCAATATCCAATTGGTATTGAATCATCATTAAAAGGCGTTATTGATATTATTGAAAGAAAAGCTTATGTTTATGGTGAAGGAGCTGTTGCTCCAGAAATCACAGACGTTCCAGCTGAATACGTTGCTAAATGTGAAGAATTAAGAGCTATCTTACTTGAAAAACTTGCAGCATTTGATGATGACATCATGATGAAAGTTTTAGATGGTGAAGAAGTTCCAGTTGAAGAAATTAAGACGACAATTCGTAAAGCTGTATTAACCGGTGAATTCTTCCCAGTATTTGCAGGTTCAGCTTATAAAAATAAAGGCGTTCATCCATTACTTGATGGTATTGTAAGTTATTTACCTTCTCCACTTGATATTCCACCTTCAAAAGGTGTGTTAGTCAAAACTGGAGCCGAATATGTTTGCTTACCAAAAGACGATGGCCCACTTGCAGCTCTTGCATTCAAGATTGCAACTGATCCATTTATTGGTAGATTAGCCTATGTTCGTATTTATTCAGGTACATTAAAATCAGGTTCCTATGTTTGGAATACTACAAAAGGTGTTAAAGAACGTATCGCAAGATTAGTTCTAATGCATTCAAATCACCGTCAAGAAGTTGAAGAACTTAATGCCGGAGATATTGGAGCTGTTGTTGGTTTAAAATCAACGACAACTGGCGATACACTTTGTAGCGAAGATGATAATGAAGTTATTCTTGAACAAATGGAGTTTCCAGAGCCAGTTATTGAGGAAGCAGTTGAACCAAAATCAAAAGCTGACCAAGAGAAAATGACAATTGGATTACTCAAATTAGCAGAAGAAGATCCAACATTTAAGGTTCATACTAACCAAGAAACCGGTCAAACTATTATTGCTGGAGTTGGTGAGTTACATCTTGATGTTCTCGTTGATAGATTAAGAAGAGAATTCGGAGTCCAAGTTAACGTTGGCCAACCACAAGTTGGATATCGTGAAACAATTAAAGGAAGTGCCGAATGTGAAGGAAAATATATTAAGCAATCAGGTGGCCGTGGACAATATGGTCACGTTTGGATCAAATTTGAACCAAATCCAGGAAAAGGATTTGAATTCGTTGATGCAGTTGTTGGTGGAACAGTTCCACGTGAATATATCAAACCAACTGAAGAAGGTCTAAAATCAGCTCTCGATAGAGGACTCGTCGCTGGATATCCAATCATCGATTTAAAGGCAACTTTATTCGATGGATCATATCACGATGTCGACTCGTCTGAAGCTGCATATAAGATTGCTGCCTCTTTAGCCCTTAAAGAAGCTGCAAAAAGATGTTCTCCAGTCATTCTTGAACCTATTATGAAAATTGAAGTTACAGTTCCAGAACAATATTATGGTGATGTCTTAGGTGATTTGGCTCGTAGAAGAGGACAAATGACTGGAGAATCACAACACGGTAATGCTAAATCAATTGATGCAGAAGTACCACTTGCTGAAATGTTCGGATATGTTACTGATCTTCGTAGCTTTACTCAAGGAAGAGGTAATTACACCATGACTTTCTCACATTATGGAGAATGCCCAAGATTTGTTGCTGATGAGATTATTAAGAAATCCGGCAATAAAAACGACTAGATTAATAAATTAATACTAACTGTATTGATTTAGAATAAAAATTGCTATAAAATAAAATAATGATTTCAGGAGGAAATATAAATGGCAAAAACAAAATTTGATAGAAGTAAAACTCACGTTAATATTGGTACCATTGGTCACGTTGACCACGGTAAGACCACTTTAACAGCTGCAATTACAACAGTATTAGCTCAACACGGTGATGCTAAAGCTATGGCTTATGAACAAATAGACGCAACACCAGAAGAAAAAGCACGTGGTATTACAATTAATACATCACATATTGAATACACAACTGCAAAACGTCACTACGCACACGTTGACTGCCCAGGGCATGCTGACTATGTTAAAAACATGATCACTGGTGCTGCTCAAATGGACGGCGCAATTCTTGTTGTTGCTGCAACAGATGGCGTTATGCCACAAACAAGAGAACACATTTTACTTGCAAGACAAGTTGGTGTTCCATACATTATCGTTTTCTTAAACAAATGTGACTTAGTTGATGATCCAGAATTAACTGATTTAGTTGAAATGGACGTCCGTGATTTATTAAATTCCTATGGATTCCCAGGTGATGATACACCAGTTATCCGTGGCAGTGCTAGAAAAGCATTAGACGGCGACGCCGATGCTCAAAAAGCAATTATGGATTTAATGGATGCATGTGATTCCTACTTCCCAGATCCAGTTAGAGATAACGACAAACCATTCTTACTTGCAATTGAAGACGTTTTAACAATTACAGGCCGTGGAACAGTTGTTACCGGAAGAGTTGAAAGAGGTATGATCAAACTTAATGATGAAGCTGAATTAGTCGGTATTAAACCAACTCTTAAGACCATCGTTACTGGTATTGAAATGTTCCGTAAACTTCTTGATTTTGCAGAAGCTGGCGATAACGTCGGTTGCTTATTACGTGGTATTACCCGTGATCAAGTTGAAAGAGGACAAGTCTTAGCAAAACCAGGATCAATTATCCCACACACAAGATTCCAAGCTGCAGTTTATATTTTAACTAAAGAAGAAGGTGGACGTCACACTGCATTCTTAACAAACTATAGACCACAATTCTACTTCAGAACAACTGACGTCACTGGTATCATTACTCTTCCAGCAGGAACAGAAATGGTTATGCCAGGCGACAATATTGAATTAACCATCGAATTAATTCACCCAGTTGCAATTGAAAAAGGTACCAAATTCTCCATCCGTGAAGGTGGCAGAACAGTCGGTGCTGGAACAGTCGGCGAAATTATTAAATAGTTTTACAAAAACTAAAAATAACTTAAATCTAAAAACCCGTTTTATAACGGGTTTTTTCTTATAATTTTTAAGACTTCGCCTTTAATTTTGCTAAAACAAAGACAATAATAAATATCTATAAATTTTCTTAAAATTATTGTATAATTAAACAATATGAAGTGTATTGTTTTAGCAAAAATGTCCAAAAGAATTTCTGCCGCCGTAATTGATTTAGCGCTTTTTTTAACGATTAGTTTAATTGTCTTTTTTACGGCCATTTTTCCAACCACATTTGATAAAACTTCTTATATTATGAATCAAAACGAAATTGGAACAATATTCCTTAGAAGCAATCTATATGAACAAATTGGAACAAATGTGGTTGCTAAAAATGGTATACAATATCCAAAGACAGTTAAAGACTTTATTAGTTTTGAAAAATCAGTTGATGGAAGTCTTCATAAGATATCTTGTATTGATTCACTTTATACTTTTTATACGGATAAGATTACTAATTTTAATAAAAATAAATTAACACTAGAAAACTTTAATAAAGATGTTTTAAAAGTAGGAAAAGAAGAATCAAATATTGCCTCGTTTACATATAACAAAGATCTATCTATTATTAAACTAATTGATAATAGTAAAGAAAATAAAACAATTAGTTATTTAAACGATGTTTATACAACGGCTATTAAAGTAACGACAAGTTTTAATAAAATTACGGACTTAAATAACAAGAACTCTAATCTTATGCTTAGTGGATTAATTTATATTATTCCTACTCTACTTGTTGGAGCCTTTATTATTTATGGACTTATTCCTATTTGTTCACCAAACGGCGAAACAGTTGGTAAGTGGATTTGTAAGATTGGCGTATTAACTAAAGACGGGTATCGCTTAAATAAAATGTGGTATATATTACGTTTCTTAACTTTATTTGTAGTCGAGTTTGCCTTAGGAATAGCTACGATGGGAGGAGCATTCTTAATTTCTTATATGATGTTTATTTTTAACAAAAAAAGAAGATGTATTCATGATTTTTGTTCAAATAGTGTGGTTATTGATAAAACTACCTCAACTTGGTTTGTTTCTAAGTCTGAACAAGATTCTTACTATTTAAGTCATGGGTTAGGAAATGAATAAATCTCACGCTTTTTATCGCGCTTATCTTCCAAAGCGCATGCTTGGTAAATTAATTGATCTTAGTCTTATTGCTTTAACGACTTATGTTTTTTATTCACTTGTTTTTATGATGTGCTTTGGAAGTTTTTCCAACCTAAAAAACAATACTAAAGTAATTGAAGAAAAACAAATCGAGTATCGTTTAAATGTTACTTCTAGTACGCCAAACTATGCTCCTTATAAAGAAGCTTTAGAATATGTGTTTTTTGATAAATTATATGAAGAAATTTATCAAAAATCTAATGAATCAAGGCCAGCAGATGATCACGTAAGTGTTGAATATTTATATAATGTTAATATTTTACATTTACCTGCAACGCCAGACAGTACTAACTACCAAACAGATTATTTTTCTTATCAAGTTAATGAAAAAAATGAGCCCTTACTTGATAAAGTTGGAACAATTAGAGCTGATAATATTATAACTCCTGTTGGTAAACATAATTTATTTGATATCTTTGAAGTAGGTTACAGCAAATTGCAAAACGTCGCGCTTGCGTTTGACGAAACTTATGGAAATGCTTTTAAAGATAATATTTATCTTCGTCAAACCGCAATTGTATCATCTTTTTTTATCAGTGTATTTATTTATATGATACTTATTCCACTTTTATCAAAAACTGGAGTTAGTTTAGGATATAAGATGCTAAGTATTGGTATAGTTAATTCTAAAGATGGGGAAGTTATTGCTAAATATAAATCACTTTATCGTTTGCTACCTATATTTATAATAGTTGGTGTGGGACTTTATTATTTTAATCTTTATTCTATTTCCTTATTAGTAGTTTTACCTATCTTTATTGAATTACTTTATATGACGCTATCTAGAGGTCAGCATGATTTATCTAATATTATATCGTGCTCAGAAGATATTGATTTAGCAGCAAAAGAAGATGAAAGCTTAAGCGATCCGGAATTTAGCAATATGCTTTCACATATTGCATCCGTTAACGTAGGAGAGAATCATGAATGAAGAAATAGCAAGTGCTGAAATAGAAGTAATTCCTGCTCGCTTTGGAAGAAGAATCTTATCATTTTTAGCAGATATATTTATTATGCTTATTGCTAGTGTTTTTCTTTTTGAATTAGTAGTTTTTCAAATTACAAAACCTATTATTGGGTATTATGAAAAAATAGCTCAACGTTCAACAATAAATCTTGAACGTTTAGATTTACTCTACGATAATGGGCTTATTATTAAAACCTATAATAATGAAGGTAATTTAGATTATAACTTTGATAAAGGTTCTGAAGCAGCTTTTGCTTCTTTTATGAAGTTTTATGTCTATAAAGAAGGAGATATTACTAATATTTCTTATACTAGAAATAATAATGATGAAGTAGTAGCAAGATATAATATTAATGTTAACTATGCTCATAAAATGACTCTTACGGAAATTAATAAAGCTTATATTACCTCTATTCAAAATAACGATATATTTGTTAAAGAAAATAATGAATTTATCCGTGATAAGGAAGGATATTTAGTTTTAAGTAAAACAAATAAAAATCTTCTTAAACCTTATTTTGATGCTAAGGATAAAATATCTTCAAGTGGTGAGAAATTACTCTCCTATTTTAGAAACGGATTCTTTTTCTCACATTACGATAAGATTATTAACGATTTTGCTAGTGGAAACGCAACTTATAAAAATATTACCAAACAAATTAATGAGATTACGTATTTTGTCGATTCTTCAACGGTTTATGCTACTCTAGCTTCATATTTTCTTGCTGTAGGAGTATTTTATTTCCTTATTCCACTTCTTGATAAAAAAGGCCGTACGCTCGGAAAGATTTTCTTAAAACTTGAAGTTATTGAGAAAAATACCGTAGTTCCTGTTGCTAAAAGTAAAGTGGCGTGGAGAGGAGCAATTGAGTTTTTCGAAAATCTTCCAATTGTTGCGTTTATTCCAATGCTTTCAGTCGGATTTTCATATTGTTTTTCATTATATTTAATTAATATTCAATCGTTTAAAATATCCCTTTTATTTGTTATAATATTTGGGATGGTATTTGATGCTATTACACTTATTATTTCACTATCAAATAGTAAGAAAATGTCGATCAAGGAACTTGCTTCAAACAGTGTTGTTGTCGAAAGCTCATTAGTTGATGCCTACAATAGAGAAAAAGAGATAAAATGGGAATTAGAAAAGTAGAAGATAATACAATTTATGTTGAATATGATCGCCCTGCATTTTATAAAAGGGTGTTTTCAGCATTGCTTGATTTTCTTATTTTAGCCTTTGTATTTATGGGTCTTGTGATGTGCACAGATATGATTGTTAAAACTACCGATATGAATAAAGGTTATCAAAAAGATTATGATGAGATTAAAGAAAATTCTCAACTATATAAGTTAAGTGGAGCCTCACACAATGAGTTATTGTCAATTGTAACTTATTATACAAAAGCTGAGAACATAAAAGATATGTCCACATCTGACGTAAAGGCCCAATACGAGACGGCTTTAAATTACTATTATCATACATTTTTACCAGCAAATATTACTGATAAAAAGTTGGCCGAGACGACTAGTGCTAAGTATGACAAAGATAGATTAGAATTCAAGTTTAATGGAGTTGCTTATTTCGTTAAGAATGGAGAAAATGTGGTTGGAAATCCTGCAGTTGGAGATGCTGATTTCAACACTAATTTTTATGAAAAATACATTCTTGAATCAGCTACAGGAAATCTACTAAAAATAGATAGATATTATGCTGCTAATGTGTATTTTTCAAAGATTCTCATATTTATTGACGTTCCCGCACCATTGATCCTTTCTTCTATTTTGGTTTTATATGTTCCTGGACTTATTATGAAAAGAACAAGAAGAAGTATTGGCAAATTAGCTTTTAAAATTGGCCTTGTAAACAAGGACTTTTTACAAGTTTCATTTGGGCGATTTACTGCACGATTTGCAATTTTTTTATGGGGAGAAATTGTTCTATCGTTATTTACTTTTGGCTTGCCATTAATCATCTCATTTTCGATGATGGTATTTCTTAAAGAAAAACAGAGTTTTCATGATTATGTTTTAGGGCTTGAGGCGATCGATATCACAGATTCCGTCATCTATAAGTCAAAAGATGATGTGCTTTTAGAAGAACCAACTAAAAAAGCACCAGATTTTAAAATGATCGAAAGACTCTAATTGACAAATTTGGTTTTATATATAAATATAAACTTGTATATAAGGCCCAAATCTATTAAAATATTATTAGTAAAAAAAACGTAAGGAGAAATATAATGAACAAAATATTTCTGAAACTCACGCTATTAATGGGGATTATTAGTACAACTGGATTAGTAAGCTCAATTAATAACGCAACCTCAAAAGTTCCATCGCCTACAGGAGTTATTCAAAACTCCAATCTTTTAGGTGCTGCTAACTATGAGGAATATGAAGATGTCTCTTCATTTATCGATGTTGTTGCAAGTCGTATTACAACAACTAATGCTTCAATTACTTTAACTATGACTTTTAAGTTTAAGGACTCAGTTGCACCTGACACAAAACCAATTTATACAATTGGCTACCGTGCGTCTGATCAATATCCAGTTAAACCTGAAGCTGAAGTTATTCCTGTTGTAAAATTAGTTACAACAACTGGTGAATTTACTGGCCCAATTGCTAAGCAAGGTGCAAACCTTACTGGAGACAATGTTGGCGACAAATCAACTGATTTTGCCGATGGAGTTTCAACATATGCTAATATTCCATGTGATGGCATATTTAAATCTGCAAAAGTATATGGTTTACTTCCTACAACTTATGAAGGCGCCTTGCCTACTCCAGATTTTTCCAAAAAAGGTGGATATGCTACTATCACCACAAAATCTACAACAACCAATTTTAATCTTAATGGCGTAGAAGGCGATCCAAAGCAACCTGTTCTTTTTACTTCAAGATTAGAAAAAATTTCGAAGTTTGGCAGTTTAATTTCGGTTGATTCGAAATTTTCTACTCACTTTGTTGAACATTACCTTGATGTTTTAAAACCAAAAACAAAGCAGACTATAAAAGACAAACTTGAAGCAGGAACCTTAAAAATTAGTTCTAAAATTAACGTTGGTGCTTATGGAAAAATTATTATTAAAACAGATGATCCAACTAAAAATACCTATCAATATCCAGTTACTACTTATTCTTCATATTTTCTAGATGGTGAAATGAACTTTAACGTAATTTTGAATCAAGATGAATTAAAATTGAATGGCAATATTGTTGAAACATATGTTGAAGATATTAGCATAGTTACATATATTTATGCGCCATCGGATACTGGTGTTAAACAAAATCCACAACCAGGAACCTCTGTTTACTTCGATCTTGGATTTGTTAATTTGAATCCTACAAAGGTTAGCACTGGTATATTACCACTTGATTTAATTACAATTATTTCATTAGTTTGTTTAATTGCTATTATTGCAGCTGCTGGAGTACCGGTTTATTTTATTAAAAAGAAAGCTGGTTTAAATAAAGAATTCGGTGAAGTTAATAAAGTTGAATTT
>JAVWAV010000004.1:18742-22910 GCA_036649855.1 Bacilli bacterium | reverse complement strand
TAAAAAGAAAGCTGGTTTAAATAAAGAATTCGGTGAAGTTAATAAAGTTGAATTTATTAAGGTCAATATTATGGCTTGTCTAACAGGCGCTTCGCTATTAATGTTCTTCTTATCAACAATCTTCCGCTTTACTCTTTTCAATAATACATTTACTGTTTATAACTCATTAGATATCTTCGTTGTTGCAACATTTATTACTTCAATTATACTTGTTGGATATTTCGTTAGATATTTCATGATTGTATATAAAAATTATCGTGCACAGAAGAAAGCCGACGCACAAAAGAATGCTAAGAAAGAATATTATTTTTAATGAATAAGGAGTCAATAAAAATATGGAAATTAAAATTAAAGATTTAACAAAAATTTTCCCTGGTAACCCTAAAAAACACATTAGAGATACTATCGCTGTCAATGATCTTGACATCGTTGTTCCAGACGGAAAGTTAGTTGGTTTACTTGGACCTTCAGGTTGTGGTAAATCAACAACGCTCTATATGTTGGCAGGATTACTTCCACCAACTAGTGGAGAAATTTGGTTTGGTAATGAAGATGTTACAAACCTTGCCCCAGAGAAAAGAGGAATTGGTTTGGTTTTCCAAAACTATGCTCTTTATCCACACATGACAATATTTAAGAACGTTGAGTTTCCACTCACCAATCTTAAAGTAGAAGTACCACTCTTACCTTTCTTTACGATTGAATATGCATTGTCATATACATTAGAAGAAAAAGATGATGTAGCTGGTATTAAAAACGCTTTATTTACACTTATTAAGAAACTTGGTATTAAGAGCCACACAATTGAAATTGTTGAAGGCACACCAGCAATCTTTAAAGTAACATTAAATCGTGTATCTGAAGCTGATGCTGAATCATTCTTAAAGAACATCAATAGAATTGTTGCCTTTAAAGTTGATTCGACAAATAAAAACCAAATATCTGATGCACTATATGATCTTACATGTAGATTCATATTTGGCGAAGAAGTGACTGATGCTTCAATGAAAGAAGCAATTCATACTGTAAAGAATATTTTAAGAGAATTCAAAGTTTACGGAACAGAATTTAAAGCATTCCGTGATGAAGAAGGCAAAGCTAGATTATTCTTTAAAGTAAAAAAGATTAGTGAAGAAGTTAAAAAATCATTCCTTGCTGCTTTAAAATCATTAGTTAAATTAACAAATGAAGAAATTGAAGAAAAGCAAGCTGTTACATTCCGCCGTTTAAATAAAATTGAACGTAGAGAAATTGTATATGAGACTGCAAAACTTGTTCAAATTGAAGATTATCTTGAAAGAAAACCATCACAATTATCTGGTGGTCAACAACAACGTGTTGCTATTGCAAGAGCTTTAGTCAAACGTCCAAGAGTTTTATTACTTGATGAACCATTAAGTAACCTTGATGCTAGACTTAGACTTCAAACAAGAGAAGAAATCAGAAGAATTCAAAAAACAACTGGTGTTACAACTGTTTTCGTTACACATGACCAAGAAGAAGCAATGTCAATTTGTGATCAAATCGTCGTTATGAAACTTGGTAATGAAATGCAAATGGATGCTCCACAATCAGTTTATAACAATCCAAAGAATTTATTCGTCGCAACATTCTTAGGAACTCCACCAGTTAGCGTCTTTAATGGTAAAGCTGTTGATGGAAAAATTATGGTTGGAAATGATGTTATTTGTACACCAAAAACAAAAATTAAAGACCAAGATTTATACATCGCTATTAGACCAGAAGGTTATACTGTTGGTTCAAAAGGCGAAGAAGGACTTACAATTAACGCTGAAATGCTTGAAGTTATGGGCCGTGATATTTCTATTATCGCTCACAACGAATTTAGTTTAAAGCCATCCTTTAAAATTATAATTTCAGCAGATAATAAAATTGACTTAGGTAAAATAAAGCTTGCTGTTAAAGCTGCTAAAATGTTTATCTTTGACAAAGTTACCGAAGAAAGGATTTATCTTGATTAATTATGGAACAAAAGAATAACTGGAAAGCCCGGTTGTATCTTGCGCCGGTATTAATATTGATGGCAATATTCCTTATCTATCCATTAATCAATACATTCTTTATATCATTCATGGATGGATATAATTATATCGACGGAAGTTTCACTGGCTGGTCATTTAATAACTTTGGCAGAATATTAGGACTTGTTACAAATCCAACAGGATTTGATAGTTCAGGTATTCCTTACTATGAATATAGTGTTATTGAATACGCTCTTCCTAATACAGTTGTTATTGTTATAGTAACTGTCCCACTTTCAATCCTTATCGCACTACTTATTTCAGTTGGTTTAAACTCAATTAAGTGGTTCCAAAAGATATTACAAACAATATTCTTCTTACCTTACGTTACGAACTCCATTGCTATTGGAATGGTCTTCGCTGTTGTCTTTGATGATCGAGGTATTATAAATTATATCTTTAATCTTGATACTAAATGGATTGTTGGTGCTGATCGTTGGACTGCTATGATTCCACTTTGTATTTATATCGTTTGGGGTTCCTTACCATTTAAGATTCTTATTCTTCTTAGTGGTCTACAAGGAATTGATAAACAATACTACCAAGCTGCTCAGATTGATGCTACGCCAAAATGGAAAACATTATGGAAGATTACGGTTCCACTGTTATCTCCTCAAATACTCTACTTAATGATAACCTCATTTATTGGAGCGTTTAAAGAATATACCGCTGTTGTTGGATTATTTAATGGTCCAGGAACCATCACTGGATCCTACAACATGTATACAATCGTCTACTTTATCTATGATGCCTTTAAATCTAACACTTTAAATATCGCAGCAGCAGCTGCTGTTATGTTATTCATCATTATCTTGATTCTTACATTTGTTCAAATGTGGGCCTCAAATAAGAAAGTTCACTATTAGGAGGAAAATATGAGAAATAATAATTCAAAAACTCTTGTAGCTGAACATAATCAATATATCGATTTTAGAAAACCAGGTACGCTTGGAATTGATGTTAAAATTGGTATTAAAGGTGATGGCAAAGCAATCAAGATGCTTCAACGCCAAGATAAAATATTAAAAGGTATATCATTATTTATTACATATGCTCTATTAATTTTAATGGCTTTAGTTGTTATATTTCCATTCTATTGGATGATTATAACCTCTCTTAAAGCAATGAATGAAATTAGAGCTGATGTTCAAACATTCTTCCCTGCTATTGTTATGTGGTCAAACTA
Organism: Bacilli bacterium; assembly: GCA_036649855.1. GTDB lineage: Bacteria > Bacillota_I > Bacilli_A > RFN20 > CAG-826 > Alectryobacillus. Next base: position 19,682 of record JAVWAV010000004.1, on the reverse strand, counting down.
TGTCGATGCATTTAATGGTTTCAACTTCGTACTTTACATGGGTAATACAATTTTCGTTGGTGCAGTTTCAACCGTTGGTACATTAATTACAACAGTTTTATCTGCATTCGCATTCGCTAGATTAAAATTTGCTGGTAGAGATGCTTTATTCCTTCTCTTCTTAGCTACTATGATGATTCCTGGAGAAATGATGGTTATTTCTAACTACATTACCGTATCATCTTTTGGTTGGCTAGGTGGAAATGGCGTAAGTCAAACTCAATCAGGGGCATTCTTAGCTATGATCATACCTTTCTGGGTAAGTGTATTCTATATATACTTATTACGTCAGAATATGAAACAAGTTCCAAATGAACTTTATCTCGCTTCTAAAGTCGATGGTAAAACTGACTTCGGATTCTTGCTTAAAGTAATGGTACCACTAGTTGCTCCTTCACTTATTTCTATCACAATTCTAAAATTTATGGGTACATGGAACTCATATGTTTGGCCAAACCTTGTTGCTTCAAAAGAAGACTTCTTCCTAATTTCAAATGGATTAAGAAGTGCTTCGTTTACAGACCTTGAAGGAAATACACTATTTGGTCCTCAAATGGCTGCAACTATTGTTGTTACCGTTCCATTGTTCTTATTATTTGTCTTCTTTAGAAAATATATTATGCGCGGCGTTGGTCGTGCTGGTATAAAAGGTTAGGCAATAAATTTAGACGCATCGCTTTATTTATAGGAGGAAAAATAAATGAAAGCAAAAAGACTACTTGCATTACTTGCTGTACCAATGCTTTTAGGTACAGTTGCATCATGTGGTGAAACTACTTCAACCACAAAACCTACAAAGCCTTCTACCCCTACTTCAGTTACTCCACCAGAAATTACTGTAGGAACAAAAGAAAAACCAGTCAAAATTATGTTTTGGCACACAATGGGAAAAGATTTACAA
>JAVWAV010000004.1:0-18642 GCA_036649855.1 Bacilli bacterium | reverse complement strand
CAGCTGATAAAAAGATTTATGATACAACAGGAGACAATGCTGTTGTTGGATACGACTCAGATGATAACCTATTTATTACCTTAGCAAAACAATATGGGTATGGTTATACAAGTATCGATGAAAATGGTGAACCAAGCATTGATTTTAACAAAGATTCTAATATGAAAAATCTTGTTAAAAAGTTTGGTGGATACGCAGCAAATGGCTTACTTACAACTAAAGGCTTATTAGCCGGTGCATTTACTTCCACTTTCTTTACTGCTAGAAAATGTTTATTTACAATTTCTTCTTCAGCTGGAATTAAATATGCTTTTGATTCAAAAAATCCATTTAAAGCTAACGTTGGCTGTTTACCACAACCAGCAGTTTTACAAAATAACAAGAAAAACGTTATTTCACAAGGTGGATCATTTACTATTTTAAGTAATCAAAAAGATCAATCTAAAGAAGCAAGAGATAGAGCATTAGCCTCTTACTTATTCTATCGTCACTTAACCAATGTTGAAAATGCAACTGACTGGGTTATTAGAGGACAGTATGACGCAATTAGAAAGTCAACATTTGAAGATGAAGGCTATATTGCAGCAAAAGGTACTGAAGGCAAAAAGAATCCAAGCCAAGAATATTTACCAGCAGTATATGCAACAAAAGTTGCTAAAGAATATGCAGATAATAATTACTATTTTACTTCTCCTGCATTTAAAGGCTCATCAACTGCAAGAGTACAAGTAGGTGGTGTTATTACTGAAGCCTTTACAGGATATATTAATGCTAAAAAGTCAGGTAAAGAATTTACTGAGGATCAACTTAACAAACTCTTTGCTACGGCATTAGCCAATATTACAAAAGCTTTATAAACTAAAAAAATTTTAATGAAAATTAAAAATCTACTAAAAATATGTGGCTGCTTTCTTTTAGCAGCCACATGCCTTAGTAGTTGTGGTAGTACGATTCCTGAATTAATTATTTATGAATATGTTAATGCTGCAACTAAGGACAAAATTAAAAGTTATGGTATGAAGTTTAAAACAACCATAAAAGAGAAATATGGTGAAGACATTAATATTTCCTTTTTAGATTTTGCTTCAGCTGAGGAAATGGATACAAGAATGCAAATGAATGCTCTTAATAATTTCTTTCCAACCATTGTTATTAGTGAAACTGATAATATTGGAGCTTATGTAAAAAATTATGGGTCATTTGTTCAAGATCTTGAAGAAATTAGTAGTGGAAAAATAGATGATTTTGTTGGAGAGTACTTACGCGAAGGCCAAAGTTATTCAACAAAAGGCACCTATTCGCTGCCTTTATATAAGACTAATGATGTCTTATATTATAGTTACGATGATATTATCGGTAAAACTATTAATAATGTAACACTGAGTGAAGATTATATGAATAATCTAAACTGGGAAAAATTTCTAGATGTTGCCAGTTTAATAAAAAGCAACAAAGAGATGTTCCCAAATGTTAAAACACCGATATTATATCAGAGTGAACTTAATTTACTCCTTTGTCTTGCTAATGATAAGAAAGTTCCATTATATGATTTAGAGAATGGAACATTAAATCTCACATTTAGCAATGACAAAACTCGTTCTTTAATAAGTGAAGTTGCAGAGCTTTATCAAAAAGGTATCTTAACTTCAAAAACCCTTATTAAACAAGGAAGTTCAGATGATGAAACGACATATTTTAGTGCCGGAAACGCAGTAATGTATGTTGGTAGCGCCTTAGATGCTGGTAATGTATCAGCTAAATTTGGCACCAAGAAAGTTGGTTTTACTAGTCTTCCAACCTCATCAACACTATTTTCGGGTCCATCAATTTCAGTATTTAAAGATGGAAGTGCGAAAAGTAAAAATGAAAAAGAAGTAAAATATGGAAAAGAATTTGTTTCATATTTACTAGAGCCATCTTCGCTTAGTAGCCTCTCTATTGCGAGTAACGGATATATTCCATCACGAATTTCTTCTACTAATGATACTATTTATGAGTCTTATTTAAAAAGTAATACATTACAAGCTAAAATAAATAAGTTTATAATAAATAGTGAGGATGTTAAAGATAGTTATATCTATTATCCTTCAACATTTGGCAGTAAATTTATCAAAAACAGTTTATCAGGCGCACTTATTCAAGTAGCCTTAGGAAAAAAAGATATTAATAAAGCACTAGATGATGCTATGTCATCCTGCTTGCCTTATATTTAATAAAAAAGGAGAACTATGAAAATTAAAAAAATACTTGCACTTAGCGTTTCAGTTCTATTTATAGGAATTACGTCTTCATGTGGAGGAGATCCTAGTATAACTAGTACTACAACTACCACTACAACTACTACTTCAACAACAATTGATATTCCACTTCCAGTAGATGCTCATAACATTTATATGTCTGAAGTATATGTCAGTAAAAGTGATGCTTTAGCAGGATATGTTGAAATTTCAAATAGTGGAACAACTGCAATAGATTTAACAAATTATACATTAAATATTTATAAACCAACTGGTAATAAAATTAATGCTACCGTTCCTTTAAAAGGAAGTCTTGCTGCTGGAAAATGTTTTGTCGTAGCAAATCCAGATTCTGCTCAAGATATTAAAGAAAAAGCTGATATTTTGGCAACAAAATTTAGTATTTTTGGCAACAACTATATGGAAATTATCCATAACGAAAGTAAAAAGATTGTTGATACAATTGGTAATCTTGGATTTGATGTTAAATATAATGATGGAGAAGGTCCATTATTAAAGAAACCATCTTATGCAGGATCGATTGAAACATTCGATAGATTTTCTTGGATTCAAACCACTTGTGATTATAAGTTAACTCTTGGAAATTCTACTTATTTTCCAATTGATGAAAAAGAACTTGAAGAAGGTCCACAATTAACAAGTGTTGAAGAAAGTAAAAAATTCAAAATAAATGAAACAACTGGTGGCGGCGGTTTAGCTAAAGGTGCTACGGTTACAAACTATGTAGATGGCGATACAACTCGCTTTGCACATCCAGAATTAGGAACTAGTGTTTCTTGTAGATATTTAGGAATAGATACGCCTGAACTTGATCATAGACCAAGTATTGCTCCAGAAGCTTGGGGGAATGGTGCTCGTAATTTTACCAATAATATATTAGAAAAAGCAAAAGGTATAATTTTACAATCAAATATTGGCAACCTTACTGAAAACAATGGTCGTGCTTTAATGTGGGTTTGGTACACAAATGTCGTAAATGGTGCCTTATCAACTTATAGATGCGTAAATTATGAAGTTTCAAAAGCCGGTTATAGTGAAGTTGGAAGTGATAACGCTAACGGACTTAAATATAAAGATATTTCATATACTGAATATTTTAATAACGCTATGAGATATGCTAAGAACAATAAATTAAAAATTTATGGTGAACAAGATCCTGATTGGGATTATGATGAAAATAGGCCATTTAATTATAATGACTTTGCTTGATAGGAAATAAAGGAGAACAATATGTTTTGTTATAACTGTGCAAAAGAGATTAAAGAGAAAAACGGTGAAGTAATTACCGTTTGTCCACAATGTCAAACTGAATTAAAGAAAAAATTAGAGGAAAATGATGAAAAATTATTAACTCAATCTGCTCATGGAAGACTTCACGATGCTGGAGATTTATTCAACTCTGGAATGTGTGGATTAGTTCTTGGCGGTATTGGACTCATCATTGCTTTATTATTCTTTGTTCTTTCTTATAAAGCTACCAATGGTGGACAACTTGTTCTTACCTGTACAGAGTTCTATGTATTCTGTGCATTAGGTTCAGTTTCACTTATGGGATTAGGATATGGAATTGTTGCTGTAGTTCTTGCATCTATACGCAAAAAAACCTATAAACAAATAATAAAAGATATACAAAATAAAACATTTGTGCAATAATACTTAAGCACAAATGTTTTTTTGGACCCTTAGCTCAGTTGGTAGAGCAACTGACTCTTAATCAGTGGGTCTGGAGTTCGAATCTCCAAGGGTCCACCATTAATGTGAAATGAAGTGATTTAAATATCACTTTTTTTATTGGCTTTTATATAGTGACCGATTTTTTTAATAATTCCTTCTTTACTTAAAGATTTTATAATGCGACTTAAATTTTCTCGACTGGTATGTAGTTCTTTTGAAAGTTCAACAACAGATTTGATATATAACAATTCGTCATTATTTTTAAGCTTATAAAGTAAACGATCTTTTGTTGAAATAATAGAGATAGTTTTAATAGTTTCTTTATCTTTTAATCTTTCATCTGAAAGTAAGCTTAAAAATAATAAGAGAAATTCTTCATTCTTAAAATAATCTAATAAACGTAATTTATTTACGCGAATAAGTTCAGTTTTACTAAGAGAAATAACGTCACCTTGATAAAGCGAAGAAGAAGAAAAAAGAAGAGCGTTTCCAAAAAGATCATTTTTTTGTAAAATGGCGATGATTGATTCTTGTTCGCCAACAATACTTGATATTTTTACGCTTCCACTTAGTATAAAACAAACAAAATTACACTCTTCTCCTTCGTTAAAAATAACTTCAGAAGAAGAGTAAGTAATTACTTTTTCGTTATTGTTTAATAAAATATTAATTAATTTTTGTGCGTTCATAATAAAAGTGTGATATATATCACATTTATTATACATTATTTAGCATAGAATATAGAAGAATTTAAAAGGAGAATAAATTATGAAAAAAGTATCATTAATATTATCGCTATTAGCTGTTGTTAGTCTTGTTTCTTGTGGAGAGGTAACAACTAGTTCCTCAAGTAAAGAGAGTTTAACTTCGTCTATTGTTGTTCCTGCTTCTCCAATGAGTATTGTTGCTCCAAGTGGAGCTCCTGCTTTAGGTCTTGTTCATTATTTTTCATCCTATAAAGAACAAAGTGCTATTGTTGCTGCTGATTCTTTAGTTCCTACCTTTGTTAAAGGAGAAAAAGATGCTATTGTTGCTCCTATTAATGTGGGAATTAAAATGTATAACACCAATGCTAACTATAAATTATTTAAGACTATTACATGGGGTAACTTGTTTATTCTTGCTAAAGCAGAAGAAAAAGTTACTAATATTTTAGATTTAAAGGGAAAAACAGTTGTAGCATTTGGAAAAGGAAGTGTTCCTGAAATAGTGTTATCAAGTATATTGGCCAAGAATAATATAACCGATTGTACGGTTAATTATTCTGCAAAAGATGTAACAGAAGCAGTTGCTCAATTTAAAGGTGGAACTGCTAATATTATTATTGTTGCAGAACCAATTCTTTCAAAAATAAAAAAATCATTAGGTACAGGTATTAATATCATTTCTTTACAAGAAGAATATAAAAAAATAAATGGTGATGCTTCTTATCCTCAAGCAGCATTATTTGTTAATAAAAACTATATTGAGAAATTTAGCGATAAATATATGCTCGAAATGCTAAGTTCGATTACGAAAGTAAATAGTGAATTAGAAACTTCAGCAGAAGTTGCAGTTGCGCTTGATAATTCTTTTGCAACAATTGGTAAAGAAGCCTTAATATCAGCAATTCCAAATTGCTCAATTAACTATTTAAATGATAAAAAGGCTGAAAAATCAGCCGTTGAAAAATATTTAACATATATTGATGATCTAAAACTCTCCGCATCTTATGGTGCAAAGGTTCCAGATGAAGCGTTCTATATTTAATAACAAATATACATATTTTTTAACAGGCATATTTTTAATTGCTATTATTTATCTCCTTATTTCTAGTGCTAAACAAAATGAATTTATCTATCCAAGTTTTGCAACAATATTTAGTTCGTTAGGAGAAATGTTGGGTTCAAAATATGCTCAAGTATCGATAGGATATTCATTTTTACGTATCTTGTTATCGATTTGTTTATCGTTTGTTGCTTCCTTATTATTTTCCTTTCTTTACATTATTTTTAAACCTTCTATTTATATAATCAAACCATTCTTATTTATCTTAAAAGTATCACCTTTAGCAATAGTTTCGCTATATTTATGGCTTAGTGTAGGAGATGTCGGAGCAACATATGTTGTTTCTTTTATGGTAATGTTTCCACTAATGATTGAAGCAAATATCAGTGCAATTGATAATATTTCGCCTTCTTTAATCGATGAAATGCGACTAAATAACGTTTCCTTATTTACAAAGTTTTATAAGATTTATCTTCCACTTATTTCGCCTTCTTTAATAATGAGTGTTCTTCAATGTTTTGGATTAGGTTTTAAAGTAGTAGTTATGACTGAATATTTATGTTTAACTCCTTCTTCAATTGGTAGATATTTATATGATCTTAAAATAGCTTTTGATATTCCAGGAATGTTAGCTCTTTTAATTGTAATTATAGTGATTGTAGCTATTTTCGAAGTACTTATTTCGGTTGTAAAATGGAAAATAAACAAAGAGTATCCAGTTATTGAAACAAAGTAATGAAAATTGCTAAAAATTCGCTATAATACTATTATGAGTACATTAGTAGAGAGCCAAGAGTTTGTTGTTTCAACAACTGAATTAGATAGATTTGGATTATTAAAAATGTCCGCTATTTTAGATTATTTTCAAACAACAGCTGGAATTCACGTAACTAAAATTAAACTTAGTCGTGAAGAAATGCTTAAAAAGAACCTTATTTGGGTATTAGTGCGTAACAAGATCCAAATAGTTAAACCATCTTTTGATATAGTAAAGGCTGAATGTACTAGTTGGCCTCATAAAGCCAACAAACTAACAAGTGTTAGAGATTATGAACTTAGAAACGAAAAGGATGAATTAGTCGTTAAAGGAAGTTCAGTTTGGGCATTATATGATATTAAAAAGAACTTTATCAGTCGTTTTCCTGAAAATTTTTTTGTTGGAGAATTTCTTGACAAAAAAATATTTGAAAACGACCTTGAAAAACTTCATGTTTATCCTAAATCTGAATTAACATTTTGCCATAATATCTCGGTTAAAAAGAGCATGTATGATCAAAACATGCATGTTAATAATGCTGTTTATGCTAGTTTTATTTATGATGATTTATCGACTAAAGATGTATCAATTGTTGAAATTCAAATTGATTATATTAATCAATTGCATGTTGATGGAGAGTTTAATTTATATAAAAAAGAACTTAGTGAAAACGAGCTATATTATGCTGGATTTGTTGAAAATAAACTGATTTTTTCATCAATTGTGAGGTATCAAAATGAGCCAAATAACTAATCTAAGAAAATATAAAAAAGCACTTTTGTCATCGAAAAAAAAGAATATTTGTTTGCACGATTTATCAATGATGACTGGTATTATGGATGAAAGAATTTTAGATGATTGTATCGAGTTAGAGCCACTTTTAAGAATGACTCCAGATTATAATTATCGTAATCTATTAGAAGATATAAATGTATTTATTGAAGAAAATAAAGTTGTAAAAAAACCAACAAAGAAAAAAGCAAAAAAGCTTATTGAATGCTCTTCACTAGAATATATTATTTCAAAAACAGTTCTACCTGGTGGTATCATTAATAGGTCCTTCACTTTTAATGAAGATGAGTTAAAAACATTAAGGAAAATAATCAATAAAGAATTAAAGGAATTTAAAAAATGAATAAAATTACAAAACTGGTCATACCAGCTGCAGGACTTGGTACAAGATTTTTACCAATAACAAAAACCTTTGCTAAAGAAATGCTCCCAATTATAGACAAGCCTAATCTCCAATTTTTATTAGAAGAAGCCAAAGCTAGTGGAATTAAAGAAGTTATTTTAATTATTAATGATGATAAACCTGAAATAACGGCTTATTTTTCGCATAGTGAAAAACTTGAAGCAATTTTACTTGAAAAGAATAAAGTTGTCGAATATCAACAAGTTTTTGATGCTGCAGAATTAATTAAAATTAAAATTGCTTATCAACATGAACAACTTGGTTTAGGCCATGCTATTTTATGTGCTGCACAAGAAATCGGAGATGATGATTTTGCATTGATGTTAGGAGATGAACTGGTAATTTCAAAAGAACCAGCAATTGGTCAATTAATAAAATGTTATGAAAAATATAATTCTTCAATTATTGGAGTTCAAAAAGTACCTCATGAAAAAACTGTTAATTATGGAATAATAGATTTCAAAGAAAAACTTGATGAAAGAACATATGATATTACAAATATTGTTGAAAAACCTAAACTTAATGATGCTCCAACAAACTATGCATGTTTAGGACGTTATGTTATTAAAAATAGTGTAATGAAGTATCTTGCTAATATTAAACGTGGTGCAGGAAATGAATATCAATTAACTGATGCCTTAGCTAAAATGCTTGAATCTGAAAAAATGTATGCCTATGAATTTGTTGGTGATCGTTATGATATTGGCAGTAAATGCGGATATGTTAAAGCTATTATTGATCAAGCTTTGAGTCGTGAAGATATGCATGATGAAATAATGGAATTTCTTATAACAAAAACAAAATAAATCGGAAAAAAATAAAATGTCGATGAACTTTAATAGAGAAGTTTTACGACATTTTATTTTTTTATTCTCTTTTTTACAATATTAATCGTATTTATGTTCAAATAGCATTGAAAAAAATCTAATATTATCTATAATAATATTGTGTATCAAAAAGGAGAATTTTAGAATGTCAGAAATAAAAAAGACAATGCATTCGGTTGATGGAAATACTGCTGCTGCTCTTGAAAGTTACAACTTTACAGAAATAGCAGGTATTTATCCTATTACTCCATCATCACCAATGGCTGAACTCGTAGATTTATACGCCTCACAAGGCAAGGTTAACTTTTTCAACAACCAAGTAAAAGTTGTAGAAATGCAATCCGAAGGTGGTGCTTCTGGTGCAGTTCATGGTAGCTTACAAGCAGGTGGATTAGCCACTACTTATACAGCATCCCAAGGTTTATTATTAATGATTCCTAATATTTATAAATGGGTTGGTGAACTTTTACCAGCAGTACTTCATGTGTCTGCAAGAAGTTTAGCAACAAGAGCATTATCTATCTTTGGTGATCACCAAGATATTTATGCTATTAGACAAACAGGTATTACAATGATTTGTAGTAACTCTGTTCAAGAGATTGCAGATTTAGCTTCAGTTGCTCACCTTGTTGCAATTGATAGTGAAACACCAGTTTGTCATTTCTTTGATGGATTTAGAACATCCCACGAAATTCAAAACGTTGAATTTATTGATGATGCTGAATGGAAGAAATTACTTCCAATGGAAAAGGTTGAAAAATTTAGAGCAAGAGCTTTAAATCCACATACTCATCCAGTTACTAGAGGCGGAGCTGAAAACGATGACGTCTACTTCCAAGGAAGAGAGGCTCAAAACGTTGTTTTCGATAAAGTTTTAGGTTATGTTGTGAAATATTTTGATGAAGCAACAAGATTAACTGGAAGAGAATATGCTCCATTTGTTTATTATGGTGCAAAAGATGCTACTAAAATTATTATTGCTATGGGCAGTGTAATGGAAACAGCAAGAGAAGTAATTGATGATTTAACAAGTAAGGGTGAAAAAGTTGGTATGGTATCAGTACACTTATACCGTCCATTCTCACCAGAATATTTAGCAAAAGCAATTCCTGCAACTGTTAAAAAGATCGCGGTTCTTGATAGAACAAAAGAAACTGGTTCTATCGGCGAACCTTTATATCTTGATGTTGTTGCTGCTCTTGAACAAGTTGGTAGAAAAGATATTAAAGTTGTTGGTGGACGTTATGGTTTATCTTCAAAAGATACTCAACCAAAACACGTTAAATCAGTCTTTGATTTCCTTGATAATTCTCCACGCCACAACTTTACCGTTGGAATCAATGATGATTTAACTAATTTATCAATTCCAACTGATGAAGATTACCATATTGTAGGTGATTATAAATCATGCTTATTCTATGGATTAGGAAGTGATGGTACAGTTAGTGCTAATAAATCTTCGATTAAGATAATTGGAGATGCAACTCATCAATATGCACAAGCATATTTTGCATATGATAGTAGAAAAGCAGGAGGAGTTACTAGATCTCACTTAAGATTTGGTAAATCACCAATTAGATCAACATATTATATTGAGAATGCTGATTTTATTTCCTGTTCACTTGATACTTATATATATAAATTCGATATGATTAAGAATCTTAAACCAAATGGTGTCTTCTTATTAAATACCGATATGAGTGAAGAACAATTAATTAAAGTTCTTCCAAATAGAGTTAAACATCAATTAGCAGCACGTAATGCTAGATTCTATATTATTGATGCTAACAAGATTGCAGCTGATATTGGAATGGGTAGACATACAAATACCATTCTTCAAGCTTCATTCTTCTTCCTTAACCAAGGTATTATGCCATATGAACAAGCTCAAACATTAATGAAAGAGTTTGCTAAGAAATCATATGCTAAAAAAGGACAAGATGTTGTTGAACTTAACTACAAAGCAATTGATTCTGGAACTGAAGGTTTAAAAGAAATTAAGATTGATCCAGAATGGATTAAGCTTACTACTAAACGTGATATGCATTTAACAGGAGATGATTACTTTGATAATTATGTTAACGTAATTGGTTCCCTTGATGGAGATGATTTACCAGTTTCAAGATTCACTGAACATGAATTATTAGATGGTACCATGAATCCAGATATTACCTATAGAGAACAAAGAAGTATTGCCGATAGAGTACCTTTATGGCATAAAGACGCATGTATTCAATGTAATCAATGCGTATTTGTCTGTCCACACGCTACTATTCGTCCATTCTTATTAACAGAAGAAGAAAAAGCAGGACTTCCTGCTCTTGCTAAAGACGATGTTAGTAAAGCTATGGGACCAAGTGTTGCTGGAATGTATTATCGTTTACAAGTTTCTCCAAAGAACTGTGTTGGTTGCGGACTTTGTGTTACTGAATGTACAGTTAACAAAGCTGGCAAAGCAATTGCAATTGAAATGGTTGAAGCTAAATCCCAATTCCCACAAGAAGAAGCTGCAACATATTTATATAAACATGTTGATTATAAAGCTGATAAATTCCCAGTTACCACTGTAAAAGGTGTTGGATTCTTAATGCCTTACATGGAAATTTCTGGATCATGTGCTGGATGTGGAGAAACTCCATACTACAGACTTGTTTCACAATTATTTGGTAAAGATATGTTAGTTGCTAACGCAACTGGTTGTTCTTCAATCTATAGTGGATCAACTCCACTTACTCCATTCTGCACCGATAAAAATGGACAAGGTATTGCTTGGGCTAACAGTTTATTTGAAGATAACGCAGAATTTGGTTATGGTATGAGAATTGCTACTAACTATAAATTAATGCAAGTTTCTCGAATTTTAACTGCTGCTTTAAAGGCAGATGATGTTACAGAAGAAACAAAAGCTGTTATTACTGATTATCTTGAAAATATTAAAAATAAAGAACACATCAGAACTATTCTTGCTAAGTTAGTTGCTCTTGTTAAAGAGTCAAAGAATGAAGCAATTAAAGAAGTTTTACTCTATGAAAGAGATTTACTTGATAAGTCAGTTTGGATTATCGGTGGAGATGGTTGGTCATTCGATATTGGTTATGGTGGTCTTGATCACGTAATCGCTAACGAAGATGATGTTAATATTTTAGTTCTTGATACTGAAGTTTATTCAAATACTGGTGGTCAAAGTTCTAAATCTTCTCAAACCGGATCAATTGCTAAATTTACAGCAAGTGGTAAAACTGGATCAAAGAAGAACTTAGCCTTAATGGCTATGGCATATGGACATGTCTACGTTGCTCAAATTTCACTTGGTGGAAATCCAATGGCTGCTATTAAAGCTTTAAAAGAAGCTGAAAGCTATGATGGACCATCCCTTGTAATTTGCTACTCACCATGTGTAAACCATGGAATTAAGGGTGGACTTTCGAACTCGATTAAGGTTGAAAAGAAAGCAGTTGAATCTGGTTACTTCCCAATCTTTAGATACGATCCAAGACTTGAAGCTGAAGGCAAATCACCATTAATCCTTGACTCTAAAGAACCTGACTTTAGTTTATTTAGAGAATTTATTATGGGTGAAACAAGATTTAGTCAATTACCAAAGGTTAATCCAGCTCACGCTGAAGAACTCCTTACTAAATCTGAAAATATGGCTAAAGCTAGATACGCTCGTATTAAAAAATTCGGATTATAAAAATTAATAAAAGTGTTTAGCAGCAATTTTTTGCTCTAAACACTTTTTTTATCGCAATATAGCGATAAAGTAGGTAAAATTTGCTTATATTTAATTCAAGAAATATTTTTCTTAAAAAGTAATTTTAATATGGTATAATAAAAGCACGTAAAAATACTACAAACAATTTTAGTTAGGAGATAACTATGACACTTAAAATTGACGCTGAAAAGAAAAAGCTTATTAAAAAATATGGTACCTTTGGACTTATTATTGTCGGTATCATTGTTTTTGCTCTAATTGTAACATTTGTTATGCAAAACAATTCTGCAAGTAGAGAACTTACTGCAATGGGAACTAAGATCAGAGATAATCTAACTCCATACACTACCGCTACTCCAATTGGTAATAAAACATTAACTTATCAACCAAAAACTGGAGTCCTTATTTCAGGAACTACATCAAAAGAAGAAGCTAGTGATACCTTAATGGATTTTATTTCAAAATCTATTGCTAAATCCTATAAAGATTCAAAAAATATTGATGAAAGTGGATTAGTTTTTGCTGTAGATTCTACTACAAAAGATGCTAAAACTAAAAAAGTTGATTTAAAGAACTGGTATGGTGTTTCATATCACGTTTCTCCACTTATTGATGCCAAGAAAAATATCTTACAAAAAGAATCAACTAAAGAGAACTGCATTAATACTGAAGTTGAAGGCGTAACTACCCAACAATGCGTTACTATTAAAAAAGAAGCAATTTATATTTATTATACTTCTTCTTGCTCAAGAGGAATCTTCTTACAAGATAGTGATGTCACCATTAAGGGAACTGATATTCTTATTAAATCATTAGTTTACGTTACAAGTTTTAATCAAGCATTATCCCTTAAATTAGACTAATTATATTTGCTAAATTACAAAGCTCCTTAAGAGGAGCTTTTTTTATATTTTTTTAAAAACGAAAATGAAAAAAATATAAATAATTTAACAAAGGTTTTTATTTGGAATTACTCATTTAAATAAGTATAATAGAGGCTTAGGAGATATTATGATAAAAAATAAAATATTACTACGTGAACTTGAAATAAATTCACTTTACGCCGAAGGGCAAATAGACGCTACAAGAAGAAAAGAACTGATTGAAGAACTTCCTGCAATTGATGAAAGTTATTTAGCTGCGGTTATTGAGTATTTTGGAAATAATAGTGTGATGGTTGAACGTGCTAGACTGGAGCTTGACCAAATTAATGCCGCCAAAGCAACTGGCGAAGTTATTGTTAAAAAAGAACGTATTCCTCTTCCAAATTATAGTTTAGCTGAAGAATTATGGAACAGTATTTCGCATGGACTTGGTGCTATATTTGGTATATTAGTACTTATCTTTTCAATACTTGCTCTTGTTACTAAAAGTAATATTACAGGTGATCCAATTGATGGATATGAACTTGGAGCTGCAATTGTTTATAGTGTTTCGTTAATGATTTTATATACAATATCATGTATTTACCATGCTCTTGGAAGAAATGCTGGTAAAAAAGTTATGAGAGTTTTAGATCATGATATGGTCTATTTATTAATTGCTGGAACTTATACTCCATTTTGTATCTGTGCATTACGTGAAGTTATGATATTTGATGTTGTTCCTTTAGGATGGCTTATCTTTGCTATTGTTTGGGTTCAAGCTATTATCGGAATTACTTTTAACTCAATTAATATTCAAAAATATAAAGTTTTATCAATGATTCTTTATATTACGATGGGATGGACAATTATCTTTGCTGCCGCTCCTTTAATGGATCAAATGGGAGTTTTACCATTTGTATTATTATTACTTGGTGGCATTTCTTATACAGTTGGTTCTATATTATATGGTATTGGTGCGAAGAAAAAAGGAATGCATAGTGTCTTTCATTTCTTTGTTTTAGTCGCTTCTTTCCTTCAATTTACAGCCATTTACTTAGGTATATTTATTAAATAAATATGGAAACAGATAGCAAAAAATATATTATTGTTAAAGGTGCTCGTGAAAACAACTTAAAGAATCTTAGTTTTTCAATCCCAAAGAATTCATTAGTTGTTTTTAGTGGTTTATCTGGAAGTGGTAAATCTACTTTAGCATTTGATACAATTTATGTTGAAGGACAAAGACGTTATGTTGAGTCCTTATCAAGCTATGCTCGTCAATTTCTTGGCAATATTGAAAAACCCGACGTCGATTCAATTGAAGGACTAAGTCCTGCAATTGCAATCGAACAAAAAACTACTTCCCATAATCCACGTTCTACCGTTGGAACAGTAACAGAAATATATGATTATTTACGTTTATTATATGGTCGAATTGGTGTTCCTTATTGTCCAATTCATAATGAACCAATAATCGCTTTTTCACGTTCAAAAATGGTTGATATGGTCCTTGCTTATCCGCTTGGAACTCATATTCAAATATTAAGTCCAATTGTAATTCGTGAAAAAGGAACGCAAAAAGAAGTTCTTTTACGTCTTAAAAATGATGGTTTTTCACGAATTAGACTTGATGGAGAGTTTACTACTGTTGAAGAAGTAAAAGATTTAGATAAAAATAAAAAACATAATATTGATATTGTAGTAGATCGTATAGTATTAAAAGAAGATAGTAGAAGTAGAATATTTGATGCAATTGAATTAGCAACTAATGAATCAAAAGGCTACGCTCTTATTTATACCAGTGAAGGTGAACAATTATTAAGTGAACATAATGCTTGTCCTAAATGTGGATTTAGTATTCCTAAATTAGAACCAAGATTATTTTCTTTTAATGCTCCACTTGGATGTTGCCCTGATTGTAATGGATTAGGAGTAAAACAAGAAGCAGATATTGATTTAATCATACCCGATAAATCTCTTTCGATTGCAGAAGGTGGCATAAAATACTATAAAAATACTGTTCTTACTACCAATCTTGATTGGCAAGATTTTGCTAAACTCTTAGAAATATATTCAATTGATATTAAAAAGCCACTTAAAAATATGTCTCCTTATGAATTAGACATAATTTTAAATGGCTCTAAAGAAGCCATAAAATATTCTTTACGTAGTAGTTCTGGAAATGTTCTTAATAGATTTGGAAAAATAGAAGGCATAAAAACACGTATTGAAAGATTATATAACGATACTACTAGTGAATTTAGTAGAGAATGGTATCAATCTTTTATTCGTGATGTTCCTTGTACAAAGTGTGGTGGTGCTCGACTTTCTCCTGAAGCACTTAGTGTTAAAATTGACTCACTTAATATCTATGAAGTAACTTGTTTATCTCTTGATAAACTTTATCATTGGATTTGTGCTCTTCCTAGTAAATTAAGTAAAAATGATGCAATAATCGGTGATCTAGTTATTAAAGAAATAAAAAATAGAGTTAAGTTCTTATGTGATGTAGGACTTGATTATCTTACACTTAATCGTACGGCTCAAACATTATCTGGAGGAGAATCTCAACGCATTAGATTAGCTACTCAAATTGGATCACGCCTTTCTGGCGTTCTTTATGTTTTAGATGAGCCTTCAATTGGTCTTCATCAAAAAGATAATGATAAATTAATTGCCACGATGAAAGAAATGGTTGATTTAGGAAATACTTTAATTGTAGTAGAACACGATGAAGACACAATTAAGGCGGCCGATTATATTCTTGATATTGGGCCTGGAGCTGGAATTCATGGTGGAGAAATTGTTGGTGAAGGTAGTTTAGAAGATATCATGAATAGTCCAAGATCAATAACCGGAGACTATTTAGCTGGAAGAAAAGAAATTTTTCTTCCTAAAACGAGAAGAAAAATTAATAAATCAAATATGTTAACACTCAAAGGTTGTTCCGTAAACAACTTAAAATCAGTTGATGTTTCAATTCCTTTAGGGATGTTTACCTGTGTAACTGGCGTAAGTGGAAGTGGAAAATCTAGTTTAATAAATGAAACAGTATATAAAGCTGTTCAAAAATATTTAACCGGAGAAGAAACACATCCAGGAAAATATGAATCAATTGAAGGATTAGAAAATATCGATAAAGTCGTAAATATTACGCAAGACCCAATTGGTAGAACTCCACGCAGTAATCCTGCAACATATGTAAAAGCTTTTGATGAGATTAGAGAACTTTACGCTGAAACAAAAGAAGCAAAAGCTAGAGGATATGGAAAAGGAAGATTTTCTTTTAATGTTCCAGGCGGCAGATGCGAACACTGCGAAGGCGCTGGAGTGTCTCGTATTTCGATGAATTTTTTACCAGATGTATATATTACTTGTGATGAATGTAATGGAAAGCGTTATAATGAAGAGACACTCCAGTGCCTTTATAAAGGAAAATCAATTAGTGATGTTCTTGATATGACAATAGAGGATGCAATGAATTTCTTTGCTAATCGTTCTTCAATTTATCGTCGTTTAAAGTCACTTTATGACGTTGGATTAGGATATGTAAAGGTAGGACAACCTGCTACTACCTTGTCAGGAGGAGAAGCACAACGTGTTAAACTTGCGAATGAATTACAACGTAAACCAACAGGAAAGACATTATATATATTAGATGAACCTACAACTGGACTTCATAGTGATGATGTTGCTAAACTAATAAATGTATTGTTTAGAATTGTAAATAACGGAGATAGTGTCTTAATTATTGAACATAATATGGATATAATTAAGGTAGCTGATTATATAATTGATATTGGTCCGGATGGAGGATATCGTGGAGGAGAGATTATTGCTACTGGTACTCCTGAAGAAATAGCTAAATGTAACAAGTCATATACGGGACAATATTTAAAGAAATACTTACGTAAAGAAAAAGGAGAATGAGTTATATGGGAATTGCATTATGTGTTATCGGATCATTAATTGGAGCTGGTTCTTTTGGATATCTTTCGTATTACTTTATTAAATTACTTATTGGTCGTCAAATAGAGGCTTATAAGCCAACAAAACAAGATTATCTTTATCTTTTGCTTTTGCCTTTAGCTACTGCAATTGGAATATATGCTATAGTTCGTGGGTCTTATATTATCACGAACCAAAACCTTGCTATTACCGGAGAATTAATGATCTGTTTTGGTTCGATCATAACCGTATATTTATTAATTAATTTCTTTATTTCGTTTATTATGTATTACTATAAGAAAAATTTATGTCCGAAGTTTAAAAGAGCTTGTGGATGGTCTTATTGGCTTTCATTTATTTTGTTTTGGGTAGCATTATTTTGGATTTGGCTCGAAGGAGCTGCTCCTTATATTACCTATCCTCTCATAAATGGCGTAGGAATTAATGGAAGTGGAATTCATTGGAATACTTATATTAGTGGACATGATGGATTTAATATTCAATTTTATGCACTATGTATTTTAGCGGGAGCAGTATTTGTATATTTCCTATGCGATCATAAGTTATATAAAAAATATGGTGAGCATGGTTTACTTGAATCAACATTCTTTATTGCTTTTCCAGCTGGAATAATTGGTGCTCGTATTTGGTACGTAGTTGGTGAATGGAGTACGAAATTTGCTCCAGTTTTTGCTGAAGATCCATGGAAGATGTTTAGAATTTGGGATGGTGGACTCACCATTATGGGTGGAGCTTTCTTTGGAATTGTTGTTGGAGTTTTATGGGTACTTTTAACGAAGAAGAAATTTAAGTTACTTGATACAATTGATTTTATTGTTCCAACTATTTTACTGGCTCAAGCAATTGGTAGATGGGGAAATTTCTTCAATCATGAAGTTTATGGACAAACACAGTTATTAATTGAAAATGTATGGTATTTACCATCATTTATTAAAAATCAGATGGCAGTTAGTTTTAGTTCTGGAATGCCAGGAGCTTATATGTATACACCACTATTTTTAATAGAAGGAATATGTAATGTGGCTGGATATTTTGCTCTTGTATATGGGTTTGGTGAACATAAACTTGTTATGAAGGGAATAGCTGCAATAAGTAACAGAGTATCGGGTGGAAAGTTAAAAGAAGAAACAAAGAATAAGATTGTTAATGCTATTCCACTTGGAGCAATTGCTGGATTATATTTAGTATATTATGGTGCAGTTAGATTTATTCTTGAACCATTAAGAGATCCTTCCTTTAATATGGGTGAAAATGGACAATGGAGTAATATTCAAAGTTTAATATATATTGGAATTGGTTTAGCAGTTGTTGGATTATTTGCTCTTTATCAATATGTTGTAGGACCAAAGATAAAAGAAAAACTTAAAAATAGAAAGCCAAAAGTTACTAAAGGAAATGATTCACTTAATGACTAATAAATATAAACTATTAATATTTGATGTTGATGGAACGCTTGCTGATACCGATAAGATGCTAATTGAAACATATCGAACACTATACGAACTTTATAGTCCTAATGTTAAACTAGATGAATCGAAAGTAATTGGTTTTTCAGGTCCTCCACTTCGTGAAACATTAAGCACAGAATTTCCACTTTATGATCCGGAATTTATG
>JAVWAV010000003.1:0-83476 GCA_036649855.1 Bacilli bacterium | reverse complement strand
TCGCTTGCCTTTTTTCGGGAAGTATGATAAAATGAATTATGTAAAGTTAAAAAAAACTTACAAAATAAAGGAGATTTGGAAAATGTTAGAAACCTACAAACTATTTAGAAATTCAACAGAAATGAATTTCACAAACAAGACTAATGAGGAATTAGTTAGAATTTATAAAGGAGCAAAAAATGAGTATGAGAGATCACAATCTATTGGAGCAATATTTGTAAAGAATTTTCCAGCATTTATTAGAGTAACAAGTAAATATAATCATGTTGACTCTTCTGAAAAAGCAGGAATGATAACTTCAGAATTAGTTGGAGTATTGAATGACTACAATGAGGATACTTCAAAATTTATTACATATTTAATGACAAGGATAGAAAATTTATTCTTATGGGATTATACAAATAACAAAAATAAGATAAATATGAGTAGAAATACTGTAAGTATAAATCAAACTGCAGATGATGAAGATGGCGAACCTATTTTACAAATAGAAGATAGTTCTCAGAGAGGAATACATAGTTCTATATTATTACATATTTCAATTAAGAATGCAATGGAAAATGAATTTAAGAAATTAGAGATGTATAAAGAAGGATTAACAGAAAAAGAATATAAAAAAGATCTCGCACAATTAAACTTAAATAAAGCAGTTTTGGAAATATTATCAGAAGATGCAACATTGGATGCAAGTCAGATTGCAAGAAGATTAGGACTATTTACTAAAAAAGAAGAATATGAAGTAAATTCAAGAAAACCAGAAGTAGTAATAACTGAAAAAGTTGATAATTTGGGAAATACATTGAAAGATAAGTTTGGAAGAACTATACTTACAGCAACTGAAAATACATTGGTAAGAAAAGTTCAATGGTCAAAGATTCAAGAATCAGTTAGAATGATTAGAAAAATGTTTGTTGATTATAATATTTGTCAAAATGACTTGAGCATGTAGACAAATACATTATAATAAAATGAGTCAAAATAAAGAAAAGGAGGACATGAATTAAAATGTCAGTTCAATTAACAGGCGAAAGCATGCAAAAGAAAGAATCAAATTTTGAATTTGGATTCTTCAAATTGGAGAACAATCACGACAAAGCAGTTGTTAGATTTCTCCACGAAAATTATGAGGACTTTTCAAGGAGACCAGTTCACTTTGTAAAAGTTCCAGACCAAAAATATAGTGTTGGTATTAACTGCTTAAGAGCAGATAGCGACTCTGTGGACAAATGTCCATTCTGCAGTTCAAATGTAGAAACAAGTATTGTAAGTAAGAGGAGCAAAAGAATTTATGTTGAATTCCTAGTATATAAAATTCTTGATAAGAATAATAAAGTATTAGAAGACTACATGGATGCTCCAAAGAGAATGGTATGGGAAAGACCAAGAATGTTTGATGATAAGGTATTTTCACTTTCTTCAAGATACAATCCTTTAGACTCAAAGGTATTTCAAGTTGAAAGAATTGGTGAAAAGGGATCTACTGAAACAACATATGATATCTATTCTATTGAGGTAAACACAGAAGAATATAAGTATAATCTTCCAGAAAAAGTTTATAATCCAGATGGAATTCAAGTGTTGGATAAGACAGCAGACGAAATGAATTATTATCTTGAAAATAATTATAGTTTTCCACCTAAGGATGAGGAAGGAGTAGCAAGAAGAAGTGATACGACTCAAAGAACTTCAAATACTGTTACATCTTCACCTGCACCTACAAATGTATCTGCACCAGAACCTGAGACAGAGCAATCTACGATACCTACTAACGAAGTTAGAACAGAAACTGTAACTCAAGAACAACCTGTTCAACAACCAGTAAGTAGAAGAAGGAGTATTTAATTAAATGTATAGTATATCTTTATTTGATGATATCAGTCCTAGAAATACAAAGGAAACTGATAAAAAATTGGCAGGAAAATTAAGTAATAAGAAACCATCTTCAAGTAAAGGTAACTCAATAAAAGATAAGATGGATCTCATTCAATTAGAAATTGAGAAACATCTTTCTTTTTTATTTGATGTTACTGAAGAATGTCGAGATGAAACTAAATTTACAAATTATATAAGTTCTTTTATAAATCAAGACATTGGAGCAGTTGATACAGAAACATTAGGTGTAGATTATCGTAATGATAAAATATTTGGATTTTCAATGTATGCAGGAATAGATAAATCAATTTATGTTCCTGTGTTACATCGAGGATTTGTTACAGGTCAACTCTGTGAAAATCAATTAGATAATTCAATAATTAAAAGAGAATTAGAAAGAGTTAGAGACTCAAATGTTAAATTAGTATTCCATAATGGAAAGTTTGATATGCACATGATATACCATAATTTTGGTGTTATGCTACCATGTTGGTGGGATACAATGATTGCTTCTAGATTACTACATAGTGCTGAGAAAGACCATTCATTGAAATATCAATATAGTGTAAAGGTTAAAGGACAAGAGGACAAGTCATATAACTTTAAGAGTTTATTTGATGGAGTTCCTGCAGAAATGGTTCCTATCAAGACAATGACACCTTATGCAGCAGGGGATACATTTGAAACATTAGCATTACAAAAATATCAAGAAGAAGAATTTAAGAAATATCCAGGAATATATAGAATATTTCAATTGGAAATGAAAGTTTTACCAATGATAGTTCAAATGGAAGAAGACGGTGTATGCATTGATATGGATGTTCTTAAACAAATGGAACAAAAATATACTGCAAAATTGCAACAAGCAACAGCAGAATGTTATAAAGAACTAGAGAAATATCAAGATGCAATAAATAGATATAATATACAACATCCAGGTAAACTATCTACTCCAGTTAAATTATCAAGTCCTGCTCAATTAGCAATAATTATATATGATATAATTGGATTAGCAGAATTACCAAAATATAAAAGAGGAACAGGAAAACCTGTATTAGCAGTATTCAAAGAGAAGAATGAATTCTGCAATAAATTAGCAGGTATAAAGTCTGTTGAAAAACTTGTCGATGGATTCATTAAAGCACTTCCTGCTCATATAACTTCAGAAGGAAAGGTGCATTCTGATTTTATTCAAGTCAAAGGAACAGGTAATACTAATGAAGAAGATGAAGATAATGGAGCAGATACAGGAAGATTTGCGTGTATTGCAGAGGGACAACCTATTCAAGTTGTAAATGGAAATAAAAATATTGAAGATATAGAAATCGGTGACCTTGTTTACTGCTACGATAATTCTGGAAATATTCGTATATCAAAAGTTCTTAATAAATTTGATAATGGGATCAGAGATTGTGTAGAGATTGTTTGGCAAAGCACAGGAACTCATAAAACAGGTTCTTTAGTGTGCACACCTGACCATAATGTGAGATTAAAGAATGGAGAATGGACTAGTGCTTCTGAGTTAAAGAGATACAACAAGTTGACTCATTTGAGAAGAGGTGTTGGAGAAAGCAGCAGACCACGAATATATGGTTCTAATGGGTTTATGGAATTGGAGCACAATCTTATTAAGACAGAATTATTTAGTTGTCTTGATAGCAGAAAATGTGTGCACCACAAAGATGGGAATAAACAAAACAATTTGATTGAAAATTTAGAATTATTAGAAAATAATGCTCACAGCAGAATACACACATTAGATCGTATAAATCAAGGAACTATCAATACAGAAGAATTTTGCAGTTCTAAATACAGAGAAAAGGCAATACGCAAGAGTAAGAAAACAATTCTTGACAAAATATCAAAAGAACGAATTATAGAACTATTGTTAGATAATAATGGAAGTCCTACTAAATGCGGTTATGATTATTCGACAATATCTAGAAGAATTAAAGAATATAATATAAATTTACAAGAAATAAAAGATATATGTAGAGGATTAGACATTAATAATTTCTCAAAAGTATTTTTTGAAGAAAAAGGTATGAGCACAAAGGTAGCACTTAGACTACATATTAATTCAGATACAGCAAAAAGGTATATTAATAAATATAATTTATGCTATAATCACATGGTTCAATCAATAAGACCCGCAGGAAAACGGCAGGTTTATGATTTAGAAGTAGAAACTTATCATAATTTTATAGCATCTGAAATATGTGTTCATAATTGTAAAATGCCAAATCTACAACAAATTCCATCAAGAGGAGAGGGAGTAGAACTTAGAAAAATGTTCTGTGCATCTCCAGGACATATGGCATTTTCAAGTGACTATTCTCAACAAGAACCAAGATGT
This sequence comes from Bacilli bacterium, assembly GCA_036649855.1. GTDB lineage: Bacteria > Bacillota_I > Bacilli_A > RFN20 > CAG-826 > Alectryobacillus. The sequence continues at coordinate 79,248 of JAVWAV010000003.1, read as the reverse complement.
TTAGCAGAATGTAGTAAAGATGAAGAAATGATCAATGCATATAAAGAAGGAAAAGATTTATATGCACTTATGGCATCAAAAATATATAATACTGAATATGAAAATTGTTTGGAATTTTATCCAGAAGGAACAAAAATAGTTGTTGATGGAAAAGAAATAATTTGTGGAAAGAAAGAACACACGAATAAAGCAGGAAAGAAAAGAAGAAGTGCAACAAAAGCAGTTTTATTGGGTATTATGTATGGTAGAGGTCAAGCAAGTATTGCAGAACAAACAGGTTCTACATTAGAAGAAGCAAAGACATTAATTGATACTTTCTATAACGAATTTCCAAATGTAAAAAAATGGATGACTAAAATTGAAGATGATTGTAAAAAGAATGGATATGTTGACACAGTATTAGGCAGAAGAAGAGAATTGCCAGATGCTACACTTCCAGAATATGAATTTAAGAATAAAGGTGGAAAACCAAAAGGATTTAATCCATTGAATTTTATGGAAGTAGAAGAAAATGCTCCATTAGATTATTCAGTAGATGAAGAAACTAAACATTATTATACAAATAAATTAAAGAAAGCATTTGGATGGCAGGCAAAGAATTCTATCATGGAAGAAGCAAGAAAAGAAGGTATTGAAATTAGAGATAATAATCAATATATTGCAAAATCAATGAGACAATCAGTAAATACAGTAATCCAAGGCAGTTCTGCAGATATGTCAAAAATAGCAATGGTAAGATGCTTTGAAAATGAAGAATTAAAAAGACTTGGATTTAGAATATTATTTCCAGTTCATGATGAAATAATTGCAGAAGCACCAATAGAAAATGCTAAAAGATGTGGAGAATTAATGTCACAGATAATGGTTGAAGCAGCAAAAGAGATATGTCCATCTGTTCCTTATAAATGTGATGTAGAGTATTTCAAGAATTGGGGTGGAGATTCATATTCATTTGATGAAAATAATCAACCATTCATTTCGGATAGTCATTAAAAAATACATGAGGAACACACCAAATCAATTATAATTAAGTATAAGGACGGAGGGAAAAACATAATATGGGAATATTTGACGAGAATGTAGAAGAAATAAAACCTGTCAAAGAAAAAGAAGAAAAAGTAGATGAATTAATAAACATCAAAGATGAAGATCAAGAATTTTCAAATAATGTAGATGAATTAATATCAGATGACATGTTCACAATGCATAAAAAGGCAAAGGTAAGACCAAAGTTAGACAGAGAGAAAAAATATGATATGATTCCAAAGATGACACAACAATTTAGATTTTGTGGTAATCCATTTAGAATAGATAGTTATAAGGGATGTGACTTTGGATGTAAATACTGTTTTGCTAATGCGTCTAATTTATTAGGAAGAAAAGGTTGGCAAACAGGAGATATTGCAAGACTTGAAAGATTTATGTCAAGAGCACTAGATAAAGATGAGAAAGGAAATTATCTTTGTGAAACGAATAGTCTTTCAATGGAATGTGTAAGACATGGAGTTCCATTTCACTGTGGAGGACTTAGTGATCCATTTCAAGAAAGAGAGTGGGAATTGGGTATAACTTACAGACTGCTTCAGTTAAGTAATAAATATAGTTATCCAATACTATTTAGCACGAAAGGTATTATAAAGGATGAAAAGTATTGGAAAGTATTAGATCCAAAACTACATGCGTTTCAATTAAGTTTGATAAGTAAAGATACAGAATTCTTGAAACAATTTGAAACAAATACTGCTTCTGCAGAAGAAAGAATTGCATTTGCAAGAGAACTACATAGAAGAGGGTTCTGGGTTGCAATCAGAATTCAACCATGTATTGATATTGAAAAAGCAATGGAACTAGTTGAAGAAATTAGTGGGGATGTAGATTATATTACAGTAGAACATTTAAAGATCGATATTGGAAACGATATGATTAAAGAATTATTTTCAAAACAATTAGCAAGTGGAGATTATCATAGAATATCAACAATGTTATTTGAGATGGATACAGAAAAGAAAATAAAAGATGTAGAAAAAATAAAATCAATAAGTAAATGTCCTATTGGAGTAGGAGATAATGATTTGCATTATATGTCTGATTCTGATTGTTGCTGTGGAGTAGATACTATTGGACCTGCATTTGATAATTGGATTAAATACAATTTAACATATTTAGCAAAGCATTCAAATGAGAATAATGAAAAGTTATGGACTCCAAAACAAGGATGTTCAGAATGTTTCTTTAAAGGATCATTTGGAAATAAAGTTAAAGCAGATGACATAAAGAATTTGGATTTTAGACAATATGTTGCTGAATATTGTAGAAGACATCCAGAATTTATGAAACGAAAAGAAGAATTTGTATTTGACATTTTTAAGGAGGATTAATCAAGTGGGAGAAAAGAAAGTAAAGAAGGATACAACATCAGGAGTTGAAAAACTATTCTCAAATGAAATAGTATTTGAAGGGCATCCAGATAAGGTATGTGACCAAATCAGTGCATCAATTTTACAAGCATATATTGCAAAAGATAAGAAAACTCATGCAGGAATAGAATGCTGCGGAGGAAAAGGTAAAATATTCATAACAGGAGAAGTAACAAGTAAAGCAAGAGTAAATGTGAATAAAATTGTTAAGAATGTTTTAAGATCAGTAGGATATAAAACGAATTACAAAGTAATAAATAATATTGGAATTCAAAGTCCAGATATCAATCAAGGTGTTTCAAAATCAAATGGTGATATTGGAGCAGGAGATCAAGGAATGATGTTTGGTTATGCTTGCAATGATACAAAAGAACTATTACCAACAGCAATGGTAATATTACAAGAATTTGCAAAATTTTATAGCAGTTTAAGAAAAGAGAATTCTAAAGAATTTTATCCAGATGGCAAGGCACAAATCACAGGAGTATATGATGAAAATTTCAAATTAAAGAGAATTAAAACATTTGTAATTTCATATCAGAACTCAGAACAAAATAGAAATAAAACAGACGAGATATTGAGATCAGTAGCAAGTTCAATTGCAAATAATTATAATATTTCAATAGAAGAATTTCTAATTAATCCAACAGGTAAATTCTTAATTGGTGGATTTGATGGTGATGCAGGACTTACAGGAAGAAAAATTGTTGTAGATGCATATCAATCATTTGCAAATGTAGGTGGTGGATGCATGAATGGAAAGGATCCATCAAAAGTAGATTTCTCTGCTGCACATAAAGCAAGAGAATTAGCAAAGAGAATTTTACAATCCAAGAAGTTGAATTGGGCAGAAGTTCAATTATCATATGCTATAGGAGTAGCAGAACCTGTTGCTATTTATATTGACTCAAATAAGGGTTCAATAGAACCACCAAAGAGTTGGTATAAAGAGTGCAAACCTGCCAATATAATAAATGATCTTAATTTATTAGATGCTGATTATGTCGAATTAGCAAAGTATGGTCATTTTACAAAATAGTTTTTCAAATTAATAGGAGGAAATAAAATGAAATTTGAAATTGGAACAGAAAAGTTCAACGAAGCAGTAAACAGAGTTTACAAAGGTGTAGGTAACATGAAAATATTCATGATTACAGAAGTAATTGGTATTGAAGGAAAGGAAGGAAATCTTATTCTAACATCTACAGATAATTCAAGAAATTTAGAAGTAGTTATTAAAGATGTAATACCAACAGATGTCACATTTTATACAGCAACAAAAGCAAATCTATTGAAGGCACTTGTTAATAGAACAACATCAGCAACAATAATTATGGATATTCTCGAAGATAGAGTGGTATTCCAAGGAGATTGTGATGCTAATTTAGAAATCGTCCTTAATGATGAAGGAACAGCACCAGCAAGAATAAGTAAGATTAATGTTGAAGGTGAACCAAAAGTTATTTCAACAGAAACATTAAAAAACTTTTTAACATATTTGAAGGGAACTCTACCAGCAAGTATTGATAGACCAGAGTTTTTGGGATATAGAGTAAAAGATGGTATTGCAGTAACATATAATAATTTTGGTTCAAATTTAATTGAAACAGATTGGAATGATGTAAATATCTTAATTCCATCATCTATTGTAAATTTGTTTGATTTACTTGAAGATCCAACAGTAAATATTGTGACAAGCAATAACAAAATTAGAATTGAGACATCTGAGGTAGTTATTTCGGGATCTTTGAGACAAGATGTAGATAAATATTCAACAGAAAGATTTACAAATATTGTATATTCTGAAAATTTATTTAATACAGAAGTTGTAATAGATAAAGCAAGATTAATGGACACATTAGATAGAATTTCATTGTTTGTCAATAAAGATGATTCTTCAGTATTTAATATGGAAGTTGGAAAAGACTGTATGATTTTGATGACTACAGATTCAAATTTCGTAGAAAAAGTAGCATTTGAATCAAGTAATCTTGAAAAGAGTATTCAACAAATTATTGGATTAACTACATTGAAATCAGCAGTATCTTCACTACAAGGAGATAAAGTTGTAGTTAATTTTGGAGATTCAGGAGCATTAAGAATTAAAGAAAATAAGGCATATTTGGTTGTTCCATATGCTAGAGCAAAATAAGGAGAATATTAATGGATAGTTCAGCAAAGAAGACATTATTTACAATGATAAGTGATACTGTAAATGAGTTACCTCCAGAGGAAACATTCTTAATGGAATTGAAGCAAACTGTCCAGAAAGAGAATCCTCCAAGAAAGGGAAGTAGATATTACAAACCATCCTCAATGAATTGTGACAGATGTATGTATTACATTGCAAAAGAAACAGATCCAGATGATGTTTTACCATCATATAGTGGGGTTAGAATAACAGAGTCTGGATCAACTAGTCACGAAAAGATACAACATTATGTAAGTAAAATGAGAGAAAGAGGATATGATTGTGATTGGATAGATCCAGAATGGTATGTTAAAAATAAAAATTTAGACTATCTTGTAGTAACAGATAAGAAAGAATATGAAACTAAGTTTTTAGATACTCGATATAATTTATCATTTTTGTGTGATGGTATTATTAGATATAGAGGTAAATATTATATACTTGAAATAAAAACAGAAACAGATTACAAAAACATGAATCGTAGAGAAGCAGATGAGAAACATAGAAATCAATCAGTGTGTTATTCATTATCTCTAAAGATTGATGACATCATGTGGATTTATGAAAGTAGAAATATATGTAATCCTCAAACATTTCATACACATGTAACAGAAAAAGAAAGAGAAGATATTGTAATGAGAATAGAATATGTTGATGATTGTGTGAAGAATAATATATTACCACCAAAAACAACAAACGATAAAGCATGTCAATATTGTTCATATAGAGGAAAATGTTCTAGGAGTAATTAAATATGAAGAGTCGTGGAAAAGAATTTGAAAAGAATTTCAAAGATACAGTATTAACACATGTTAAAGATGGATTTGATGTAGATATACAGAGATTGTATGATGTAATTGGAAAGAAAACAATAGATCAACCTGCAGATTTTGTATGTTATAAATATCCAAATGAAATATATGTTGAATGTAAGTCTACACATGACTCTTCATTTAGTTATTTCACTCAACCTCAGTATGAGAGATTAATAAAGAAAGCAAAACATAAAGGAGTCAAGGCAGGAATGCTCTTGTGGTTCGTTGTTCAAAAGAAAGTATTTTGGTTAGATATACAATGGCTACAGGCATTCTATGACTCTTTACATATAAAATCAGTTAATGTAAATAAGTTATTAGAATATATTAAATTAAATGTATATGGAGTATTTGAAGTCGAACAGAAAACGATTAGAATAAATCCAGAGATGAATTTGAAAAGTTTATTTGAATATATAACACAGGAGAATTAGATGTTAGAAATAGTAAGAGATCCATATGCACTAACTCCAGTAGAAAATATAAATGGAATGTGGGTAAAAAGAGAAGATTTATTTGCACCATTTGGATTAGGAGAAGTAAATGGTGGAAAATTAAGACAGTGTTGGATGATGTTGGATAAGATTAAAGATGAGTATTCGGGAACAATAACTTGTTGTAGCATTCATAGTCCTCAAGGTCCAATAAGTGCAGCAGTATCAAAACATTTTGGATTAATTAGTGATGTATATTATGGAAGAGTAAAACCAGAGATGTTAGAAAAGGCAGATATGGTAAGACTAGTTAAACATTATGGTGGAAATCCATCTATTCATCCAAATCATATCAGACAAGTAAACTTATATTATTTGGCAAAACAAAACGCACCAAAAGAGAATAAATTTATAATTGCTTATGGATTCAATTTAAGCAAATATCCAGAAGCAATATTAGACGCAGTATCTAATCAAGTTAAAAATATTCCAGATGAATTAGATAATTTAATAATAACTTGTGGAAGTGGTATAACCTCTACAGGAGTTCTAATAGGAATAAAGAAATTTAATAAACATGTTAAAAAGATTTATTTTGTAGCAACAGCACCTAGTAGAGAGAAGTCAATACAAAAGACTATTGAAGAAAATGATTTAGATATAGAATATGAAATCATAGATTTATTCCATAGAAAAGGATTTGAATATTCTAAAGGAGCATATGCTAAACTTGGAGATATTGAATTGCATCCTAATTATGAAGCAAAAACATATAGATGGTTAGTAAATGAAAGTTCTATTAATAGAACAAATAATAAGACATTATTTTGGATAGTTGGAAGTTTACCAAAATTAAAATATGGAGAATAGTTATGAGTGAATTAATAATTGGAGATCAACTTGATTTAGAACAATTAATTAAAAAGGTAGGAAGAGTTGATGAAAACAGTAGAAAATTGGACACTATAGTATCTTCTATAGTAAATAAATACTGTAAAGAATTGGATGAATTTATAACAAATATTTATACATTAGTATCTGATAAAACAAAAGATGTTCCAGATGTTGATATCGAATATATGATATTACAACTTCCATTAAGAATGTATTTTACTTCAGGTAAACTAGAAGATTTAGGATTAAGAGAAGATATTGCAAGAGGAACAGAAAAAGAAAAATATAATAATATACTTATGAAGACAGAAGGAAAGGTTCTTGAAAAAGAGAGTGCAGCAGAGTTAGGTAGTCAAGAAGAGTCTATTATTACTGCAATAAATTCAAGGGCATATAGAAAGATAAAGGCAAGATTGGAGTATGCTTCTGCAACATTGGAAAGTCTAAAGAAAGTTATTACAAACAGAATAAGTGATAAGGAATTAAGTAGGAAGGACAGTAGATGAAAGAAGTAACAATATACACAGATGGAGCATGTTCACAAAATCATACTTGGACAGGTGGATGGGGAGCAATTTTAATTTACGAGAACAGACATTTTAAGAAAATATCTGGAAGAGAATATAATACAACTAATAGTAGAATGGAAATACAGGCAGTATTAGAGGCTCTAAAAAGACTTAAAGAACCATGTAAGGTAGAAATTGTTTCAGATAGTTTATATGTTGTTAGAACTATAAATGAGTGGTTGACAGATTGGATTAATACTGGAATGTATTCTCAAAAAGCAAATATAGATTTATGGGACGAATTTATAAAATTAAAACAGATTCATGAAGTAACAGCAAAACATATAAGAGGTCATCATGGAAATTATTATAATGAGATAGCAGATAAATTAGCCGTCAATGCTATAAAGGGAGTTGATGTAAATGATTAGTAAATACTATGAATTCTTAGAAAATTGTCGTAAACGAGACTATAGTAATTTGAATACACATATACATCATATAATACCTAAATGTGATGGAGGTTCTGATGATGCTTCAAATTTAATAGAATTATCAGTAAGAGATCATTTTTTAGCACATTTAATTTACGCAGAAGAAACAGGTAAATGTCTAACTACTCCTCAATTTATGATGACTAAATTATGTGCAAGAGAAGATTTTACTGAAGAAGAGTGGAATAATGCAGATATTAGATCTAGAAAATTAAATTCAATTGCACTTACAGGGAGACCATCATCACTTAAGGGGAAACATTTATCTGAAGAAACTAAACAAAAATTAAGAGAAAAGATGTTAGGAAGAGTGCTTACAGAAGACCATAAGAGAAAAATCGGTATTTCAGGTAAGGGTAAACATCCAAAATTCCCTGAAGTTTGTAGAAGACATAAGGGATGGAATCACACTGAAGAAACTAAATTAAAGATGACAAATTCTGCACTATCTAGAAATATGAAGAATGTTTTAGATAAAATTGTTATAAACAATGGTTTTATAAATAAGTATATTTATAAATTTGATATAATTCCTGAAGGTTGGGTAAAAGGGAGATTAACAATACCTCGTAATTATAAGCATAGTGAAGAAACAAAAGAAAAGATCCGTAAACCAAAATTAGGAAAAGCACCTTGGAATAAGGGACTAAGGTTGGCAACTAATGCTATAAAGGGGATTATTGTAAATGAGTAATTTAGAAAAAGTAATTGCAGATTTAAGTAAAGAGAGTAAAGGTTCAGTAAGATTTGGAGAACCTGATTTTTCAGATATATCTAGAATACCTATGGATAATATAAATCTTGAATATTTATTCAGAGGAGGTATGCCAGAAAATGTAATGTATGAGTTGTATGGTTCTCCATCTTGCGGGAAGTCGGCATTAGCGTATAAGATGCTTGCTTGTTGGCAGAAGAAACCAGAGAACAAAGATCGAAAAGCAGTTATATTTGATTATGAAACTTCTCATGATGATAGATGGGCAACAATTCTTGGAGTAGACATGTCGAAAGTAATTATTTGGCGTCCTATGTCAAACGAATGTGCTGAAAAATTATTTGATATTATTATGAAGTTTTCAGAAACAGGAGAAATTGGATTTGAAATTCTTGATTCAGTTGGTTCACTTGTTCCAAAAGCAAGAAAAGATAAGAACTCATTTGAAGAAAAACTTATGGGTGGAATCGCAGCACCTCTTACAGATTTTGTAAATGATTTTAATTCAGTGAGATGTAAAAATAATATAACATTCGTAGCAATAAACCAATTAAGAGAAGATTTTAATGACTCATATTCAAAGGGAAATTCTCCAGGTGGAAAAGCATTCAAGCATCATTGTGGTATTCGACTTAATTTATCTACATGTGAATATTTTGATTACAAAGGATCAACATGCAGTAGATATTCAGATGCAGCAGGACATCATATTATTGTGATTGTTGAAAAGAATAAAGTAACTACTAATGACAGGAAGAGAACAGATTTGACATTTAGATATGCTTCAGGATTTGATAGTTTTCAAGATAATATTGATTTTGCAGTGTCTCACGGATTTATAAAAGGTGCAGGAGCATGGTATGAATTAATAGATTATTCAACAGGAGAACTGATTACTCCAAAATTGAATGGTATTGCAAAGGTATATGAATATTATAAGAACAATGAGGATCAGTATAAAAGTCTTTATAATAAGATGTTAGAGAGTGTTAAGGAGAATTAAAATGGAATATAAAAAACCAATTATAACAGATGCAGAAGGAATAGAACTAAAGAATAGATTTATAAAAATATTTAAGGAATTAGTAGTCCCTGCGTATAATGGTGCAGATAATTTACTGAAGTGGATAGAAAATTCAGACTTCTTTGTTGCACCTGCATCAACAATGTATCATTTAAGTTGTAAATATGGATTATTAAAACATAGTCTTAATGTGTATGATAGATTAATGAAGATAGTTGATTTCGAATACAAAGATAAAGTTGAAGAGAATTTAGGAGTAGATAATGCAGACTTAGCATTAATTGCACTATGTCATGATTTATGTAAGGCAGAAACATATACAGTAGAAATGAGAAATACGAAAGATGCAAGTGGAAATTGGATTAAAGAACCTTATTACAAATATTCTCCAAAGTTTGAAATGGGAGGACATGGACAAAAATCATTGTTTATAGTTCAACAATTTATAACAGGATTATCACTAAATGTTTGTAGTTCCATTGTATATCACATGGGAGCATCAGGGTGTCCAAATTCTCCATTGAAAGATGATACAGCATTACAGTGTATGGAATCTCTTCCAATTGTTATGTTTACTAATATTGCAGATATGGAAGCAACATTTTTAGATGAAAGAAGAGAGGAAAAATAATGTCGGGAACATTTGAATTTCTAAAGAATTATGAGGGAAAAATATTCATAAATGGAAAAACTGCAACATCTGAAGATATTGATAAAATTGAAGAAATGAATTTTGAAGAGGTTGAAATTGAATTAATACCTAAATGTTTAAGTGAGCAGACAAAGTTTAGAATTTATGTAAAAGCATGGATGTCAAATGATTCTGGAAATTTAGATTTTCATCAGAGATGGAATAATGGAGTAGCAATGCCTGAGAGAGATATGACTGGAGAAATTCTAGCAGAGACCCCAGGAATGCGAAAAATGAACTTATATACAATAGACGGAAAACAACACTGGACAGGTTATGTGAGTAAATCAGCCACAATCGATTTAACAGAAATAAGTGAGGAAGAATTTAATGGAATGGTTCGTATTAGAAGATAATTATAATTATTCTGAGAAGAATTGCCATAGAGGAATATATGAAATATGTAATCTAAAAAATGGCAATCGATACATAGGACAGAGTGTAAATGTTGCGAGAAGACTAGATACTCATCAAAAAGAGTTATTTAGTAACAGTCACTGTAATAAACACTTACAAAGTGCTTTTAACAAATACGGTATTGAGAATTTTGCCTTTAGAATAATAGAAACATGTGATAATGTGAATGATGAAGACTTGATGAAACGAGAACAATATTGGATAGACTATTACGGGGGTGTGAATTCAAATCAAAATTATAATTTAAGAGACGCAGCATTAGGCGGGCACTTATCAGACGAATTGAAAACAAAAATATCAAATTCTGAAAAGGGTAAAATTATTTCAAAAGAGCAGAGAATAAAAAACAGTATTGCAACCAAGATTCAAATTAAAATATTCGGTAATCCATTTTATGGAAAGAAACATTCTAGACATTCTAGACAACTTCAAAGCATTAACCATCCGCTCACAGGAAAGACAAATTATGCTCTTAAGGGAAGAATTCACATCAATAATGGGAATGTAGACAAGATGGTTCAGGAGTGTGAATTTGAATTTTATTTGAAATTAGGATATACAAGAGGTATGAAAAAGAAAAACAAAAGAGAGGAGATATTAAAATGAAATTCTTATTAAAGTATTCAAGTGACGGTAGAATAACTTTACCTAGAGAAATTAGAAACGAATTGAAATTACAGGGTGGAATAGATGTTACTGCAGAAGTAATAGATGGCAAAGTAATAATTTCTGTTCCTACTATAAGATGTAATTTATGTGGAATTCATAATGATGTGAAGAGATATACATCTAAAGATAACACAGAAGTGGTTCTATGTAGTGAATGTAAGAAAGTTTTAGAGGAAATATTAAATGACGCAAAATAAGAATTCTACAAAATATTATTCAAATGCTCAGGAAAGAAAAGTAGCAAAAGAACTTGGAGGGAAACAAGTAGGTGGTTCGGGAGCATCTCAATTTTCATTGGGAGATGTTAGACTAAATAAAATACTTGTGGAATGCAAAACAAGTGTAACAGAGAAAAGTTCATATTCAGTTAAAAAAGAAGTTTTAGAAAAGATAGAAAAAGAATCAAGAATAATGCATAAATTATTTTATTCACTTGCATTTAATTTTGGTCCAGGAACAGATAATTTTTATGTTATAGATAAGGAAACAATGAAATATTTATGTGATAAAATAAATGAGGATTATAATAATTAAATAACAATAAATTAGGAGGAAATAAAGAGATGGCAGTAATTCCATTATATACAAAATATAGACCACATTCATTTGAGGATGTTAGTGAGCAGAAGGAAGTTGTAGAAATACTAAAAAATCAAATTGCAACAAACACTATAAGAAATTGTTATTTATTTGTTGGTCCTAGTGGAACAGGAAAGACGACACTAGGAAGAATTCTAACGAAGGAAATAAATCATGGTGAGGGTGGATTAACAGAATTGGATGCAGCATCAAATAATGGTGTTGAAGATATGAGATCAATCATAGATAAAGCAAATTATCAGTCAATTGAAGCAGAGTATAAGGTATTCATTGTAGATGAATGTTTTCATAAAGATACTCTAATATCAACAGATAAGGGATATAAAAAAATATCTGAAATCAAAGTGGGAGACTATGTTGAAAATCTGTGTGGATTAGGCAGAGTAAATAATACTTTTAAGAACAAGGTAGATATATCCAGACTGTGCATTGTTACAATTAATGGAAAGGCAACTCTGACTACTGTAGATGAGTTATATTTTACAGAGGAGGGTTGGGTTGAGGCTCAACATTTAAGAAATGGAGAAAAAGTATACAGTAAAGAATATATGCACAAACTGTGGAAAAGTGTTTTATTGGTTCACAGGAAAGAGATGTTGCTCAAAGGAATGTGCAAAGATCAGATTAGCAAGAAATGCTATGAAGAGAAGATTGATGAAGAATTGCAAAATTTGTGGAAAGGAATTCCAGACTACTATAAGTTCTTCAGTTCAGACTTGTTCAAAGGAATGCGCTCAATTATTGAGAAATCAAAGTTTGGAATTATCAAGGACGAGAGAACCATCGCAGAAAATGAGAGATTTTTGGAAGAAAACATCAGAACGAATGAAATTAAAGAATCCAATGAGCAACCTAGAAACAATGGAAAAAATGAAGAATACTCGGAAGGAGAATGGGAATCATTATTTTACAGTGAGAGGTGGAAATGGGAGTTATACAAAACCTCAGTTAACTCTTTGGAAGATGTTGAACCAGAAATACGAATTAGAGTTAGCAATACCAACGAAAATGAGCAGAGACTCGGGGTATCCTACCAATTACAAAGTAGACCTAGGATGGAGAGAGATAAAGTTGGCGATAGAGGTGGATGGTGCTTCCCACAAATTGAGAGATCGTTTGCAGCAGGATACAAAGAAGACGGAATTTTTGAAGAGTATAGGGTGGACAGTGTTGAGATTTACAAACGAGGATATAATGATGAATTGTTCTCAAGTTATATCTCAGATACAGACAGTAGAGAAGGATTTACTTACTTATACGATTTAGAAGTTGAGGGACATAACTCATATTTTGCTAATAATATCTTAGTTCATAATTGTCATATGCTGAGTATTAATGCTTGGAATGCAATGTTAAAAACATTAGAAGAACCACCTGCAAAGTCAATATTCATATTTTGCACAACAGATCCACAAAAGATTCCTGCAACTATAATTAATAGAGTTCAGAGATTTGATTTAACTAGAATATCCTATTCTGGAATATTCAATAGAATAAATTATATTATTAATAAAGAAGTAGAATTGAATCCAGATATTTCTGTTCCAACAGATGTTTCTGATTATATTGCAAAATTAGCAAGTGGTGGAATGAGAGATGCAGTATCTATGTTAGATAAATGTTTAAGTCTAAAGCATAATGTAACATTAGAAGACGCAGTTAAGATTTTAGGAAGTGTAGATTATGATGTATTATTTAATTTATTCTTTGCAATATATAACTGTGAAGAAGAAAAAGTAATTCAAATTATTGAAGAATTATATCAAGCAGGAAAAGACTTAAAATTATTTATTAGGAGTTTTACTAATTTTCTATCAGATTTATGTAAATATAAATTATTTAATAACTTTGATTATATATCAATTCCAAAAATATATTCAGAACAGTTAAATAGAACAAATGGTTCTGATAATGCTGTATTAAAGAATTTACTTGAGAAGATAAATGAGTTAAATAGTAAAATAAAATACGAGAGTTCGGTATTACCAGTAGTAGAAACAGAACTATTATTATTAAGTAGAGAGTAAGAAAATAAAAGAGGAGATCACGATGATAGGACAAGATAAATTTAATAAAAAGATAGATGAATTTATTTCAAATAACAGATTACCTCTTTTTTTGATATTGATCGGTAAGGTAGGTATAGGAAAGAAGACTGCTTCTAAACAAATAGCAAATAAATTAAAGTGTCAATGTCTAATTTGGGGAAATAAAATTGATGACATAAGAGATTTGAAAGTTATAATGGAATCTCAAGATAAAGAAATTATATACTGTATTCCAGAATTTGAAGCAATGTCAATTGGAGCAAAAAATTCAATTCTAAAAATTTGTGAAGAACCACCTAGGAATGCAAGAATAATATTAACAGCATGCACAAGAGATGTGATATTGCCAACAATATTAGGTAGAGGAACAGTCATCGAATTATCTGATTATTCAGAAGCAGAGTTATTAGAAATATCAAAAGAGATGAATGTGGATAGTTCTTGTTTAGAATTTTGTAATGTTCCAGGTGATATCGAAAAGTCTGAGAATTTGAATATTGAAGAATTCAAAGAATTTACTAAAAGAGTTTGGGAAAATATAAAGAATGCTTCTGCAGGTAATTTATTAAAAGTCACAAATAAAATTAAATTAAAAGAAGAATCCAACGGATATGACTTAGATTTATTTATAAATTATTTAATGAAATTAAATGGAGATTCAGAAACTAGTCATGAAAAATTAAAGATATATTATGAAATTATGGAAGCAAAGAGAAGTATTCAATTAAAATACAATAAGAATTATATTTTAGACAATTTGCTATTAAATATAAGAGGTATAAAGAATGGAACTATTTGAAATACAGAATATGATAAAGCGAAAAGAAAAACCTAAATTATTAGTGTTTGTAGGTTCTGACTATGCTATTGCAAATATATACATAGATAACATTTCAAAATTCTTTAACTTAGAAAAATATCCTCTTAATGATTTAAGTAATTTTATTCCATTATGCAGAGGTGATGCAATATTTTCTAGTAATAGAATATTTATTTTGAAGTATTCAAAAGATTTATCCAGTTGTGAAAAAATATTTGAAAACATTGATGAGATTATTGGAGATAATGTTTTAGTTGTAGTTTTGAATGAAGTAGATAAAAGAACAAAGTTTTATACTCAAAATAAAGAATTTATAGTTGAATGTAATCCTCAGGAATTTAAGACATTTAAAGAAATGGTTGCTCCAAGCACAAAGTTAACTCCAGAACATATAAAAGAATTAGGTGAAATTTGTGGGTATAATTATGGAAAGTTTTTATTAGAATTAGATAAAGTAAAACAATTATCTAGTTCTAATAATATCTCAGAAGATGAAGCATTACAAAAATTGATATCAACAGGAGTAATTTATACAGGAAACAGAGATGTAATATTTCAATTTATTGATAAAGTTCTTACTGCAAATAATAAAATGTATGAATTATATAACATATTAAAATTACAACAAGAAAGTAATATCAAATTAATCTCATTACTTTATACAGCATTTAGAAGTCAATTTATAGTAGAAACCGTGGTATCTCCAACAACAGATTCAACAGGACTAGCACCATTTATAATAGGACAATGTCAAAGAAGAAAAGGCATTTATAGTCAAGCAGATTTAAGATATGCATTAAAATTATTATTAAAATTAGAACAAGGTGTAAAGAGTGGTATATTTGAAGAATCTCAAATTATTGATCATTTTTTGTCGGAGTTAATATTATGATGTCATTAATATGGGAGGAATATATGGAAGATGAAGAAGTAATTGCTATATCTGAAACATTTGGAGTTCCAAATAATATTGCAAGAGATGCAATAGAAGCATGTGGGAAAAATGTTGAAGCAATTAAAAATTATATTCTATCACTACCAGGAGATTCAGATAGTAGTAAATGTAAATGTAAACACTGTGGTAGAATGTTGAAAGATCCATTATCTATACAAAGAGGATACGGAGAAGAATGTTATAGGAAATATATAACAGGAAAATATACAAATATATTTGAAGGAGATTAAATATGCTTGATGAGAATAAACAGAAGTTGGTATTAGATAATATGAATTTAGTATACTATATAGCAAGAAAGTTAGGATACATAGATGATGAAGATGCACTGCAGTATGGATTTTTAGGACTATGTAAAGCAGCAGATAATTTTGATGAGTCCAGAGGAACTAAGTTTTCTACATATGCTTATCCATATATATCAAATTGGTTAGCAGGAACATATTCAGATATCAAATTATATAAACAAATGCAAGAAGGTAATTTTGTTGATGAGGATGTTTTGAGTTATATTAGTGTAGAGGATAATTCTGATGGTAAAGAAGAACTAGAAGAAGTAATTTCAAAAGCAAAACCAAAATTACAAATTATATTCAAGTTATTGTTATATGGATATTCTCGTAAAGAAGTGTCTGAGATAATTAATAAAAGTCAGTCAACTATTAGCACATGGATTTCAAAATTTAGGGAGGATATATTGGATGAGCGAAATCAATCAAAATAATAATCAAGAGGAGATTAATATGGAAGAATTAGAAGAAGTTAAAGATGGTTTGAATACCACTG
This sequence comes from Bacilli bacterium, assembly GCA_036649855.1. Classification (GTDB taxonomy): domain Bacteria; phylum Bacillota_I; class Bacilli_A; order RFN20; family CAG-826; genus Alectryobacillus. Next base: position 62,769 of record JAVWAV010000003.1, on the reverse strand, counting down.
AAAAGGACTCTAAAACCAACGATATTTCAGATGGGGTTGTTGTTCAAGAAGAAGTTGAAAAGGCAGAGAACACCAATTTAGACCGTCTAGAAGGTAATTTAGAGGTAAAAGTCGAACCAGTTAAGAAAAAACCAGGACCAAAACCAAAAAATTTACAACAGACAGTTGAAGAAAAGGTAAAACCAAAGATTGAAGAATCTACTACAGAACAACCTGAAAAATTGAAAGTAGAAGAACCAGTCATTGAAGAAGTAATTCCAGAAGAGAAATTGGATGAAGTAATAATTGTAAAACAAAGAATTACGAATAAGATTAAGCATCAAACTGCTCATAATTTCGAACCAGATGATGTTGTATATGTTGCAGAATTCAAAAATGTAAGAGAAACAATGGGATATACTCGATTAGAGAATCAATTTAAGTTTGTTCCTGTTTCTGGAGAAATTGAAAAGATATTTATCACAAAAGAATCTGGAGTAAAATGCGTTAGATATAAATTAAAAAATAAAGCAGGTTCAATGTTTGATGAAGAAGATGTATGTTCTACTATAGATGAGTGTATTGAATTGTGTGATTTGAAAAATAGAAGAGGGTAATGCTATGAAAGATGATGAGATAATTATTAATAATGATGATATTCTATCTCAAGCATTGCCAGAAAATGTGAGTAAATTTAGAGAGAAACTCTTGAATTATAAAATACCTGAAAAAGATAAATATGGTGATGGATTTCTAGCACAGGCATATATTGCAGCAAGAAATTCACCAACAGGAACTTATGCATCAATTCGAAAAGAATTAAAACTAGATAGTTTATCATTTCAGTATTATATGGAGAAATATCCAGATTTTGCAGCAGCAATCCAAATAGGATTATATGATAGTAGAAAAGCAAAGTTATCTGATTTAGAGGGATCTTTACTGTCACTTGCATTAGGATTAGAGATAGAAGAAAAGAGAACAGAAGAAGCAGGTTCTGTAGATGAAGATGGTAATATAAAAGATCCATATAGAAAAGTTACAATAACTAAAAAGCAAGTTCCACCAGATGCCAATGCTATTTTAACACTCTTGAAAAAATTAGATCCATCATATACTCCTAAATCGATAATTGATGTTAATGTAAATAAAACCTTGAATGTAGCAGAAGATATTAATATAAATGTAGATTATAGAACACTTTCAACAGAAACAATAAAAGAATTATTAGCAAGTAACAAATTGCCACATAATGATGAAGTAAATAAAACTCCGGAAGGAGAATCTGTTAGATTTCTAGGAGAGCAAGGAAAGAAGGCATTGGAAATTAGAAATGAAAAGAAAAAGAAAGAAGAACCAAAACCTAAGAAAACTTCTGTTGAAAAGAATGTAGTTGTTACAAAAAGAGTGATGTCAGAAGAAACTAGGAGGAAGATATCAGAAGCAATGAAGAAACGATATCATAAGGAGGAATAAATCGCATATGCAAAAGTATTTAAGAGGTCAAATATGGTGGTGTAATTGTGTATATGATGTAAATTCTTCTGATAGAGATATAAAATTAGGAGACAATCAAAAAGTATTCGATCATATACAGAAAGGAATGAGACCAGTTTTAATAATATCAAATGATACGGGAAATAAGTTTTCAGAAACTGTTCAAGTTGTTCCTTGCACAAGTGCTGAGAAGAATTCATTACCTACGCATTGTTCATTTTATATAGATAAAATAAAAAATACATTTTTATGCGAACAGATTAGGACAGTAAATAAAAGTGATTTGAAAACTTATTTAATTTCATTGGATGATCAAGAGTTAAGTGTTGTAGAAAAATGTTTTCAAATAGCACTTGGAATAATAAAACCAACACATTTTGAAAAGATTACAGTTGGAATAGATGAATTAGGAGATAAAAACACTACAATAAATAAGGAGGAAACAAATGAGTAGTAAAAAGAAATCCGTAGAACTAACAGATACTCAGAAATTTATGATTGAACAGATAAAGAAAACAATCGTAGAAACAAAGAGTAATTGGAAACATGCAAGTGATAGCGAAAAACCATTCTACAGAATGAAAATCGCAAACTTGGAAAAACAACTTGAGAATGCAAGTAAACCATTCAAAAGAACAAAAAAAGAAGAGGAGATTATAAATCAAATGGCAAAGAAAATTAAAAATAACGCAGAAGTTGAAAATGGAACAAAAATTGAAGGAGATAGAGCAGACAAGAAATTAACAAGTGCAGAAGACTTCAAATATAAATTAGGAACATATATTAACAATAATATTGCAAAAATTGTTGAATTAGAAAAAGGTATTGCAGTTCAAGAAGAAGTATTAATAACATTGAAAGCACATACACCAGCATCTGAAGAACCAATGTATGCAGAAAATATCAGACAAATTGAAGAGAATATTGTAAAATTAAAAATTGCAGTAACTTCAATGAAAGAAAGAGTAGAAGAAAAAGAATTTGTAGATGAAATTATTAAAAACTATGAATTTGTTTCAAGAATGAATAGATTTTTAGGAAATCCATTAGGATTAGCAGACTACGAAGAATATTCTAATTCATTAAAATCTAAAGTTATTGGAGGAGATAAATAATGAAAGAAAAAGAATTACTTGAATTTATTGAAAAACAAAGAACTGAAACTGCAGTAAATAGAAAAATAGAAATGGCAAGAATTGATGGATTCTATACAGGTGCAGATAAAGCACTTGATGTTGTAAGAGTATATATGTTAGAACAGATGAATCCAAAAATGGAAGATAAAGCATTGAAAGATATTGTAAAGAAGTAGGAGGATATAAATATGATCATTAAAAAATATCCAAAATATAGAGATATTAAATGTCCATACTGTTTATCTGAATTCAAATTGACAGATAAGGACTATAAAAATGACATATTACATGTTTATGGTCCTGAAGACGATGAGTCTAATATATGTGTATCATGTAAATGTCCTATTTGTAAAAATATTATTGAATTAAATAAATATACAGTAGAGAATTCAGAAGAAGTTTACAAGAAGATGAAAAATATCTTTGAATTAAAAGCAAAAGAAATAAATGCTTTACCTGCAACAGATACTAGAAAGGAAATCGCACATCAATTAAATGATTTATTTGATTCTATAACAGTTTGTTTAGGAGGGAAGATTGATGACTAGAAAAGAATGGATGGTTGCTGTAAGGAAACTCTTAAATGATTTATCAGAAGGAAGAACATCATATAGTGTTCAATCTGCATTAAGATTAAAGAAAGAAGATGAAGAACTTAATAAAATAAATGAAAAGAAGAAATTAAGTAAACAGAAAGTTGAATTGATGCGAAAAGTAGAACATAAAGAGAAGATAAGAGTAGATAAAGATAACTTTGAAAAGTTGAAAGAACTATTAACTGATGCTATTAAGTTAGTTTAGTAAAAAATCAACTAGGAGGATTATATGAAAAGATGTCCAATATGTAATTCTGAAATGATTATCATAGATACTCATAAAATAGAAGTAAAATATAAAATTGTAAATGGGTGTAGAAGCAAGAATCCAATAGTTGAAAAATATTCTGAAAATAATAAATTAAGTTCAAGAGTAGTTTGTCAAAATTGCCAATACACAGAATGGTAAGAATTGAAGCAGATAGCACTTCTAGAGAGAAGTTATTTAGCAAATATCTTGGACACATTTATAATTTCTAAATACAGAGAATTACATTATCATGTAGAGAGAAGTATTACAACAAATTCAACATATTTAAGATTAACTTATAGAAAAGGAATAACTGTAAATTTAAGAATATCTGATCATTATAGTAATCAAAAACATATGAAACAATTTATAATATGTCCTAATAAAAAGTTAACAGTAAGTAAGAGAAAACTCTTTATAAAAACAATATTGAATTCAATAAAATATGCACAGAGAATTAGTGTGTATAAATATATGGGAGAAACTAATGCAGGAGAAATTACAAGAACTGAATAAAATAATAAACAATATATCTAATACAACATCTAGGATAGAAAAAGAAAATATAATTAGAGAAAATTCGAACAATCATTATTTTATAGAGACCTGTAAATTCTTGTATGATAGTTTAATAGTAACAGGACTCAGTTCAAAGAAGATTGAAAAAGAGTCCTGTTTTTCTAATTATTCTTTTAATGATTTATTTGCAGAGAAGATAATTGTAACTTATATAGATGTATTAGAATATTTGAAAGTAAACAACACAGGTAGAGATGTGGATATTAGATATGTAAATGACTATATTAACGAACATAAAGAATATTCAGAGTTGTTGAAGAAGATATTTACAAAAGAATTAAAACTAGGTATGGATGCAACAACATTAAATAAAGTTATGGGAGAAGGATTTGTAAAAGTATTTAATGTAATGCTTGCAGATAATTATTTTGAAAATACGGATTATATAAATGATAAAGAATTTATATTGTCTACCAAATTAGATGGATGTGTATCAGGTGATACTTTAGTTGAAACAAATATAGGATTAAAGACAATATCCTCGTTAGAAAACAGTTATTCTAATATAGAGGTAAAATCTTATAACGAGAAAACTGGACGGATAGAATTTAAGAAAGTTGAGAATTTTATGAGGGGACTGTCTAAAAATGCTGAGTGGTATGAAATTGAAACAGTTACAGGAAGAAAATTAAAGATAACAGGAAACGACTTAGTAATGACAAGAAATGGTTGGAAAGAAGTAAGATATTTAACCTCTGAAGATGAGGTGTTTGTAGATGAAATTGAAGGAAGTTGCAACTAAATTAAATGTATCAGAGACATGTCTTTATAGAATATTGAAAGATTTGAATTTTAATTTAACAAAGAATAAATCAAATAGATATATCATTACAGAAGAAGAATTTGAATTTATAAAAAAAGAATACAGTAAATTTGAATACATCTCAAGTTGTGGTATAAGATTTAAATATAAAGATAGTTATATTGGTCATCTAGGTATTTGTAAAAAATGCTATGAATTAGATAAACCAAATGAAACTTTACTTAATGAATTCTGTAAAAGATATAAAAATGGTGAGTCAATATATAATTTAGAGAAATCATTAAATATAAATAGATTATGTTATTTTATAAGTGAATTAAAGAAAAGAAATATTAAATTAAGAAATAATTCTGAGGCAGCAAAAACTGAGTTCACAAGAACTAATTATGAGAAGTCTTGTATAGATAAGTATGGTTGTAAGAATACTTTTCAATCTCCTAAAACAAAACAAACATTTTTAGAACGATATGGAGTTGAAAATCCAGATCATATACCTGGAATAATACAGAAAATACAACTTACAAAAATAAAGAAATACGGAAATGCTTGGGGAAGTTGTAGATTGAAACCTGGATGCAGTCATAGCACAATTCATGATACTGTATCTAATTATTTAAGATCTATAGGTGAAGAGGTGATTGACGAATGTGGAAGTCCATTTAGAATAAAAACAGCAGATGGGAGAGTTAAATTTGCAATACCTGATATAACATTGCCTAAATATAAATTAGTGATTGAGATATATGGTGGATATTGTCATGCAGATCCAAGAGAATATTCAAGGTCAGATATTATTTCAACATACGAGGGTAAAATGACTGCTGAACAAATTTGGGAAAGGGACTCAGCAAGAGAAAGTTTTATAAAGAGTTTTGGATATAAATTTATAAATATTTGGGAAAGAGAAATATTAAATGGAGAATATAAGGAGATATTAAATAAATGTTTGAAAGAATTAAAAGAATGAAACAAATACAGAAAGAACATACTTATGAATTAACAGTTGAAGGTAATCATAACTTTTTCTGTAATGGAATTCTAAAACATAATTGTAGAATGTGTGCATTAGTTGAAGAAGATGGAAATGTAATACTTTATACTCGTCAAGGTCAATTATATAAGGATATGTTAGACATTGAAAATGAGTTGAAGAGACTTCCTCATGGATATTTCTATGATGGAGAATTAATAGCAGATGCAAATATTGAAGACACTGAAGAATTATTTAGAGCAACTACAAGTGCAGTAAGAAGAGACGGAATAAAAACAGGAGTAATATTCCATATATTTGACATGGTAAAGGCAGAAGAATTCTGGAAAGGAACATCTATAGCAGACACAACGAGTAGAAAGTCTATGTTACATCTTTCAATAAAAGGAATGTGTCCAAAATTAAGATGGATAAAAGAAGTTGAGGTTCTATATCAAGGTTCAGATAAATCACAAATAGAATATTATTTGGAAAAAATAACATCAGTAGGTGGAGAGGGAGTTATGATAAACATAGCAGACTCACCTTACGAATGTAAGAGAACAAAGAACTTGTTGAAGGTTAAAAAATTCAAGACGGCAGATGTAAAAGTATTAGATATGTATTCTGGAACAGGTAGATTTACAAACACATTAGGTGGAATAACAGTAGAATTTGAACATAGAGGAAACTTATATAAATGTGATGTAGGTTCTGGATTTACAGATACTCAGAGAGAATTATATTGGAATAATAAAGAACTACTATTAGGGAAAATAGTTGAGATAAAGTATTTTGAAATATCTCAAGATGCAGATGGAAAATATTCAATGAGATTTCCAACATGGATAGACAGAATAAGATCGGAAAAAGATGAAATATCAATGTATTAAATGAGTAATACTGAAAATTCATTACAATAATACAGAGGAAAAATTTAATGCGAGAAATTAAAAGAATATTGAATGGAAGTAAGGAATATATTTGTGAAAGAATATGCACAACATATATTGAAACAGGAAGAACAATGAAATCTTTAGCAGGATTATATAGATGTAGCAAGACTTCCATACACAGATATCTTACAACATACGCAAGAGAATGTGTATCTTATGATTTATATAAACAAGTTCAAAGCAGAATAAGGCAAAATTTAGAAGAAAGAAATAATTTTGGCAGAAGTGGAAACTGCTATAATGATAGTTATGGGAGTATGGATTAATGGAAGAGAAATTTAATTTTGGAGATGCAATATTTGTTATAGTAGGAGATGATAAACTTCATCAATACATAGAAGAATATATAGTTGATGAGATAGCAATCAGACCAGATGGAAAGTTTTATGTAGATAAATTCACTTGTTCAGATAGAGTTTATATAAATATAGAAAGCAATAAGATATTTAGGACGAGAGAAGAAGCAAATAAATATATGGAGGAAAATTAAATGGAAAAACAAAAACCAGTAAAACCAGTAAGAGTAGTTTATATCTGTGACAGTTGTAAGAAAGGAGAGATGAAACCAACAGGACACATCTTTCAATTGGCAACAATCCAATACGAACATGTATGTCCAGTTTGCGGATTTAGAAAGACAACACCATGTCAATATCCAAAAATAGATTTTATTGAGGAGGAATAGACATTGAGTTTAATTGTAGCAATAAAAGACAATGATAGAATAGTAATTGGATGTGATAGTCAAATCACAAGTAATGGACTAAAAGAGAACTGTGATAATAACTCTGTTTGTAAGATATGGGAAATAAAGAATTGCAAACAAGGAATAATGGGAGTTGTAGGACATTTAAGAGATGGACAATTAGTTCAATGTCAAAATAACATCATAGAAGAGATATTCCAATTAAAGAATTCAGTAGACTATGAATATGTAGTAACAAATTTATCAGGGAAGATTTACTCAATCTTATTAGCAAACAAGAGAATTCTAAAAGACGCAAATGGAAATGATGAGAATTATATGTTAAGTAGATTTATAATTGCATATAAAGATAAAGCATATAAAATAGAGAATGATTTATGTGTATTGCCAATAGAAGATTATTTAGTTTTAGGATGCGGAGAAAAGATAGCAATCGGAGTTCTAGAAAAGAATAAATCAAAATCTCCAGAAGAGAGAATAAAAGAAGCAATAATCTTATGTTCAGAAAAAGATCTATATATAAACAATAATATTGTAATCAAATCAACAAAGGAGGATAAGTAGATATGAAGAGAGAAGAGTTAGAACTCATCGGAAAGAAAGATCGCACAGGAAAAGACATCCGAGTAGGAGATGTATTCGAATATGAGAACATCTACATAGTAACAAAAGATTTAGAAGCAGATAATTTCTTCATACGAGAATATGAAAATCAAGTAGAATATGGAGTAGAAGAAGAACCATATTATATTTTAGTAGGAACATGGAACATAGATGAATTAGATTTAGATAAAGATCAAATAAAAGATAACATATATCTAAATGAAGAATTACATCAACAATTACACGAAGAATTGGAGGATTAAGTAAGTGGATAAGAAATTAGTAAACTTCTTAACAAGAGATCCAATAATAGCAAAGGCACACAAAGAAAAGAAAGATATTTATTCAACAATAGCAGCAATAATGTTCAATAGGACATATGAAGAATGTCTAGAATATGACAGAAAAGGAAATCCAAATGTCGCAGGCAAGAAAAGAAGATTCATAGCAAAACAAATAACATTAGCATACTATCTAGGAGATTATACACTATTACAAGACATATTAGAAGACTTTGTATTAGACATAGATAACACTCCAGATATATTTAAACAAGATACTCACAATAATTAATATGTAATTATATTATATATAATTACAATAATTAGAGAAAATTATGAAAATTACTTCATCGCAAGAAAAAACACCTAGGGGACCATCCCTGAAATAAGTTTAAGGAGAAATAAGAAAATGTTAGATCTAGAGATAATGATACAAAACGAATTAAAGAGAATGGAGATGGATGGAACTATACATGACATATTAGAGACAGCAGTAAAGGAGTTAGTTACAGACTCTGTTAATGATGCACTATGTTCATATGGTAGTCCAGTCAAGAAAAAGATCAAGGAACAATTAGAAAGTGTAATGAGTGAAGTAGTAGGTATCATCAGAGCAGAAAGAAATGAAGATGAAGATCTATATTCAGATGCATATCAATTTATAGAGAAAGTAAAATCAATTCCTAGAAATGAATTATATACTATGTATATGTCAAAAGATGGATGGTTGGATAAATTATTGGACGGAACAACAAATCCATTTAATATTACAACAGAGCAATTAAAAGAATATAAAAAGAGATTGGATAATTTAATTATACATTCTAGATGTTATGCAGATGGTTGTTATACTACAATCCGAAGACTTAAATATAAAATTGCTGATTACTGTAGTGATAGAAAGTTTAGAAAACTTGTGAAGAAAGGTGTCTTCGATATAAAAAGTTATTGAGGCATTATAAAAACTAATTATAATAAAGTGTAGGAAGAAAATCTTACACTTTATTTTATTAATGGAGGATTAAAATGACTTACGAAGTTAGAGGATATGAAGTAACAATCGGTAGAACAAAATACACATATAATAATTCATTAGCAGTGTCTTTGGAAACTACCAGTTTAGAACCATTTGCAGTAATAACAGTATGTATTGACATAAGTGATACATGCAAGAAAGATTGTGCATTTGTAGATGTAAATAATTGTCCATGGGCAGAAAAGTTTTTAACAGAAAATAAACTTGCAGAACCAACAGGAAGAATAGGATACAGTGGATTCTGTAGTTATCCTGAATACAAATTTAATTTAGAGTTAATACCTAAATTAAAATAGTGGAGAATCATAATGACTGAAAAAGATAGAGATAATTATTTTTCACTGATGGTGTTTCATGATAAACTTACAACATGGAAAGATAGTGAAGATAGTGAGATAGACGGAAAAGATAGAACCAAATTAAAAATAATCACAGACATGATAATTGCAATGTTAGTTCAATATCGCAAGAAGGAAGGAGAAACTGCTCTTAATTCAATTTTAGAAGAAAGTAGCAAATATAAATTTGCAATATTGAAGAAAGACGAAGAATTAGATTTATCTGGAACATTCGAACCTGATATATTAAAGAATGCAATAAAAGAAGTAACTAGAGATACGATGGAATGTTCATTATGTGATAGAAAAGATTATAAGAAATGTCCGTGGTATACAATACATAATTTTACAGGGACAGCAAAATGTAATTGTAGAAAGAATGATTGTCCATACAAATTCATAATAGAAGATTTATAAGGAGAAAAGAAATGAGTAAATTAGCAGCAAGAGAAAGATTAGCAAAGATAGCATACAATCTACAAAAGGATGAGAGACCAGCATTAGCAGGAGCATATCTAATTGGAGAAGAACAAATGATATGCACAGGTTATGTAGGAGTAATCTACAATGATTATGAAATAGTAACAAAGGTAGAAAACACAGAAAATTTAATAGATTTACACAGAATATTTACACCAGAATTCAGAGATTTATCTAAGAAAGTAAGAGTAGATTTCAAACCATCTAAAACATATGATGCATATACTGCACATAGAAAAGAAAATAAAGAACGCAAAGGATATATAGACTTAGGTGGAACAATAGTAGACTTCCAAATATTCATGCCAGTATATGAAACATTAGAGAAACCAAAGGTATATGTGAATAAAGGAACAGAATATCTTGATAAACTATCTATGGTATATTTAATTGGAGAAAATGGATATGCAGGAGTATGTCCAATTAAACCAGATCATATAGGAACAGATGACTTGGGTGCAGTTATGATAAAATTCGAGAGAGTGGAGGAATAATAGTGTATAAACTAATAAAAGATCATCCTAAATATCATTTTGTAATTAAAACTGAATTAGATGGTGTTCCAATTGTAGGAGCATTCTATGATAAGAGAGAAGCAGAAAAATTTATGTTTGATACTCATAATAAAAGAATGGAACACGAAGAACAATTAATCAATAAAATAGAAAACAAATTGAGGGAAATGTAATGAATACTGTAAATATTTATGATGAAGTAATCATAGTAGAAAATAAATCAGGTCAGGGATATATAGTAGATCCAAACAATAAGAAACAATTAGACAGTGCATTATATTGGGCAGATAGTTCTGAATATTATAATCAAAGAGTAACTCCAAATTATGATCCATATACAAATAAATTAGTAAATAGATATACTAATGGTAAGTTTAGACTACAAATAAAGGCATCTGCAGGTGGTTCTAGTCAGGGTGGGAAACTTTCATTTTGGAATTGTAGTATTACAGCAGAGGACGGAAAAACCTATTTAATCGGCATAAATTCAGAGTTATTATGCAACTTCATAAAGAATAATACATTAGTAAATGGAGAATGCATGGAAGATGTATATCTTGGTAGAACAAATTCAAATGTAGGAGCATATACAAAGAATATGTCAGAAATACAGAGAGCAAAAGAATGTGATGATTTAAAGAAATCATTTAAGAAGAATTCTACAGATAAATATAAAGTTGGAGATATAGTAGAAACACTAACAATTAAAGAAGTTTATTTAGGAACAATATATAAGACTTTTGGAGTGGTATCTTCATGGAGTGCTTATGATAAAACTCAGTTAAAAGTATATAAGAACGCACGGGAACAGCATCTATTTATAGATTATAGTGATGAAGGCATTATACCAGAGGGTAGATATTATTATACTGAATTAAGAAATTCAAAACCAAGACGAAAGATTACAGGACACATTGAATTTGATTTAGATAAGATGTTCCAGCAACTAGATGAACAATATAATAAACATCATTGTTCAGGAAATTTTCCAAATTCAAATCAATATAAAATAAAATTAATGCAATATAGTAGAGTAAATGAAACATTATCAGATAAAGATGCTGAAAAATTAAAAGAACTTTATAACTCAATGAGAAGAAGATGTGACACAACAGTTGAATTCGTAGACTAAAATATTACAATAGAAGTAAGGAGAAAAGAAAAATGCCAAAATATATGAAAGATGCAAGATTGAAAGCACCAAGAAAAAGAGAATGGGAAGATAGAGAACCTAGTTATAAAAAGAAATCAAACTATTCGGGAAAACCTCGCTCAGATCATAAGCACTATTATGAAAGATGTATTGTAAGAGAAACAATTGGAAATTATGTGTTTATTTCATTAGGTAATAAATGTAAATATTGTGATAGATATAAAACAGATAAATTTATATTTTCTTCAGAGATTCCAGAAGAATATAAAGATCTGCCAGTAGTGGAGGTTAATAAATGATAGGAATAGTTATAGCAACAGAGACAGAATTTAAGAATATTTGGGGAGATGCTTTTGAAAAAGTTATTGATGTAACACACAAATCTTCATATAGAACATATTTAGTAAAATTAAAGAATATAAACAAGAATTCAGATCCAGGAGCAGTGTTGGTTCTTAGTGGAGTAGGAAAAGTTGACGCAGCATGTGCCACACAGTATTTAATTGATAAATATTATGCAGACAGAATAATAAATGTCGGAGTATGTGGAGCAACAGTAGAAGCATTTAATAAATGTAAATCTATGTCAATAGACAGAGTAATAAATGGAGACTTTAATATTGCTCCAGTAGATGGAGAAAACACAATACAACCATTCATAGTTAATCAAGGATTAGATCATAAATATAGTTACACACATCCTTTATACACTCAAGATCATTTTGAGACAAATACAGGAAGAGAAGGATATTTCGATATGGAAGGATTTGCAGTAGCAAGTGTTTGCACAAGAAATGGAGTAGAATTTGAATTAGTTAAGTCAGTTACAGATGTAATTGGTTCAGGAATTCAATCACAACAATACGACTGTAACATGGAAACTGCATGTAAATGGTATGCAGATAAATTAATAGAAGTAATGAATATCGAAGAGAGATAATTACAATAAGGTTGGAGGAAAAAGATTGGCAAAGTTATTTAGATATACAGGAAGTAAACATAAACTTGTAGATAGTTATAAGAAACCTCCATTAGACACAAAACGAATTGTAGAAGTATTTGCAGGTTCTATGTGTTACGCATTAAGTTATAGAAAGAAATATGATGTGCTAGGAATAGAAATTAATAAACAACTTTATGGAGTGTATAAATGGTTATTAAATAAACCAGATTTAGATAATACTATTGAAAAATTCGAGAAATATACAGAAAATTTTGATATTCGAAATGCTACTGAATTTATTGATGGAGAGAGAGAGAGTATATAATTCTTAATTCTGGAAGTATGATGACAGGAAGTCTTGATAAGCATATAATGTATGCAAAAGAAAAACCAATTAGACCATGTGTATACTCATCTATGTATGTTCTCAAGACTGCAAAGAGTATAGAGGTAGAATTAGGAAGTTGTTTTGATAAATATACTGCAAAAGATGTTAGAGAAGGAGATTTAGTATTTATAGATCCTCCTTACGAGTCTTCTACAGTTTTATATGGAATAAAAGATTCACAGACAGAAAGATTAAAAACATATATAGAAGAATTGAGGAAGACAGGTGTTCCAATTATATTTACATATGGACAATCTGCTCCAGAGATGTTTCCAGAGTATGATTGGAAATTTGTGAAACAACAACAGGTGGTAGTAAGTAAGTCAAATCCAGTAACTGTAGTAAGAGATGAATGGGTATGTTATTTCAATTATGAAGGTAAGCAGACGGAAAAATATAATATATGTTTATTTGACGAATAATAAATTTGGAGGAAGATTATGGCATTAGTTAAAGTAGTAAAACCAAAAATACAAAAGGTATTAGTAACAGATAAAGAACAATTACTAAAACTTGCAGATGAAATTGCAGAAGGATTATCGGACGCAATTTTAGAGTTCTTTGTAGCAAAAGAAGACATAAAGAGAGATGCAAGACTTGTGGATGCGACATTACAACTAGACGATTATGAAGGTCCAGACGAAGAAAATATTGCAGGAATAGATAATGAATATTTTGAAGATGAGGGAGATCCTGTATGATGAAAAATATAAAGGTTGGAGATAAAGGATACATAATTATAGGGGAACTAATCGAACCATGCACATTATATAGATTTCTAAATATAGAACCAGTTGTAGTAAAAAGTATTTATAAAACAGTAGATGGAAATGAGAGATATACACTAGATAATGGAAATGTAGTAGAAGAAAAAGATTTATATCCAGAGAATTTCTTTGATAATTATAAAGTCATTATAAGTAAACCTGCAGATATTATACGAGAGAGGAAATCGAAATGACATTAGAACAGGCAAGAAATAATGTAGGCAGAGGAGTAGTGTATATTCCTTATAAAGACTGTCCAAAGAGTCAGATAGAATATGGAACAATAACTAGTGTAAATGATAGTTATGTATTCGTAAGATATGGAAAAGATTTACACAGCAAAGCAACTCGTGCAGATGATTTGAAATTTTAATTAAATATTTATAAAATATCCGTGACACTGAGTTATGGATATTTTTCATTATAATAAATCAGAGGATAAAATATGTTAAATAGAAGTAAGTTTGGAGACGGAAAGATATATGAAAGAAATGATTGTCAAAGAATAAAAGATGTATGTGCAAAACATTCAGAGAATATAACACTATATGAAGCACAAGAGATATGGCAAGATGTGTCTGACAGTTATTGTGCAGGATGGTTATTTTTACCAGAAACAGATAAAGAATTGTGGAGTATGATAAATCAATATTTCACAGAGGATGGAGATGACGAAGATGACATATGATTTAGTTAAAGAAACAGAGACATTTACAAGAGATATATTAGATTATTTCTTGTATAATAAATATATATACCTAGCCACTATTAAAACTTTCTTATATCAATCAGGTAATGAGAAATTAAATAAGGAGTTATTTGATGATTATACAGTTAGACAACTTATTGACTCAGATGTAACTGCAACATTCAATGGAGATCCTGCTGCAGACTCAGAACAAACAATAAGAATGTGTTATCCAGGAGTTCGAGCATTAGCAGTTCACAGAGTAGCACATCTATTTTATAATAATGGAGCAAAACAAATTGCGAGAATAATGTCTGAGATGATACATAGAGAAACAGGAATAGATATAAATCCAGGAGCGAAAATAGGCAAGAACTGTATGATAGATCATGGAACAGGAATAGTTATTGGAGAAACAACAATTATCGGAGACAGTGTAAAGATATATCAAGGTACACTAGGAGCAAAGTCTGTTACAAATAGAGAACAAACAAAGAGACATCCAACCATTGGAAATAATGTTATAATATATGCTAATGCAACAATTCTTGGTGGAGAAACAGTTATTGGAGACAATACAGTAATTGGAGGAAATGCATTTGTTACAAAGTCTATTGATGCAAATTCAGTAGTAAGAATGGACGGAAATATATTTGAGAATAAGGAGAAATCAAGATGAAGATTAAAATAATAAGAGATCCATATGATAAAAGAAAATATTTATATAAAAGTAGTTTTATTGATTTATCAAATGGTGCAACAGTTATTATAGGACATAATGGAAGTGGTAAAACAACACTATTGAGACAAATAGAAACTTATTGTAAAGATAATACTATACCATTTATTAAATATGACAATTATGGAGATGGAGGATCTGCAGCAAAAGAACATTATGGATTTACAGGAGATTTTGCATCACTTGCAGCAACATCATTTCATAGTGAGGGAGAACAAATCTTTTACAACTTTGGAAAGATTGTTAAAAAGATGGGTGCATTTGTAGAACAGAATAAAGACTTGGAAAAGATATTTATTTTATTAGATGCTCTAGACAGTGGATTAGACATTGAGGGAATAGAACAAATAAAATCAATTTTCAATATTATAATGTCTGAAAGAGAAGGCAAAGAAACTTATATCTTAATAACTGCAAATAATTATGGATTAATACATAATATGCAATGTTATGATGTTGTAAGTGGAGAACATAAATTATTTACTGACTTTGAGGATTATAAAAAATTTATTCTAAAACAGTATGAGGAGAAGAGAAATGAATAATAAGTGGATAAGTGTAAAAGATGCGTTACCAAAAACAGATAATAAAAACACATATAAATTCAATGTATTAGTTTATGTAAAATCTCCTAAAAACTATCATCAGGAGAGTGGTATATATTTAGGTAAACTAAATAAAGTAGAAGCAGATAATGGGTCAAGTAATATTTTCGGAAGAAAGACAGATGAGTGTGAATGGACTGTATGGGGATGGAGTTATTATGAAAAACCTATTGTAACACATTGGATGAAACTTCCAACAAAACCTAGAAATAAGAGAAATTAAAAAAGGAAGATAAATTGAGAATTTGGAAAGGAAGAAATACAAATATATAGCATACCATGACAGTCTCACAGATTGCTATAATAGAAATTACTTAGATTATGAGATAAAAGAAACATTTAGAAATAAATATTGTATTATAACCTTAGTAGATATTAATAATTTGAAGAAAATAAATGATACTTATGGACATCTTGAAGGAGATAAGAGAATTGTAGATGTTGCAAACATATTAAAAGAATTTGGAATTACAATTAGACTTGGAGGAGACGAATTTTTAATAATTTGTTCAAAGAAGAATAAATATGAGAGATTAAAAGAATATTGTGAGAGTCAAAAGAATTTTGCATATGGATTTGCAGTAAAAGACTCTAAAGAAGAGATTTCAAGTGCTATGAAGAAAGCAGATGAAAGAATGTATGAGAATAAAAATAAGGTTAAAAGAAATAAATTGAGATAATTCGCAAATGAGTTTTCTCAATTTTTCATTATAATTAAATAAGGAGAAAAGTAAGATGACAGGTAAAAATAAATCAAATGCGTGGGAAAGTGTTAAATATATAAAGTCACATTTACCACTATGGGAAGAAAAAGGAATGACTAAATCGTTTTTAGAAGATATGATTGTTCCTAAATACAAAAAATTAAGTATAGATGTAGAGTCTGCATTAAGTTGTGATGTATTTAATTTTGAAGCAGTGTATAATCAACCAGATTTTATAAGTTTACTTAAAGCAATTTGTAAAAAACATAGATTACCTTATGGAAAGGTAAAACCAGAAGTAGAAGCAAAAGTAGAAAATAATGTAAATGCAATGTTTCTAGATTTCGAACAAAGTAAATTAGTAAACAGAATGGAGAAAGGGGAGAAAGAACTAGGATTTAAGGGCATCACAGAGCATTTGCAGGGCATTCAGTATATTCCTGTAAAAGTCTCTAACATAAACGAAATAGTTGCTAAATTAGACGAATACAGAGAAACTGCAAAGAAGACAGGTAAAAATAAAGGAGACTTAAAATTAGTCCATTCTGCAGATTCAATAGAAATAATGATGAATTTAGCAAGAGAGAATGCAGGATATCCAGAAATATACAGAGTTGCAAGATTAGGTGAAAAGAGTATTCGTAGATATTATGGGATGTATCAGAGACTAGGATTAGGAAAATTTAGTAAAAATAGAAATGGAGCATTCAAAGTAAATTATAGAACAGTAAAATTTGCAGATGGATACATTGAAGAACCAAAATATAAGACAACATTATTTGGAGAGTAATATGTTAACAACAGATTTAGATTTCAGAGTTAAGAAAAGTGGAAAAGTAATCCAGATAGGGATTAGTGTAAAAGAATTAGGACCATTTATAGTTATAATTGATAAAGAACCAGAAGCATTCTTTAATTTTGTATTAGGTATAGAACATAAAGAAGATGTTAAATATGATAAATGGGTTCTTGTAACTGCACGAGCAGTAAACATGAATAAAGAATTTGACTTGAAATTTCCATTTTCTGAAATAGCATTCAGAGCAGACGATATTATGTGCTGTCAAAATTTAGGAGACTTGGAGTATACAGAGAACAAGTAGGGAGAAAGTTATGATTGAAGATGAGTTGGTTCAAACTATGAATAATTCTATGAAAGATCACATATATAGACATTTTAAGGGAAATTTATACAAAGTTGTTTGTATTGCAAATAATACAGAGACAGAAGAATTAAGTGTTGTATACAAAGGATTAGTTGATGGTAGAATATGGGTGAGACCTTACAGCATGTGGAATGAAATTATAGATGAAAAAGGAACAAAGAGATTTACGGAGGTATAAAAGATGAAAAAATTTATTATAGCATTTTTATTAATTATTGTAGTGGGATGTTTTTCGGGATGTAGTTTGCAGGATTTCTTTGAATCCAAATATGAAGACGACACTATAATTTCTGATAATAATTCTACAGTTGTTTGGACAAGTGATGAAGGAATGGTCAGACTGTTATCAGAGACAGAATTTGTTTCATTTAAAGCATATAGAATTGAAGATAACTACTATGTGTTTCTTTTAATAGATGAAGAAGAACTCAGAGTTCTCATAGAAGAATGTGAAGTTCAGGGTATAGAATAGTATGAATGATTTGAAATATAATGCTAAGACAAATTCATTAATTATAACAGATAAAATATTAAATTGGCGAGCACAAAAGATTACAAGAAAATTATGTAAAAAATTAAAATTAGAAGGAGACTTTCAAGTTGATGTTATTATAACTTTGAGAGTATATAAGAAATATGATCGTAAAGCATAAAACTAGAATTAATAATGAAAAAGTGTTCATTGTGCGAGGAAAGAAATACATTTCAGTAAAACCAGGAAGAACTCCTACATATTATGGTAAATCAATAGATATATTAAAGAGATATGAAGATACAAAATTAGATATAGAAGACATAGAGTTATTTTCAAATGTAATTTTTAATAATAAAAAACTAACTGAAGAGGACATACAAAACATTAGAGATAAGTATGTAGCAAGAAGAAGAGAGTTGTTACACAGATTGATGCAGAGGTAAATATGGCACAACAATGGTTCGTAGATTATGAGAGAGAAGTTTTAGAGTCTTTAATAAATAAAAAGAGACTTGAAAGAGGAGTCTATGATTTTATCAAGGAAGATAAATTAAGAAATCTCATAAGTAAAACAATGCGAGAACAGAAATTAGATAAATTAGATACACTAAAATATTTAATAAATAAAGTTAGAATTGAGGAGTTAAAAATATGATAACAAACTTAATTGGAAATACTCCTATGGCAGAAATACATTACACTGTAGTGGATACATTCAAAGAAAGTATTGTTCAACATAATAGTGAAAGGACTGCAAGTGTCATAAAAAATTAGAGGGAAAGTTGAACAGAGATTGTGTAGTGTATTCAAAATGCGAATGGTATAATTTATCAGGAAGTATAAAAGACAGAGTTGCATATAGAATGATCGCAAATGCATTTTTATCTAATAAGTTATTAAAAGAACAAGAGATAGTTGAAGTGACTAGTGGGAATATGGGATTATCTCTTGCAGCAGTTGGGAAACATTTTGGACATAAAGTTACAATATTCATGCCAAAGAACATGAGTTCAGAAAGAATAAAACTATTGGAATTACTTGGAGCGAATTTAATTCTTGTAGAAGATTTTAATGAAGCATTTAAGATATCAGAAGAATATGCAAGAGAACATAATGCATTTTTAACAAAACAATTTGAAAATAAATCAAATGTTGCTGCACATTATTATGGAACAGCAGAAGAAATATGTAAATTTATTGATGAAAATTCAATTGATGATAAAATATTTGGATTTGCATCAGGTGTAGGTAGTGGTGGAACACTCACAGGAGTGGGAACAAGATTAAAAGAAAAATATAGTGCAGTAATAACTGCAATAGATCCATATTCAACACTTTTATTAACAAATGGTGTTCCAAAAGGTAATCATAAAATACAAGGATTAAATAGTAATGATGTTCCAAAGAACTATAATTCAAAATTAGTGGATTGTATAATAGAAGTAACAGATGAAGATGCTATAGCAATGACACAGAAATTAAATAAAGCAGGATATCCAGTAGGTATAAGTGGTGGAGCAAATTTCTTGGGAGCAGTTTTATCTAAGGAGCATATATCATTTACTGTATTTCCAGATGACAATAAGAAGTATATTTCAACTGATTTATCAAAACCAATACACACTCTATTAGTGGATGCGATACACATTATAAGACAATAATATTAATCAAAATTAGTAATATTAATTGAGGAAGCAAGTAAATACATTATACTAACACATAAGAACGAAAGAACTTATAAACAAATGCGGTGGCTGAATCCTGCTTGACGGCAGAAAGGCACATTATCTTGGAGATTGAAATATCTGTTGAGTTTTGATGAGAACAAACAAGATAGTGGTAGAACTTAATTATAATTTCATAAAAACATAATAACGAGTCGGGATAATAGGAACTCTATCTCAACGGAAGAATAATCCTATAGTTGCTATCCTAATGCAGTTGATTTCTCGTGAGAGAATATAAGACTTTGGTTATTAGTTGTTTGGGACAAATCTGCATTCTTTAAACAGACAGAATAATAATTCTGATATTTATACCAGTCAGTCTCGAACATAGAAGACGAAAGATTCTTCTCGATAAAATAGAATTATTTGATCAATAATTCTGCGTGGTTGAAGATATGATGTTATAATTGACTTGGGATACTTGGTAAAATGTATCTCCCGCAATATGCAGTATTAAATAGGAGAGCAAGAGAAATTTCCAAATCTCGCTTGTGTGGTTCAAGTCCGCAATACTGCAGAATATAATAAAGTTGACTAAAAGAAGGGCATCTGAAATAACTCCTTTATTCAGGGCTATGGTTCAGATTGATGTCAACAAATAATGATCCGTTCTAGGTGACGGCAGAGAATGTGGAATATCTGAGCAACATAACAATGATCCACTGAAAATATTCATGTTATGTTTTTATCGCGAGATAGAGAAGTGGAATCTCGCTAGGTTCATAACCTAGAGATCGATGGTTCAAATCCATCTCTCGCAACCATGGTCTTTGGCAAGTAGATTTAAAACAACTTGACTGCTTAATTCTATTGAATAGCGACCTCATGAGTCGAAAAATGTAAGCAGTTCGTCCACGGAACAGGCAGTGGAGATTAGTTCGCAGGACTTGAATACTAAGATATATAACTTAGGTGACTATGTTTCAAGAAGAAACAGGATGCAAAGATGCACTTTCGGAGTGGTTGAGGAGGTTAAATTCCTACCATCTTTGCATTTTGGGGTGATGGTGTCAATGGTAGCACACTTGGTTTGCATCCAAGAAGTTAGAGTTCGAATCTCTATCGTTCCACCAATAGTGTTGATAGTAGAGTAGTGTCGCTATCATACAAAACACTGCCTAACACTAATAAGTGTGTTTTGTAGTCTATGATCCTGAACAAATCACTGAGACACACTATACCAGCAGGTTGCGTAATGCTCGCTCAATATATTTACCTGACAGCAAAAGAATATATCTATGGGCATGAAATGGTATCGACATTTCAATTGAAATTATTAGAATTCTATATGACAGTAGGAATAGACTACAACTAAATATAAATGCAAAACAAAATATATTTGCAAGAATAATTAATGCTCTTGCTCCAAAACAATACAGTCAATGTGCTGCTTAGTATTTGAGGATTAAAATAAAGCACTATTCTGAGAAATCAGAGACTCTATAATTCAAGAGTTAAAAACGAATTATGATGAGACGAGGTAAATAAGAAATGTCCACTCAAACATCATAAATGGACGGTCTAAAAGATTATAGTAGCAAAATATTCTAATAAATTCATGATATGGACACGAGTTCGACTCTCGTCATGTCCACCAATATTCTCACATTGTGGGAATTTTATTTTGTAAGGAGAAGAAAACATGGAATTATTAGATGTATTATATGATGATAAAGAAAATAAATATTATTTGAATGTAAATAGTAAAGAATTTATGACAGAAAATGGTGAGTATATTACTAAGAATAAATTAGATAATATAATTAACATAATTAAAATAGGTAATATACACAGACAAGAGAGATTGGTGAGATTATTCGATATAGTATAAAGACAATATTGAAATTAAAGTAAAGTTATACTAATTAGATGCATAAAGGAGATTTAGAATTATGTTAAAAAATGTATTTTTCAAAAAGATTGAAGAAAATAAATTACCAGAGGATATTGCAGAGAAAGCAGTAGAGGTCGAAAATGTAGTAGAAAATAAACCTTCTGAAGACATTATAGAAAATACTACTGAAGATGTTGTAGTATCAGAACCTATAAATTTGGAAGTTAAAGAAGACATTCATACTGAAGATGTTAAAGAAACTGTTGAAGAAGAACCAACATTTATTGATAATGGTATAGAGAAAGCACTTGAAGAAGATGGTTCACTAGAACCTGTAATTGAGAACACAGTAGAAGAATCCGTGGAAGATATTCCTGTTATTGATGAAGTTAAAGAAGAATTCATTGAAGAACCTGAAATAAAAACAGTTATTGATGAATATTTTGAAGCACATAAAAGTGATCCTATCATAGAAGAACCAATAGTAGAAGAAGCAGTTACAGAATTAGAAGATAATATTGAATTGGTAAACTCAGATAATAATTGTAAAGAATTTGAAGTTAAACCAGAATTAGCAGAAGAAATACACAATATTGTGGAGCAAAATTCTAAGAAAACTGTTATTGATATTCTAGATGCAATTAAGAGGTTCTTTTAATGAAAGAATTTAGAATATATGACAATTTGTGGAAAGTAACTTTAACAGATAATAAAGAAGATCTAATTGTAGATGGGAAATTCTGTAAGGGTGCAATACATTACAAAGAGTCATGTATTTATATTTATTCAGACACTTCTATGAAAGATAGAACTAGAATACTTCTTCATGAATTAACACATGCAATTTTGTATGACACTCAGGTAGAATTAAAAACAGTCTATACAGAAGAAGATTTATGTGAATTTACAGCAAAGTATAGCATACTTGTTCACTCCATATATTTACAACTTTCTGAATATATTTGTCCAAATAAAAAGAAATAAAGATGGAAAACTCCATCTTTTTAATTTATTAAAAATAAATTACGAAAATAGGTAAAATCAGTTGCTTTTTGAAAAAGAATAGAGTATACTAAAGGTATTGAAAGATGAAATAATTCTGCAGTGACAAATCAACATGGACATCTTCCATAATAAAATCTAATAAAGGAGATATTTAGTAGTGGACGAATTTATTAAAGATGTGGAGAAGAAAATAACTAGTTATGCACAACAACTTCAATCAGAAGAATGTTCAGTGGCAGAAAGAGATTATATTTCTTCTAAAATTGAAGACTTGTTAAAATTAAGAACATTATATAAAGGTATTCAAAAACATAATTCTAAAGAACCAGAATTAGAATTCTAATATAATTTTTCTTTATCTAAACAAAAATTCTAAAAGAATACTGTATAATAGTTGTATACAGTATTTTTTATTGGAGGAATTATGACAAAAGTATATTGTGCAGATTTAAGATGTAAATATAGAAGAAGTGATGGAATTTGTTTATTAAAAGAAATAAATTTATCACAAAATAGTATAGTAACAGTGTGGGAAGGGAGAAAAGAATTCAATACTTGTATGAATATGGAAGAAAGTGAAGAATATAAGAAATTAGCATCTACCTTTAGAGAATTGATGGAGGGAAAGAAATAATTATGTCAACAATAGTAAATATTAAATTATTAAAGACATGGTTAATTAAAAAGAATCTATATGAATTTGTAAAAGAGATGTGGGATTCTTATGAGACCAGTCCATTTAGTGATTGTTGGTTGATACAATATTTATGTGAATGTTATCAATATTCTATTAAACATTTTCTACCTCAATATATTTGGGGAGAATGGATAAGTGATGAAGAATATGAAAAGATACAAAAAGAATCAGGTGGACACTGTGATGTAAGAGATCATTTATTGCCAGATGGAACACATACTCGTAACCACGACTTGAACATCGCACCACGGCATATGAAACTCCTAGCAAATAATACACCAATTCTGACAAGAAATGGGTGGAAGAATCATGGAGATTTAGTTGTAGGAGATGAGGTAATTTCTGATGGCGGAAGATTTGTGAAAGTTATAAAAGTTCATCCTAAAGATGTTGCTGATTTAGAGGTCGTATTCAGCAATGGCGAGACGATTAAGTGCAATTCAAAGCATTTGTGGAAAGTTCATGATAATTTTGCAAATAAAGTAAAAACAGTAGAAACAGAGTATCTTGTTAATAAATTAAGAATAAGTCCAAAAATGGGAAATGTTCGAGGAAATGGTTATAGATTTCATTTGGAGAATAGAACAGCAGTTTTAGGGGAAGATAAAGTCTTACCTGTAAATCCATATGTTCTAGGAGCATGGCTGGGAGATGGGAACACAAATCATCAATTAATCACTGCTGGAATAGATGATATGGAAGTAATAAATGAAGTAGAGAAACATTATAGAATACATAATAAATGGATAAACGACTGCGGGTGGGGAAAAAGTATTCAATATGAGTTCGATAAAATTATGAGACTAGACTTACAAAAATTAAGTCTATGCTTTCCAAAAGATAAAGATACAAAACATATACCTCAAGAGTACTTAACAGCATCTGTAGAACAAAGACTTGATTTGTTGGCAGGACTTATAGACACAGATGGCAGTCTAATTAAAGATGAGCACAGGTACTTCTTCATAACTACTTCCGAGAGATTAAAAGATGATATCTTAACACTGATTGCATCATTTGGTTGGAAGACCTCAATAACTATTCAAAAAGCGGACGGTATTATATCAAAAAAGGACGGTTATTATATTGGGTTTAATCCTACATTTGAAATACCATGTAGAATACCAAGAAAACAATTAAATATTTTTTCAAAACAGAGAAGAATATCTATCACATCAATAAATAAATTAGATATTCCAGAAGAAGGAAACTGTATAACTGTAGAGGGAGGAATGTATCTAGCAGGTAGAACATTAATTCAGACACATAATTCAACAATAATGAATATTTTAGGACCATCATGGACTATTATAAATACTCCAGTTACAGTTACATCTGTTTCTCACAGTAAGAACTTGTCTGGAGAAATGATTATAAAGAAACAGAAATTATTCAATAGCGAAAAATATAAATATTATTTTGGAAATGAGATTAATCTTGGATTATCTAAGAATACAGCAGATTGTCTTGAATTAAGAAATGGTGGTAAGACATACTCAGTTGCTATGGATAAGTTTACAGGATTTGGTTCTGATATTATTATTAACGATGATTTGATATCAGTAGCAGATGCAAGAATGGATGGAGCAGTATTATTACATGCAAGAGATTATTACAAAACAACAATGCCATCTCGTCTTAATAATAAGACAACAGGTGTAATTTGGCATATTATGCAAAGAATTGGAAATGGTGATATTTCTGATTTAATTGCAGAGGATAAAGGACTTCGACTAATTTACAGTCACACTGAAATACAAGCAGTAGCGAGTCATGATCAAACATTTATTTATCCATGTTCTGGAATGGTTAAGCAAATTAAGAAAGGTGATTTACTATGGGCAGAAAGATTTGGAGATTATACTCAGTTAAAGATGGAAATTGGATCTGAAGATTTTGAAACACAGTATAACCAAAATCCAGGAGAGAGTAGATTAAATGTTATCAAAGAAAATATGATACATTATATCGAAGATAAAGAATTAGAAGAATTTACAGCATTAGCAGAGTTCCATTATGCATCTCATGACTGTCCTGTAAAAGATAAAGAAACATCAGATTATCATGGATTTACAGAAGCATATAGTAAAGATAATGAATTAGTAATAACAGACGCATTTGAAGAACACTTGGGATATGTTGCTGAAAAAGAATTATTTACAAGAATGCAAATTATAGATCCTTCAATAATTCAAGTAGTAGAAGACAAAGCGAATGGATCAGCATTAATACAGGACTTAGCGAAGGATGTTGCAGGACTTGTAGCATTTAATCCAGGAACACGAAGTAAAATGCAGAGACTAGAATTAGCATCAGTATATATGGAAAAAGGATTAGTTAGATTTGCTAGAACAGATAAAGTTATGTATTTAATTCAGCAATTAAAGAAATTTCCATTAATTGCTCATGATGATATTACAGATGCTTTTGCACAATTAGTTATATATCATTTCACTCAGAGACAACTCGGAGTATATACAGGTGCATTCAGTTCTCAAAATATTATAAGCAGTGAAGAAATAAATAAAACTAATTTCTTAATTTATGGAGCAACAGTATCTGGAGAGATAATAAAAGTAACAGAAATAATGCAAGATAATTTTACAGATGAATTTATTGTAGTAGGAGAAAGAGTATTCAGAGGAATACAGGCATTCGAAGAATTCAGCAGAAATGAAGTTTTACCAGGAAACACAATACTAGATACTTCTCCACAAAATAGATTATCAATGTTATTAACAAATGTTTACAATGTTATAAAATATGATGAAAGAGATAGAGATGTATCGATAAATATAATGAAGACAGGATTATTTAAGAAAAAAATAAAAGTATCTAAAGAATGTAAGCAAACAATAAATGATATTGCTAAATTAAGAATTACAGAACAGAGTCGTGAGAGAGGTGTAGACCAAACAAATACCTTAGACGAAGGTATGGCAGGTTGTTTAAGATGTGTTGTAACTTATGTTAAAGGATATTCACAACAATGGTATTAAAACAAGACAATTTATTTATTAACTAAAAGTTATACTAATTAGAGAGGAGGCACGGAGAATATGTCATTATTAATTACATTAGGTGTTATAGGAGGTATTTGCATTTTATTGGCACTATACACTCTTGGCACAGAACTAATTGCATTAATTATTGCTCATACAATGTTATTTAAAGAAAAGATTAATAATTATGTAGAAGCATATAGATCAAAGAAAAATGTAAAGAAAGTTCAAAAAGAAGAGAAGACAGAAACAATTCAAGATGTTGAAGCAGAATAAAATAATTTGGAGAATATAATGAAGAAATTTAGAGTAACAAAGGCAGATGGAACAATTGAAGTAATTGAAGCATTGAATTTAGAAAATGCAGCAAGTATTGCTAGACATAAATTTGGACAATTACCAAATGATATAAATACAGAAATAGTAAACAATGCTATAAATTCTTTGTTAAAATTATCTAAAGAATTAGAGAAAAATGTTTCAGAAATTAGAAGATTTTCAAAAGATTTAGATTGGGATAGTGCATACAATAGAACACATAAAATAATAGAGTCACTAGTTACCACAGGAGTAGAACAATCTAAATTAATAGGAAGTATGGTAAAAATTGATAAGGAGATATAAAACAAAATGAAATATAAAGTAAAGTCAGAAAATAAATTATTTCTTGTAGATGCTAGTTCAGAAGTAGAAGCAGTTAAGAAATTAAAGAATGCGAAAACAAGAAAACTTGCAGATTCAATCATGTCAGAATTTGATGACATAAGAAGAGAGATGGGAGAAAAGAAATGGAAGGCAATCGATGAATATTGCAAGAAGACAGGTATTCCATTAGAAAAAGTTCTATACAATAAAGGTGAATATGAAAAATTTGCACAATCATATAATGATTCAGCAATAAATGATAACATTGCTGATGATATTAGAAATAAAATGAGAGCAGCAAGAAATGAAAAAGAACTTCAAGAAGCAATTAAATTCTTTGAACAACATTATGATGAAGTGAAGAGTTCTACTGCTATAGCAGGAATGTATGGTCTCATATTAGATATGAAAAGAAAATTAGGTATACATGATTCAGCAATAAAAGATTATGGAATAGACATAGCAGTTCCAGGAACAAACATTATCGCAATAGGTATAGAAGATTTATTTGATTATATTCGTTGGATAAAAGACTCGTTATCAAAAGGTGATAAAAGTAGAGCAGAAAGATTAGCAGAAGATTTTAAAAGACTTTTATCGGAAAGAAAGAAATCAGTAGCAGGTTTACCTCAGTATACAAATGCAATAAGCAAGTATGTTCAAGAGGCAGAAAAAGAATTTAATTCTATAAAGATGTAGGAGGAATATTAAAATGGCAAAAGTATTTAGTTTAACCACAGTAACAGTAGTAATCGAGAACGACAATCATCCAATGATTACAATTGGAGGAGCAGGAAAGTTACTAGGTTCAGTAGGGTATGAATACGAAAAGGATATGTATTCAATGGATTCTTCTCCAGATGGTGGATATGTTGGAAACTTCAATGGTTCAAAACAAGGAAAAGTAAAAGTATTATTTAAGCAAACATCTTTTCATATTGCAGAACTTACTGAATTTTGTTTGTGGGCAAGGGCAAATCCATCATTGGCATTATCCAAAATCACAATAACAGATTCACTTGGAAATATTGCAGCAACATGTAATGGATGTCTACCAGTAAGAATTCCAGCAAATACTGTAGGTGAGACAGCAGGAACAAGAGAATTTGAATTTGTTTCAGGTGAAATTATCTCAGAAGAGAAGAATGTATAGGAGGAATATAGAAAATGATATCAGTAAGAAATATAGTAACAGTTGATTTTGATATTAAGAGTTCTGGAAAAGTTTTAGGAGACTTTGAAACAACAGTATACTTTGCACCAGTAACTTTGGTGGATGAATCAGCAGCATCTGTTTCAAAATTGTTAATTACAGATGTAGCACAAATTGATACACAAGTATCTGGAAATGATGCAGCAGTTGTAAGTATGAAAAATTATTTTTACAACGGAGGTTCTAAATTACTTGTAGTTAGTCCTCAAACATACACTCTTGCTTCTTTTACAACTCTTATAGGAGAGTGTAGAAATATATCAGATGATTTTATTTATGTTGCAATTTCTAATCAATTAATTGGAGTATCAGGTTATACATCAGAAGTTTTACAATCAATTTCAGAATATTGTAATGAGACAACATCTCCAGAAAAAGTAAGATTACTGTTGACTACAAATTCAACAACATTTTTGGAAGATAATAGTATGACAGATGCAATGGCAATAATAAAATATTGCACAAAAACATATAATACAGTGTTAATTGATGCAGCACTATTAGTTGGTGCATATTTTTCACAAATAAATTTGGATGGAACGGATACAATTAAAGATTATGCTTTCACAAGTGAAAATTTAACAGGTATAACAGAAGATAGTGCTTCTGAAGATGTAACACAATCAGTCTTTAATAATTTAGTAAATAATCCAAATGATGAAGGATATTATAACTTAATTGACTCAGTAGGAAGTCAAGTTGTAAACCTAGGTGGAAACCTAGCAACAATAGAAAATATATCAATTCATACAGATTTCGGTGCAATCGCAGTTGAAAGAGATATAACATATTCAGTGCTACAAAGGATGTTAGGAAAACAATACTTGACAGAACAAGGAATCAGTAACATTAAGGCAGCAATAAATAGTCAATTACAAAGATATAAAACTAATGGATATTTAAATCTTGTAGCACAGTATAGTGGAGAAGACTTGTCAATCACATATAATGGTGTAAAATATAATGTAATTAAGTCAGGAGAAACATTGCCACAAGGATTTTATGTATTCTCTGTTCCAGTATCAAATATTTCAGTAGCAGATAAACAGGCAAGAAAATTTACTCCTATTTATGTTATACTAGAAACACAAGATGGTGCAAGAGTTGTCGAGATTACAGGTGAAGTAAGATAGGAGGATTATAAATGATTAATCCAGAATTCAGAATAGCAAAAATGAAAGTAGCAGGTATAACAACATCTACAGAAAGTATCGAGTTATCAAATGCGATAACTGAAATAGAAATTCCTGCTACTAAAGTTGCTATCACCTCAATCACTACAGAAAGTGGAAAGATTGGAGAATAATATGTATAGTTTTTATAAAGTAAAATATAAAGAAAAATGTTATAAAGTAAGAGCAGAATGTGAAGATGCAGCAATAGCAAAATTAAAAGTATATCTAGAGAATAAAGATTCTATATTTGAAAGTGATATTCAAGATGGAGTGGGAGATTTAGCAGGAATTCTTGGAGGGATAGCATTAAACATTCTTGAGCAAAAGAAAATGTTACAAACTTCAAGAAATCCTTCTGTTTTAGAAAGTTCTCTAAAGACATTAGGAGTCATTGGAGCAGATTTAATTGGTATAGGTTCAGAAATTACTAGTATAGCAAAAAGGAATTCAGACATAACAAATAGGAGGTAGAACAATAAATGAATTATGATACAACATTACAATCATTTATAGATGGAAGTTTTAAGTCAAATAACGATAATGTTGGAGTATCTGCATTTATAGGTTCTTCTCAGGATTCTAAAAGTATAGGAGAAAAAGCAAGATTATTTGATTCTGCAGTTCAAGAAGGATTTGGATCAAGAAGAATTAAAGATGGCTCATTTAATAATCCAGAAATGCAAACAGGTGTATCTAATGTTATGCTTAATGGAGCATATTTCGATAATGATCTTATAACATTTAGAAGAAATGAATTAATGGCGATATATAATGGTTGTTGGGTATTTAGAAAAATAGTAGATATTCCAGCAAGAGATATGTGGTCAAATGGTATAGATATTAATTGTGACTCGCTAGTTGATGCAGACTTAACTAAGATTTACACATTATATAACAGATTAAAGAGTAGATTAATATATGCTACAAAACAAGCAAGAATATTCGGTGGAGCAGCATCTTTGATAATGGTTGATGACGGAGAAGAAGATTTGTCTAAACCATTGAAACTTAAAAACATAAAGGCAGGTTCTAAGATTAATTTCTTAACAACAGATAGGTGGTATGGATTAAGTTGGTCAAGTGAAGTTGTAACAGACTATAGAAGTGCAGAATTTGGATTACCAAAATATTATTCATTTTTTATAGATGGAACAGAAGACTCAGCACAAAAAGTTCATTATTCAAGAGTATTGAGATTTACAAATAGAAAATCTCCTAGAATTACAGAACAAAGATTACAAGGTTGGGGAATAAGTGAATTAGAGCATGTTTTGCAAGATTTAATGAATCATGAGAATACTAAAAATGCAATAGCATCCTTATTAAATAAAGCATTACTAGAAATTGTAAAATTAGACGGAATGCGAAATACTATGAGTGGATTAAGTGCTGGAAATCCTCAATCATCTCAAATGTTTGCAGCACAAATGGCAGCATTAAATAATTATAGAACTTCAAATAAATTAGTATTTATGGATAAGCAAGATGAATACGAAAAACAAGAATATTCATTCAGTGGATTGTCAGATATCTTAACAGGTCAAAAGGATATTGTTTCAGGTGCAGCAGAAATGCCAGAAGTAATATTATTTGGAACAAATAGAGCAGGACTTAATGGAGATAAACCTATTGAATTAAAAATATATGACAATAACATTCAAGGCAAGCAGGATGAAGAAATTAGACCTGTTTTAGATAAATTACTCCCTGTAATATTTAAATGTTGTGGATTAGAAGTTCCTCAAGATTTATCTTACGAATTTGTAAGTATGCTTGATGATACAGATGAAAACAGACAAAGTTATTTAACAAATTTAGTAAATAATATATCAACATTATTAGATAATGAATTAATAACACATGAAACAGCATTACAAGAAATTCAATCAGCAGTAAAGAAAACAGGATTTGGAACTAAAATATCTAAGTTAGATGAAGATAAAGCAAAACAAGCAGATAAATTAGCAGCAGAGAGTCCAGGAGAGGACGAAAACAGTCTTACAGAGGACTTTAATGAGGAATTCGAACAACAACCAGAAGAAATAGAAACCACTGTCAAACCTATAAAGAAAGAGATAAAACAGGACGATTACAACGAGATTAAAGAAAATATAATTAGAGCAGCACTAAGAGACTCGAAGAAAAGAAAATAATATGTAAATTATTAAGTTATAATTAATAAGGAGGACAATATAGATGGATAATTTAATTAAAGTTCCAAAAGAATATGCAAGAATATTAGACAGAATGGGTGGTGAATTTAAAATAATACAAGAAGATGCAGATGGATTTGCAATAAAAGCACCTATAGAGTTTTGTAGAGTTTTAGCAAGGATGGGTAGAGAATTTCAAAAGTTTACAGATTCTGATTTCATATTTGAAAAGTCAACAGAATATACTGACACATCAATAACACCAGAAATACTAGAGAAATTCTTAGCAAACCAAAGTAATATTAAGACTGTTACACAAGTAGGTAATGCTTGTACTATCCATGTAGATTTAGATAAATTGAATACATTAACATCTCCAGCAACTGGATTAACTAAAAAATATGTATGTATGCTTATTCATACAAATTTTAAATCAATTATTGGAATGAAATGGGAAGGAACTCCATTGACACAAGCAGATGTTGATGAAGCAACTAATTTAGGTGGTGAAGCAGGAGATATAGCATGGTGGGTTGCTGCAGAAGATGCTATCGGAACAACAATTTCAAGAACTATCGCGTATGAAGACCACACAACAGAGGACATTTCTATAACAGCAGTTGATGTTTCTAAGTATAATATTTCTTATATTAACGAAGACGAAACAGTTACAGTGAGATTTACAGATGGGGCAGGCAATACAATAACACCAGGAACTGATGTTATCTCTAAAGGTGCAACAGTAAATGTAATACTAACTGCAATTCAAGGAAAATGTATAGATGCAGTTACAATAGGTGATGATACCACAAATGTGGGATTAGAATCTGATACAATTCAAATAACCTCGAATGCTAATGCAAATATTGCAGTAACTGCAACAAGTGTAGATGCTAGAACATTGACATATGATTCTAATGCTCCACAAGGAACAACTGCAACAGGAACAATGTCAAGCGTAGTTTTAGGAAGTGGTTATTCTACATCAGTTGCAACAAACGCATTTTTAATAGAGGGATATACATTTAGTAAATGGAATACTCTTGCTGATGGAACAGGAACAGATTATAATCCTGAAGAAACAATAACAGTTACAGCAGATACAACATTGTATGCACAATGGACACAAAATTAATAGGAGGAATTAGAAAATGAAAAAACTTAATATATTCAGAGGAATAATGTATTCAACAATGGCAATTTTATTGGCGTATACAGGAATACAAGTATTAGCAGTATTTGGAGGTTCACTTGAATTAACTGCAGTAAATCTTTATAATACTGTAGGATTGAAGGGAATACTAATAACTGCAGCAGTCGAGATTGTTGCACTATTAACATTTATATTTGCAATAAATAATTATAAGAGATATACAAATGCAGAGTGTAAACATCCTATCATGAAATCATTAATTAGATTATTGACAGTATCATTAATTATTGCTGCAATAACTTATATATTTATTACAGTATTTAATCCAGTAGAACTTGTAACTATTGGAAGTTCTAAAGTAATTATATACATGTTTGTTATTTCTTTATTTACAGCATTGTCATTTATATTCGAATTTATTGAAGTTATACTAAATATAAAGAATAGAAAGCATAATGTAAAGAAACATGCAAAAGTAAAGCAAGTGAAAACAAATACAGCAAAAATTGAAGATGTAAAGATAGTTAACGATGTTCAGAATAGTCCAGTATTTAAATTTGGAAAGAAATAAGGAGATTACTAAATGTTAAAAGACGAAAAAGTTTTAGAAACAGGTAAGGAAGAAACTCCTCAAATTACTGAAAAGAGAGATGATCTTGGATTTTTAATTTCAGATGAAATAGAAGCAATTGATGGTTATGATAAAGCATTAAAGAGAGCAGATCTATCTGAAGAAGATAGATCTAAACTCGAAAGAATACGAAATGATGAAATAGAACATATTGATATATTAAATTCAATATTCAAAACTACGACAACAGGAGCAATAGAATCTGATAATACACTTGCAAAGAATAATACAGAAGATTCTGATGTTATTCCTGCAAACAATGCAACAGTAAATGATCCTTTATGCTCTGTATGTGATATTAAAGAGAATGATGGAATTTTAGAGAACATATTAAATAAAGGATTAGATATGTTAGGAGGAGTGAATAAAATGGCAACAGCAACAACAGATTCAAAGAAAGTAGAAGATACAATACAGTATCCTCAAATTAAAGAATTTATTGCAAAGGCAAGAGAGAAAGGACTTCAATATGCAGGACAAGAGAATGGAAAATGGAAATTTTTAATTACTCCATCTGTAACTATTGGTTCACTTGAAGAACTTGCAAAAGAAGGACAAAAGATTGGTCCTACTTTCCATCAATATCCTCATAATAATTATTTATATGTAGATGATAAAGCAACAGCAAGTCCATCTAATGTTAAAGACAGTACTTATGAGATAGAGTCTGAAGAGGGTGATGTAAAACAAATGAATGTCACTTCAGATAAAGACGCTAAAGACAGTGTTTTTGAATACTTTACAAATCCTAAATTGATTTACAAGAATGGAAAAATAATTTGGAATGTTAACGACTCAGCGATAAGAGACTATAAATCAGAAGATTTAAATAAAGTTGTCAGTGAAAAATTCAATAAACTTGGGAAGGATAAAATTAATGATTATGTGAGTCAATTAAAATCCAAAGGTGGATATAAAGTTCTTGAGACAAGACTTATATGGGACTTATTAAGGATTACAACAAATTCAGGAGAAATCTCAAGTTGGTATGATAAATACGATGTTGATGACGACCATATTACTTCAGCAGGAAGAAAAGCACTTAAAGAAATGGGAATATCAGTCAGAGACTCAGCAATAAAAGACTCAGACTCTGTAAACGATATTGGGAAAGTAGTTTTAGGAAGTAAACTAAGATGGGAAGAAAAGTATGGTAATGCACAATTAACTGTTGTTAAAATTAAGAAAGGCGATGTTACACTTTCACTTGACAACGGAACAACAAATCTTATCTTACCACTAGAAAAATTAGAAAAAATGTTATCAGATGCAACAATAACATCAACTTCAACATTAAATATTTCTGAATATGACAGAGTAAAAACTGTTAAGAACTACAATGTTAAAGTAGGAGATAGAAAGTTTATAGTTAAGGCAACATCTAAACAAGATGCTGAAAATAAAGTTAGAAACATAATCAAATAGGAGGATATAAATAATAATGAATATATTTGATAGAAAGGTATTCAAAGAAGATGTAAAAGACACACAAGAAGATGTGTCAGAAACTAAATTAGAAGAAACAGAAACTCCTGTAGAAGAAGTTGCAGAAGTGGTTGAAAAACCATTAGATTTACCTTTAGAGAGCGATTTAGACGAACCTAAACAAAATACTAAAGAAATAAAATATCGTAAGTTTAAGATTAAAAAAGACGGTAAAAAATACAATGTAATTGCAACTTCTCAAGAGGATGCAGAAACAAAGTTAAATCAATTTTTTGATAAACAGTATGTAAAAGCAGTTGACTCAGATAATGATAATATTATTACTGTTTCTGACATCTTTAATGCAATTCTTGAGGAAATAAAGAGAATCGTTACAAAAGCACATCCAGAAACAGTAAATAATACTTATGATAGATGGGTAGCAGTTTTAACAGAAGAATTGGGTGAAATTGTTCATGAAATAAATGATGAATTTGAGGGAAAAACTCCTACAAAGAACACATTTGTAGAATGCGTTCAATTATGTGCAGCAACAGTTTTATTAGCAAAGAAATTCGCAAAGGATCATCCAGAAATATTCGATATAGGAGAATAAATTAATGTTTAAGGTAAGTTATAAAAACAAAGTATTTATTGTTGACTCAATATCGTTTATTGATGCAGTTACCAAAGTTAAAGATGCTCACTACATTTTAGGAGGATATCCTTCGAAAGACGATAAGATGTTGAAACAAGATATAGCAGAAGCAAGAGCATATGGAGTAAGTGCAGTAGCAGAAAAAGTAGGGAATGAATATCAATTAGTATTGAGAGGATCTAAGAATAAATTAAAGAGTGTTCTTGAAAATTATTTTGGAGCAGATTCAACAGGTATAATAGATACAAAAGTAAAAGATTTAGAACCTGTATTAGTTGCAAAGATATATAATAAATCTGGAGCATTGTTAGAAACAAAGAAATTTTCAAGTAGAAGTCAATTAGACAATTATGTTAATAACTTAGATAATTTTTATGATATGTCAGGTTCAGATGAAATCTATAAAAATAATAGAGGAAATCTAGGAGTGATGAAAGTTTGGAAGATAGTGGTAAATGATAAGGACATAAACGACAATCTTGCAAGCAGAGATGAAATTCTTGTTAAATGTTCAGAATTAATGAGAAATATTGATAAAAATAGAAGTGATAAAGCAGTATTTGTCGAATTCGAAACTCCGTTAAAACAGTCAACTTACATTAATAGTTCAACAGGAAAATCAGAACTTGCTAAAATTCATATCAATCTAAACTTCGAACCAGATTTTGATAATGTAAAACAAGGTTGGTATATTATTGAATGTAATATTGTATTTAGAGACGGCAAGTTTACTAGAATAGGTTCTAGAACAGCAGATACAGCAGAAAAAGGTATACAAGCATTAAGAGAATTACTATCTAAGACAAAACAAACAATAAAAGATTCTAGTGAAGAAAATAATTGGACATATATAATGCATGGAACGACAGGTGATTTCAAAGTTGATAATCTAACAAAAGAAAGAGCAGAATATTTATTGAAAAATAATAGAGGACTTGGATACGATGGAGAAATTATAAAAGAAACTACTAATAAAATAGTTAAAGACTTCGATCCAATAGAACTTAGAAATGTTGCAAAGAATTGTAATGGTTCTGAAAATAAAGATTCTCAGGGATATATAGGATTTACATTTAGAAATACCAATGATGCAGAAAAATTTGAAGATTGGTTAGTTAAAAATAAATATCAGTATAACACCAATGGATATAAATATTATGTTGAAATAGAAGACAAATCAGTATTTTCAAAAGAAACATTAAATTCAATTCAGAATGGAATAGAACAAGATTTTGAAGAAATGAAAGAATCCAGAGAAGAATTACATGATGAAAGTATTAAAGTAAATTCAGTTGACGAACTTGTTTCAAAGATAAGAAATTGGAATGGAGAAAATATAACATATTTTTATAAACCATGGGATAGAATTTGGTATTTTACAACTGTTGTAACATTGGGAAGTAAATACAATTATTATGGATTTATCGATAAAACTTTAACAGGAAGACATGAAAATCCTAATGTAGACCTTAAAAAACAAGAAGTTCATGAAAAGGTGTATTCAAAAGATATCGAAGAATTAAAACAAAAAGTTATAAATATATTAAAATGATCAAAATTCCTCTCACTGTAAAAAACGAGAGGAATTTTTGTATAATAAATTATGATAGGAGACTTTATTTAATGAAACT
Organism: Bacilli bacterium; assembly: GCA_036649855.1. Taxonomy (GTDB): domain Bacteria; phylum Bacillota_I; class Bacilli_A; order RFN20; family CAG-826; genus Alectryobacillus. Next base: position 25,507 of record JAVWAV010000003.1, on the reverse strand, counting down.
AACCAAAAGTCAAGAAAAGAAATTGAGAAAAAAGATGAAATTAAAATCTTCAGCAGAAGATGTATTTGTAAACATGTTTATTTCTGATGTAAAAAATAGTATTGGTAAAAAAATAAGAAATGCTATGACTATTAATGAAGTTGATGAAATAATTGAAAACATAAATACAAAAGAATTATCGAAATATATAAAAAGTCTTAGAAGTAAAGTATTGAAACGAAACAATGAAGGATTTACTGAAATAATTAAAGCAGTTACATCAGGGTTAGATCAATTAAAAAAGAAGAAAGAAGATAATAAAAAATTTAATAAAGCAATGACAAATCTAATAAAATCACAAAAACTTGTAGATCCATTATTAGATAAGTTTGAATATAATATGTCATTAATAAAAAATTTACCTAAGGATGTATATAAACTTCTCCGTAAAGGATATATGGAAGGAAAAGCATTCAGGGGAACAGAAATTGAAAGTGAGTTATATGAAAGACTTGGAAACAGAGCAAAACTAATTGTAAGAACTGAAAGTGCAAAAGTAAATACGGCAATCACAGAAGTAAGATCCAGATCAGTTGGAGTGAAAGCATATATGTGGTCAACTAGTGGAGATGCAAGAGTGAGAGACTCTCATCAAATGTTAGATAATGTTTTAGTATTTTGGAATGATGCTGTAACATTTAATTATACAACACAACAGGGAAGTGTATCTAGTATGCATGGACATTGTGGAGAATTTCCAAATTGTAGATGTATTCCTCTTGCAATTTTTGATCTAGATGATATTCATTTTCCAGTAAGAGTTGCGGAAGATTTAATTATAAATACTAAATCAAAGAACGGAAAAGAACTTGTGAATATTCAATCTGGAAGAATAGCAACATATACCAAAACAGCATTTCTTAAACAATATGGAAAATTATTTATTTCCGACGAGACAGAATTAATAAAATTGTTGGGATAAAATAAATTTTTCTTCATCTCATAAAAAATTCTTGAAACTTCCTGTATAATAATTAATGAATACAGGATTTAGGAGAGAAAATCAATAAGTATGAATAATGAAAAATGGGATGTAACTATTGTAACTGATTTATTAAAACTGTGCAATAAAGAGGTCGAATTAACAGATTTTGTAAATAAATATTGGGAAAGATTTAAACCAATATATATCAATGTTTTCAAATATATTGAAAGCGATGGAGATGTATATTTGTTAGTTAGAAAATTTTTCAATAAAATTATAAAGTCAGATATTCAACCTCTTTTTCAATCTGATAATCAATTATTCAGTTATTTCAAAATGGCAGTTAAAAATGAAAATTATGATTTAACACATAAGAAAGAAATAGTTAGTATTCCATTTAGTGCTTTTGATACAGAAGAAGATTCTGAGTCATCACTAGAGGAAAACATTCCAGACAATAATATATCATTTGATGAGATGTTATCTAGTGAAATGGCTGTTCAAAAATTATTCAAAGATTTATCAGAAGTTCTCTCAGAACCTTATATTCAAGAATTAGTATTACTGTATAAAGGATATTCATTAAAAGAAATTCGAAAAGAACTTGGAATGAGTTATGCAACAATAAATAATAGGTTGTGGATTATTCGAAATGTTTTAGAAGAAAAATTCGGAATAACTAAAAAGAATTTTACTTTGGAGCAAGAAAAAGACAACATTATAAATCTAAAATAGTAATACTAAATAGAGGGAGGTTAAAGACTCATGCGATTATTAGATAGCACAAGAACGACATATGGTATTAAAATATCTGACAGAATATGGAAAGATAGTAATGGTCAACTTATTTGTCGTGATTGTATTATAGCGAGAACAGGTATTTATGATTACTTGGAAAGCGAAATAATTGAGGGTGGCGACAGAAATAAAATAGTTAAAGTCTTCAGGACTGACGACGAAGTATTTGATCCAACATCAATTGCATCGTTTGAGAACAAACCATTTGTTGATGACCATCCTCAAGAAAATGTATCTCTAGTTAACTACAAAGATCTTGCTAAGGGATACATGTATAATGTTAGACGAGGTGAAGATGATAACACGAAAGATTGTTTGATTTGTGATCTTGTTGTAACAGATGCAGACACCATTGAAGAAATTCTATCAGGTGACAAACGAGAATTATCATTAGGATATGACACTGTAATTGTTGATAAGGGTGGCAAATACTATATGACTAAAATTCGTGGAAATCATTTGGCATTGGTAGAAGATGGTCGAGCAGGATGTGCTACCATAAGAGATAGTGCAGAAAAGATCAATAAGTTAGGAGGAACAAAAATGTCAAAGAAAAAAGTAAGATTATTTGACGAAGATATCTTTGAAGTGGAAGAAATTCCTGAAGATGTTGAAGTTAAAGAAGACATTCCTCAAGCATCTGAAGATGCTCCTGTAGCAGAACAAGATGAAGAACCTACATTAGCAGAAATTAAAACACTATTAATGCAAGTTATCGACATGTTGACTGTTAAAGAGGCAGACGAGGAACCAGCAGTTAAAGAAGAAGTTGCTCCAGAACAACCAATAGAAGTGAAAACTGAAGAAGAGGTTGTTGGTGATGAAGATATCACTGAAGAAGTTGCAACAGAAACAGAAGATTGTGGTGGTGAACTCTTAGACGCAGATGAAATTTCTGAGGAAACCACAGTAACAACAAAGGACTCTAAAACTGTCTATTCAAAATTCGCTAAAATGACAGATGCTCAAAAAGTAAATACAGCATCTTCAATTGAAAAGAGTTTTCAAGATAGATATAATAGAGCAGCAAGTAAATAAGGAGGAAAGTAGAAAATGTCAAAATTAATTTTAGGACAATCTGGATTTGACCAAATTGCACTAGGTTATGAAACAAATGCCAGTCAAATTGAAGTTAGAGCATTCAAAGTTGCTTCAACAGAAACTAGTGGTATCGTTCCAGGAACTCCAGTAGCATGCACTGCTAATACACAAGTGTATAAAGAATATGCAGCAAGTTCAGAAAAATTCGCAGGTATTGCACTTGCAACAAACATCAAAGTAGACACAGTATTTCCACAAAGTGCTACAGAGGTTAAATTCATGTCAGGAGACAATGCAGGTGCATTGATTTATGGTGAAATCGCAGTCAAATTACATGGATCTGCTCCAGCAGAGGGTGCTCCAGTATATTATGACTTCACAAACAAAGCATTCACAGCAACATCAACAAATAATACACAAATTCCAGGTGCAAGATTCATGGGAAGAACAAATGGTAATGTAACAGTTATCTTCGTTCAATATATTTAAGGAGGAATAGAATAATGGAAAATATAATGACAAAAATATCTCTTAGAGATTCTGCTAATTCTATTGCTCACGATGCAGCAGAATGCAAGAAAGGTATCTCATTAAGAGACGCAAATCCAGGACTATATAAAAGTCTAGGTAAAACAAACATTCATGACGCAAACTTCGCTTTCGTTATGACAGAATTGAGTAAACTTCATGAAAAAGTTTACGAACCAAAATTTAATACAACATACGCACAAGATGTTCCTATTAAAGTTGGTGGTGGAATGGTTGACTATGTTGACTTCTTCACTGTAGATTGGATTGGTATGCCAACAGATGCAAACTTGACAGGTAACAATGTCAACTTAATACCAAAAGTAAATGCTAAACTAAATCACAAGAAAGTAAATGTTCACAATTTTGAAATTGCTTACGAAATCAAATTCATAGAAGTTGATAAACTTGAAAAAGTTAACTTTGCAAAATCAATTGAAGCAATTTATAAAGATGCAATCTTAGCAGGTTGGGATCTATTCTGTGATAAAATTGCATACGAAGGAACAAACGGAAATGATGGATTGTTCACTTCAACAAATGTTGTAACAACTGTTATTCCTCGTGGAACTGCAGATGCAACTGCAACAGGATTCGCACAAATGACAGATGCAGAAATTGTATCTACATTAAACGGAATTTTATCATTCTATTTAATTAATACAAACAATAACATTGATTTGTTACCAGATACATTCTTGCTTCCTACAAATGATGCAACTGAATTGTCAAGCAGATTCTCTACTCTTTACTCTAATACACTTCGTAATTTCTTAATGGAATTCAATGTTGGATTGGATGAAGCAAGAGCAGCAGGTATGGATAACTACAAGTTGAAAATCAGAGGTCGTTCAAGATTGAATGGTGCAGGAACAAACAGTGCAGGTCGTATTGTTGCTTACAAGTTCAATGAAGACTATGTAAGAATGGATATCCCTTATCCAGTTCAAGTATACTACACAGGTCCTAATACAGATAAATTGTGTTATACAACTTATTTTGTAGGTCAAGTATCAGATATTCAATTAATGTATAATGTTAATTCAACTGATCTTGGTGCAGTAACATATTGGGATTTCACTGCAGCACAAGTATAATCTAATTAAACTAAAATCCATGTTTTACAACATGGTCGGCAGAGATGAAATACTCTCTGCTGAATACATATTTATAATTTTAATTTTAATAATTTAATATTTATAGGAGGGCAAAACTATGCCAGAACAAACAAAAATTGGCGAGGTAGTTGAAGAAACTCCTCGTGTTTCAAATAAAAAAGTAGAAGAAAAAGATCCAAGATATGTAGCAGGTAAATATAAATCTGTTACTCCTGTGAGAGTTCTTAAAAAACTTACATCAATGGATAGAAAGAATTCTGATGGAACTATTGCAAGAACTTATGGAACATGGGCAAAACCAGATAATTTCTTTTATTTCAGTCCAAATGAATCAGTAGAATTGAATGAAGAAGATTTGAAAAATGAGTCATTAAGACAATTAATCGACTCAGGAAAAGTTTATAGAACATTAAGATAATAAAGGAGGTGACTGTTAATGTTAAATGGAATACCAGATCCTACAACTCCACCATCATTTGATGTAACTAAATTTAAGTTATATATACCAAAATTAAAGTGGTGGGTAGAAGACAATGCAAATCTTGATTTATATAATTTAGCAGTTGAAAAAATGAGACTCAGACTGAATTATAGTTATTGGCAAGAAGAGTGGGAAGAAGCAATGTCATTAGCAGTCGCACATTTTATTATAATCACAGATCCTAGATTTGCACAATCAACAGACTCAGATGCTACGGCAGGTGGAGTTATGAAATCAAGAAGTGTTGCAGGAGTAAGTTACGATTATGATATAGAATATTATCTCGAGAAAAATGTTGGATACGGATACTTCAATACAACAGGATATGGAAGAAGATTGATTGCTCTTGCTAATGCCAGAGGTTGGATTGGAATATTTACATCTTAGGAGATAAGAAATGGAACTAGAATTAAAACACTCAGGAGATGAAGAATTAATAGAAAATATTCTGAAATTTAGTGGTAAAATAATGTTTGGAGTTCCAGAAGAAACTGCAAATTTAAGGAGTAAAGATGGAAAAGCATCTATAAATAATGCACAAATTTTAGCAATTATGGAAGCAGGGAGTCCTGTAAAAAATATACCATCAAGAAAATTATTAGAACCTGTAGTAATAAGACATATAGATAAAATCAGAGAAATATTTAATCAAATCTACGATGCACTTGTTGCAGGAGAAGAGAGTAAAGTAGACAAATTGATGGAAACATTAGCACAGAGAATGGAAATGTGGACGAAATCATTTTTTAGAGAAGATAATGGTTGGGATCCTAATACAAAATCAACACAACATGCTAAGAATAGAAGAGCAGGAAAACCTTTGGATTCACCTGTGACTCCATTGATTGATACAGGTTCTTTGAGATCTAGTATTCGGGGAATCTATATTAAGAAATAGGAGGTAATAATGACAAATAAAATAGAAATACAGAACAAAGTTCAAACAGAAGATTTTATGCATGATTTAATTGCATTATTACTGCCACATATCAATAAATCAGATATAAGACCTGCATTTCAAACAACAAAGAAAAATAATCCTACAGGACGCAATTTTATATCACAGAATGGCGAAACAAGTGGATTAGTAGGATTTACAAACACAGACAATTTTATTTATTTTAAGGTAGTCTGTGATCCTAACAATGACTCACAGTCTGAAGTTGAAGCAGACGACACAGCATCATTTATTAGAACAATTGAATTAACAGTATACATATATGGAGAGCAATCTCAAAATAATGCTTTAATATTAAAATCACTTATGAGAACGACTAGAGCACAAAGTTATATAAATTTGAATGGTTATTATCAATTAAATGAAGGTGATATAAAATATGTTCCAGAAGACATTAATGGAGAATGGTGGGATAGATATGATGTGACATTTCATTTTAATACAAGAGTGGTAATAACACCTGCAAATGAAGACAGAGTTGAAACTGCAATAGGATATGAAAGTGGCGATACTCCAAGAATTAGGATAAATGGAGGTAACGAAAATGCCAATTAATAGTCCAACAAATAATTTATATAGTAAACCAGATTTACAGTCCTTACGACAAGCACTCAGTCTTACATCTGCATTATATTGTGTTAAGAGACAAATTACAAATCACTTTGATGAAAAGGGTCGTCCAAATTCAAAAGAATCACAAGTGTATTTTGAAATGGCAATCGTTCCAAATGGAGATTATAAATCCAAAAGAACAGAACAAGGTAGTTGGACAGCAGAAAGTTTTATGATTTCATATATCTATCCAGATTATTTACAAACTGAAGATATCATAACACATCCATTTTATGGAGAGTTAAGAGTTGAAAGTATAAATGATATGAGAGAATATGGAGTAAGCACTGCTGTTGCTGTTAGAATTAATTCAATAAGAAAGATAATTAATAGTGGTGCGTGGGTAAATCATTAATCAAATATAATGTGCACGACTATTGAGAAAATATAGTCTGCACAAAATAGTGTAGACTATTTTTAATAAGGAGAATATTTATGGAAGAAGAAAAGAAAAAATATTGGGAAATCATTTATGATAAATTATGTGAGAACATAAAATTTAAGTTCAGGAAAATGAATACAGTAGAACATTTAGGACTTGTAACAAAGAATGTAGACTTTGAAAGACTTGATGGGGAGAAAGCAAATACATTTATTACAAAATGTTTACAAAATACAATATGGACAAAAGATGATAATACATGGAGTCCATTAGTAGACGCAGAAGGAAACGCAAAATTAAAAGAATTGGAGAGTAATCCTTCTATTGCATTAGACTTATTCTATTATTTTAAGAGAGATGTGCTTGCTCCAGTTTTTACAGAGTCCAAGACATTCCAGAATTTTATTCAGGAATCTCCTCAAGAATAGATGAAGAGCAATTAAAAAAACCTAAACATATAGCAGCATGGGAGTATTCATTAGTGGCGAAGAAATATGCAACATTATATGAGATTAGATATCTGCTAAATGTTTGGGATGTTTTGGATTTATATGAAATAATGATAGTAAACGAAAGTAATAATAATATTGCAAGAGAACAATATATGAAAAATTAAGGAGGTATAATTAGATGGCAGATAAAGCAGTGGGTTCATATTTATATGAATTAAAACCATATATAGACACTCAAGCATGGAAAAAAGCATCTGGAGATATTAGTAAAGCAATTAAGTCATCTAATATATCAACAGACGAATGGAAAGAGAAGAAAGATTCTTTTAAGAAACAATTGGAAGAGGCAGGCAAGTTACAGTCTAAAATAGAATCATTAGTAAAAATGCAGAAATCTCTTGAGGGTTCTTCTAATCCAGTAGATAAAGAAAGATATAATGCAATAAATCAAATGCTTAATGGAGACGGAGAAAAAAATAAAGGACTACTAGGAGATAAAAAAGAATTACTTAGTAGTATACGAGAATCTCAGATTGAATTAGAAGCACAAGAAGGAAATGTTGGTTCTAAATTAAATATGCAACAAATGATGTCTGGATTTGCAAGCAAGATATCTGCAGTATCAGGATCACTAACAGCATTCTATTCAACTCTGAAAAAGGCAATAACAGGTTCTATGGAACTTGTAGAAAAACAAGCAGAAGTTGCAAATAAATTAAATGCAACAGGTGCATTTGGAAACATGTCTACAAGAGATATGATGGCAAGATATGGTGTAAATTCTACAAGAGCAAATGCAATGAGTTCGGCACTAAGCATGATGGGACTATCAGAATCTGATACAGGAAGAATGAATAGTGCACAAAAGAAAATGTATGACGAATTAATTGATTATTACGAACAAGGAATGAACAAAATTGATTCTACAAAATTAAAAGAATATTATGCAATTCTTGATGAATATCAAGAAAAACAAGCAAAATGGAAAATTGATTTACAAACAACAATCTTAAAGATGTTTTCAGAAAGCGAGTCGTTTAAGAAGTTAACAGGTTCACTAGAAAATTTCTTTGAAAAATCAATAGAATTTTTAGAATCAGACGCAGTTCAATGGTTCTTTGATACATTCATTGAATTTTTAAGTTCAATTGTAGATACCGCATCTTCTATACTAGGATTCTTTGGTTCAGGAAGTTCTTCAGGAACAACTAATAACACAAGTAATCAATCTACAAACACTTATTACATCTATGGTGGAAATTCTAGTTCAAATCAAGATTTAGCAAGACAAATTGCACTAGAACAAACATCAGCACAACGATAGGAGGTATTCATGGAAACAGTATTTATAAAAGATAATAGTTCAAATATAACATATTATTTAATTGGAATTAAAGAAATATCTCCTAGCAAGACTGCAACACTAACAGAATATCCTATACCAGAAGGAGGATATATCTCAGATCATTCTTATAGAAATCCAGATACATTAAATTTTTCAATGATGAGCGATGGGTATAACAATATGAAAAAATCTTATTACATAGATCAATATGGAGTTACAACAAACTTATCTTACGAATCTCTAAAAGAATTATTTAACACATGGTTGAATAATGCCATTCAATTAGATATACAAACTGTTCATGGACAATTCAAGAATATGGTTCTAAATAGTATTAGTTGGAGAGAAAATGAGCATGATTGGTCGAGATTTACTCCCTCTCTTGTATTTAAAGAAACCAGGATAGCAACATTATACACTACTAAAGTAAATACTTTAAATGTTCAAACAGGAGCAGATTACTCTACAGAAGAGTCTACAGGAGAAACTAGTGGAACAGAAACAACAAGTGCTAGTGTTGTAGGAGGAACTCTTGCAGGAGTTGCAATGGGGGCAGGAATTGGTGCTGCAGTCGGAAGTATTATTCCAGGAATTGGAACAGCAGTTGGTGCAGGAATAGGAGCAGTAGCAGGGGGAATCATAGGATTCTTTAAGAATGTATTTGGAGGATAATTATGAGAATTAAAATAATACAATTTAGAACATATAAACAATATAATTTTGTAACTCGCATAAATGGTTCTCAAGTTAGAATTCATGTGAGATATAATTCATATTTAGATAATTATTATATTAATATTGACAGACTTATTAATGGAAAATATGAAACAATAATTAATAGTGTGATGTTGTATACAGGTGTAAATATATTACAACAACATCCAGAATTAAATTTAGGTTATTTGTATGTGATTCCAATGAAAACAGATTTGTATTCAAAAGATCCTTCTGCATCAACAATTCAAAATTATATAATGATGTGGACATCTAATTCGTAGGAGGATAAAAGAATGTTTGGAAGATTATTAGATGTTAAAATAAAAAATGATGCAGGTTCAAGTATTACACTCGTAGATCATACATTGGGAAATAAAGCATTAGTCAGTGAAGCAGATATTGTATGCATGCCAAATCAAACAAGAACATCCTTAGTTCTTAAGATAAATAATTTAGATAAATATACTAGAAATATAATTAAAACAGACGAATATAAATACATAACAGTTGAATTTGGATACAGAGATTTTAATGGAGGAACTCTAGGAAAGATATTTGAAGGAACATTACAAAGAATGATAACTCAGAGACCATCTCCAGAAACTTCTTTAACAGTGATGTATGCATACGAACTAGGAGACGCATATAATTATGGATTTTTTAGTGGGTATATTCCTGCAGGAACAACATTATATGATACAGCAATGAGAATTGCAAGTGAAGGAGAAGTTCAAATACCATTAGTTTGTTCTGAAATTTTGAAATCTTATGTATATAAAAATGATAAATCTCTCTATGGAAGTCAAATGACATTACTTCAAGAAATTGCAGAAAGTGTAGGAAATATAATATTCATGCATAATATGGGAAAAGTATATATGATTACATCCACTGAAAATGCAGAGTCAGAAGTAATAGTTATGTCAGGTGTAGATGAAAAGGGCAAGTTATCCTCAGCATCTGGATTAATAGGACTTCCAACATTAGAAGATGATGGACTCTCATTTGAATGTTTGATTAATCCAAACATGAGAATATACAGCACTGTTTTAATTTCAAATGAATTTATAGGAAATGCACAAGAAGGATTTGAAGGAAAAGCATCAGCAGGTGCAGAATATGACGAAAATGGATTATATGTTGTGACAAGAATAGAAACGCATGTTACAAACGGTCCAGAAGAGTCAAAAATGAATGTTAGAGCACTTGCTAGACAGTATTATTTGGAGGATACAGAATGAGACAATCTCAAGGAGTGATAACAGAAAACTTTAATGTATTATTCAATAATACTGTGAATAAAGTTATGAATGATTTAAGAGTTGGAACATTATGCAGAGTTATATCTGTAAATAATGATAGAACTATAAATGTAAAACCAATTATAACAGAAGAAATAAACACTATTACAGGAAGCAAGTTCATACAACTTCCAGAATTACATAATATCAACTATATACTAGGACAATATCCAAAAATAAATGATTATGTTATATGTGTTCACTTAGATAGATCTAATGACTCAATAAATTTAAATACAATATCGAATAATGAATTTTTAGAATCCAATGCAGGAAAACACAGTATATCTAATTGTGTTGCAATATTAATTAATAATAAAGAAGAATGGGATTTAATAGGAACTTATTCAGCAACATCAACATTAACAGAAACATTTGAAGGATATTCACAAATTAAAATGGTATTAATTTATGCAGGAATTCAAATGGACAGTGTAGTTTATGATATACAAACTACCACACAGTATAGAATAATTGTAAATGATGGAACTGTAAGACATGCAGATTTAGTAAATTCAGATGGAGTATATACAATCACTCCAAATAATTGTTCTGTATTAGTGTATGCAAGATAGAAGAATATTTGTAAATTATACAGTTATACTAATTAGGGGAGGAGTTCACTTTGAAAAGTCACAATATAACTAGAACAACAGTAGATGGAATTATTCAAAAAGATTTTGATATATCTAGTTGCACATCAGAAATAACAGAAATAGTTAGAAATAATATAGAAGCAAGATGTAGTATAATTCGAGGAGAAGTTCTGTATAATATTTTATTAGGAATTCCTCTAAAGATGTCTAGTGGAGAAGAGAGAGATTTAACAATTATGGATATTATAAATAATACTACAGGAGTTGGGGAAATAAATAAATTTAGTAGCAAAATTGTAAATAAAAAATACATAGCGAACGCAATAGTATTAACTACTGCAAGTTCGGTAATAAATGTGGAGGTATAATCAGATGGATGAAATAACTATAAATAGTGTAATGAATTATGATAATTCTTTGGGATTGACTGTTTCATCCAAAGGAGAAATATTAGAAGATTTAATTTCACTTACTAAAATAGCATATGGAGAAGATTATGTTATAGAACAAGGAAATGAGTGGTATTCATTTTTAGACTTGTTAGCAGGGAGTTTAGCAGAAGTTGGAGGTGCAACGCAGAAATTATATAATACACTGTCCTTTACAGGTGCAGCAGGAACAAATCTAGATAATGTTGTATCATTTGTAGGTATTACAAGAAAGGCAGAACAAAATAGCACAGTTTTGATAAAGGCAACCATAGATCAGAATAGTGCTATTGAAAGACCATATATTCTTCAAATTGGAGAGATAACACTTCAAGACTCTAATAATAATAAATGGATAAATACATCTATATTATCTATTGAGAAATATAAGAATATACAATCAGGTTCAGATCAAGAAAATTATGTAGGAACTGCAACATTTGTAGCAACAGATGAAAATACAGATCCTACAAATATAGTATTAAATCCATATAATAATGGAACTAATACAGATATGACTATTATCACACAATCTATTCCATCTGGAATTACTTTTATAAATGAAGTAGGTTCATCATTGGGAAATCAGGAAGAAACAGATGCACAATTGAGAGCAAGATATAAGAAAGAATTATATAAAGAATCAATTGGAACTACAGATGGACTAATAGCACAAGTAGAAAACAATGCAGATGTGAATTATTGTCATATAATAGAAAATAATTCATCAGAAACTGCTGCTAATGGAATGACTCCACATTCAATTTGGACAATAGTAGACGGACAAAGTTCATGGGATGGAACAGGAACTTACAGCACAGACGATGAAGATATTAAAATTGCACAAACTATATTGAGTTTTAAGTCTCTTGGTTGTGGAACATCAATTCCAACAGCATATCAAAATTATAATGCTTCAACAGGAGAAGGACAAATTGCAGTTCAAATAACTATTGATTCAACAACATATGACATAAAGTTTAGTAGAGCATCGAAGAAAGATTGCTATGTAGCAATAACACTAGATTCTACAATTGGACCTGGAACACAAAGAGATTCAATAGAATATCAAATAAGACAAAATATTGGAAATTATATAAATAATTTAGGTATTGGAAATGATGTATTAAATAGTGGTCTATCTTCTGCAGTTTTTGCAGTAGTTCAGAGTAATGATTATAAAGATTTAGTTATTGATATTGATACATTATTTGTGAATACAACAGTAAATCCTGTTTCTGGAAAGAGAATTACAGTGGCAGAAAATGAATATCCAACAGTTGCAGTGGATAGCACAGATATTGCAATAACTTGGAATTTAATTAGTTAAGTAAGGAGGAATTAAATGGTAGTATATCAAAGCACGAATAATGATGTATTTGAAAATTCTGATTTCGATGAAAAGTATCGAAAAGAAAATAAATATACTCGTCTAATTCCTGTATATATAAGAGAGTATCCTAAATTTATAGATCTGATGAAGATATTTAGTAACTATATTCAATCTTCTGTAGACACTGTAGAATATATCTTAAATAAATTAAATATAACAGATGCAACAGGAGACATACTTAAAAAGATCGCAGAAAGATTAGACATATGTATTGAAAAATCTTTGAAAGAAAACGGAACAGTGGATCAAGAATTATACGAACAACAATTAAAAATAGCAATATTAGGGAATGGATTAAAAAGAACATCTACAGCAAATAGAGAGTCTTTATCTAAATTAGTAAATATATTTAGTTCAATAATAAAATGTGAAATAACAGATTATAGTAATTCAAGTGTTTCACAAACTCCAATGACTGTCCAAATGGATATCACAGGAACAAACGATATTTGGTCAAGAGAAATGTTGGAACAATATGTTCTACCTAATATAACAGGTGTAGGAATTGTAGTAAATTATATTCTTAACAATAACATGTATTTCGGACACGATATTCATGATGTTATAAATATAATAGGATCAATTAACTTAGCGACATTAAATGTAACTCAAGAAGCATTATATGCAAAAGCAGTAGAATTAGGTTACAGTTCTTCTGAATTAGTTCTAGGAATAACAATAACGGATGCAGAAGATAATGGTTGGAGTTACATCAATAATACAACAGGATGGATGAATAAAGGAACTGTTGTTAATGGACAAGATATCTATGATGAATCTATTGGATATGGAATTCAAGGATGGGATAGAGGTAAGTGGGCAGATACCACTGTTATTAAATAGGGAGGAATAAGAAATGAATTCAAATAACAAAATATCAATCTTTGCAGAAGACGCAACAGAGTCTGTTACTGAGCAACATAGCACTACACTTGGATATTATTATCCAGATACAACATGGCAGTCTTTAACAGATAGAAGTGATGGTGCTAAAGTAGGAATATCGTATAGTATTATATATAATACTGCGATAAGACAGTCTACATTTATGTCAACAGTTTTAGCAGAAATTCTTGCAATGAGAAACTCTAAAACAAGTGATAATGGATATACCTATATGGCAACAAATGGTATTGGAACAACATACACAGGTGAAACTGATTTAGATACTCATGTTGTAAACCTATCACAAATATTTGCAAATGGAAAATTTCTAAATGATAACGAAGTAGTTACAAGAAAAATAGATAGTAAGGCAGTAACAACTGCAAAAATTGCAGATTATGCTATCACTTCTGGACAATTAGGAAGCATCCTAGGAAGTGCTCAGTTAACATCTACTGTAAATGGAATTACATTAACATTATCACAAACAAATAGTATAGGACCTTTACAAATTGCATTATCTGGAAATAGTGTTACAAATACAGAGAGAAGTAATATCGCAGCATCAACTTCAAAAATATATTTAACAGGTTCAGATACAACAAGTGGATATAATGCACTAAAAGTAAATTCAGGAGTATATCAACAAGCAGGAACATTATATGCTCAAAATATGATTGCAAACGGAACTAATAGTTATGTTCAAGCAAATTCATTTTATGCAACTTCAGACAAGAGAAAGAAAAAAGATATCTGTGAATTATCATTTGAAGATGAGAATTCTATAAAACAATTCGTTGAAGAAACAGAAATTAGAAGATTTAAGTATCTCAATTCTCAAGAAGAAAATATAGGTATAATTGCACAAGATATTGAAAATATTTCCATAGGAAATTCTAAATTTGTATCAGCAGATGAGGAAGGATATTTAAGAGTAAAAGAAAACAGAATTATATATGTATTGTGGGAGTATATTAAGAAGTTAAATAGAAGAATTAATGATTTAGAAAATAAATAAGGAGAGTTGTAAATGGCAGAGTATAATCAATATATAGTAAATAACAAAACTATATCAGAAATTTTAGAAGATTCAGCAAATAGACAATCAATAAGTCCATTTACATCTTTTAATATCGGTGAAAGAAGTAGTTCTGGAACTATTTCTTTTGCAAAATATGTCAATACATATCATCCATTCACTATTGATACTCAAATTAATAATTATCTTGCGAACAGTATATCTTCTCAAAATAAAGGATGTGTTCCAAAGGGATTTGCACCTTTGATAAATAATCAAATTAAATTTAGTGGAAATACAAAAATATATGTATATGTGACAGGAAGTGGAAGTGCACTTTCAAACAGTAGAATAAGAATAATAAAATCAGATAATACAGAAATACAAAATTTTACTTCACCTAATGTTATAGTTTTAGGTATTCAAGCAGCAGGTGGTGGAGGTGCAGGTGGAACAACAGGAATAGCAGGAGGTAGTGGTGGTAAAGGTGGAGGTAATGGTGGTTATATACCTTTACATGTAGAATTGCCATATCTCAATACTTCTGAAACCTGTTTCTTAACAATTGAATTAGGTGGATCTGGTGTAAATGCTAATGGAGGAAATTCTGTCTTAAAATTAGGAAGAGATGGAGAAACATTAATAACATTAGTTGGTGGAATAAAAGGTAGCGATTGTTCTTTCTATAATAACTATGGAAATACAATAAATAATAATACATTAAAGAATGGTGGTATATTAGGAACACAAGGTTCAGGTAGACTAAAAATATGCTCAAACTACAGATATCTTAGTTTTTGGTATAGCAGTTATGATATGAATAACAGTATTAGTGGTTATGGAGTTGGTGGATTTTCTGGTGGTGGAGAATATGTATCAGGAACAATTCTTACAATGAGTTTATGTAGTAGACTTAATTACACAATTACATCAGGAGATTCAAGTTCAAATTCAATTAAGTTTGGATTTTACGATGGTTCATATGGTGGATCTGGAAACGCAGGTCCAGGAGCAGGATCAATGATGGGAACAGGTGGATACTCTGGAGGTGGAGGAGTCTTCGGTGGAAACAACGGAGGTTCTGGAACAAATGGATCTGGTGGTGGTGGAGGTGCTCGTGGAGGCATATTCTGGTCAGGTGCAGGATCTGGTGGTTCTGGAGGAAATGGTGCAATTGAAATTTATTATTAGGAGGATAAGATAAATGGCAGTTAAATTAAATGATGGCAGATATTTGAATGTTTGTTTAGAAGGATGTTATGCAAATAGTAAAGGTGTATTTGTAAATTATTCTCAGTATTCAGATGAAAAAGCAAGAGAATTTGAAAAAGATAGAATTAATGAATTCAATAAATTCGTTAATGATGTTGATACAGAAATGATAAAATATAGAGAAGAATTAGAAAAATATGTTACAGAGCATAATATAAAGACTGTTGAAGAGTTAAAAGATCTTCCAGAAGAAATTCAGAATAAAATAAATATTGTAGAAACAATTCAAGATGATATCGTGTATATCTCAAATGGTCTATACAATAGAATAGGACTAGAGAATCCAACTGTTAAAAACATAAAGAATTATAAGTTATTAAAGGAATTTGGATTTAAAGATACATGGTTCACAAATAGAATTGAAATACCTGTTTCAATAACAAGAGTATCTTCTGTATTAAATAATCAAAAATTTACTTATACAGATATGTATAAAGAACTGAAGAAGATTGTTAAGAAAGACGGATATACAGATTGTTAAGAGTTATACTAATTAGAGGAGGAATATAAATGCCAATATTATATGAAGCAACAAGTCCAAGAGGAGATCATGGAATATGGACTCTTACATATGGTCAACCTAGTAAAACTCCCTTCAAGTTTAATTGGAGAGGGAAAACTGCTGGAGGAGAATATATAAACTTCAATATTGATACGACATGTTATGTTGAAGTTGAAATAAAAGAATATTTAGAAGATGAAACATCAATAATTTCAAAAACAATACAAATGGAAGAAAATAATTCTATATTACTAGAATTAACACAATCAGATAGTTTACTCTTAAAAGCAGAGAAGAATTATCACATGACTGTCACATTATATGACTCTTCTGATGTATTAGTTCGAATATTGTTGAGGGATTTACCTATTAAAATATTAGGAAGTGGGGTGTAAAAGATGAATACAATTAGTATAAATAGTAGCATAACAGTAGATAGTTATCAAACTGTTGATGACTTAAATATAATCGACGAAACAGTTCAGGTTGATATCGTCGATGCTCTTTTTACATCTACAAAACCAAATTGGGATATTAATGATCCAGATTCTCCATACTATATTCAAAACAAACCTACGAATACAAGTGCATTTGTAAATGATGGATCTGACGGGACAAGTAGATATGTAGAATTAGACGAACTTACTGATCAAAATTTAGTAAACGATGTTCAAGTAAAAACAAATAATGGATTTGTAAGTGTAGTTGAGCAAAAGATAGCAAAAATAGACCTCTCTAATTATGTGACAAAAGAATTCAAAACAGGTTCTAATACATTATATAAAGTTTTATCAGATAATAATTTAACTGATGAAAATTTAGCAAAAATAAGTTATCTTAGAACAAATGGAGATGGTTCTCAAGCATTAACAAATGATGGTTCATACAAGAACTTATATAACATTTTAAGTGTAAATAATCAAACTCCTGATGTAAATAAAAATATTACAATTACACCTTCAAATATTAATTATGGAGAAGGAACATTATCAAATTTCTTAGCAACTCTTGTTCCATTTAACTCAGCAGCAGATAGATCCATAACATTGGATAATAATAAATTCTTGTTTGGTAAAAATACATCTGGAAATGCTTTGAATTTAATTGGTGTAAATAACTCAAACAATTTGTTAATAGGAAATGTAAATACCTCTCTAACTATAAATTCAATGGCGAGACCACTAATAAACAGTGAAAGTATGGCGTATCTTTCTGACATATCTAGTTCTATTACTGCACACAATACTAGTGAGAGTGCTCATGCAGATATTAGAACAGAATTAAATACAGTAGAAAGTTATGCAGTAATGCAAATGTCTAATTTAGAGATGACAGCAATAATTGCTTCAGGTCAATTAGATGATGGAAAACTTGTTATTCCTACTGATACAGACACCTATATTGCAGGAAAGATATATAAATTTATTACAGGAACTCCAAATAGATTTGAATTAAAAAGTAATTGGCAGGTAGCAAATATATATAGATCAACTGCTCCAACAACATCTACTGTAGGTGTTATGAATCAAGTTTGTTATGATGTTGTAGCAAAGAAGATTTACTTATGTGTAGGTGTTTCAAATAATAGTTACATTTGGAACGATATTACCCCTGCATCTTCAACTGATACAGATTTAATTCAAAATATTATAAATAATACTCAATTAATTGCAGATACAGATGGTGGATTTACAGCAGGAAATAATTATTTATTATTGGATTCTGAAGGTATAATTCCAATTGAAAGAATTCCTCAATCAGTTTTAACAGGAATGACTTATGGTGGTGAATTTGGCAGTGACGGTATAATTGATGCTAGTTCTTCTGCACAAGCACTTGATGGACAATTAATTGACAATGTAAATAAATTATTCTATAAAAATTATTACTTTATGGCAACAGCACAATATACACTTGAAGGAGATGTGTATTATGCAGGAAACTTTGCATTATCTAGTGGTATAGAATGGGTTAAAATTTCAAATTCTGGACAAGTATTAAGTGTAAACGGATACACAGGAATAGTAACTCTAACATACACAGATGTAAATGCAATAGGATTAGATAAACTAAAATCAGCATGGAGTGCTACGACAAGTGATGATAATGTTCCAAGTGAAAAATTAGTTAAAGATTCTTTAAATACAATTCAAGCAGATGTAAACACCAGAGCATTAAAAACTATAACAATAAATAGTTATCCACTCTCAAGTAATATATTACTAACAAAATCAGATATTGGATTGGCAAATGTAGACAACACAAGTGATATTGATAAACCAATTTCAACTGCAACACAGTCAGCACTTACAAATATTACTGTTAAAATACCAACAGCAGCAAGTAGTTCAAATCAGTTAGCAGACAAAGCATTTGTAAATAGTTCAATAAATGCATTAGCAGCATTCTATATAACTTCAAATGCTTCAGGAGATGCATTTGCAACAAAAGCAGCACTAACTTCTGGTCCATGGTATTATGCAGGAGCAACAAGAACTCCAACAAATAATGACTATGCAATAGTTCTAGCAGATGAGACTCAAAATAATGCAACAACAAGATATAGTTATCAAGGAAACCAATGGGCATTCCAATATATTGTTAATAACACTCCATTTACACAAGCACAGTTAGATGCATTAAATAGTGGAATTACAAATACACTTGTAAGTCAAATAACAACAAATGTTTCTGATATTTCAAATTTAGATTTAACAAAAGCAGATAAATCAACAATAGCAGATTATACACTATCTGTTGCAGGATGGTCAAATAATTCACAAACAATTTCAATATCAGGAAAGACATCTTCAAATAATGCTAGAGTATCTAATAGTAATACAGGAACTAATGAAGTTGTTTTAGCGAATTCAACAGCAATTTCAGAAGCAAATATATACAAAATAATAGATAATGGAACTACATTAACATTTACTTGTGAAAATGTTCCATCAGTTGCATTAACTATTCAAGTGGAGGTATACGAATAATGGCAGTTGAAAATTTTTTAAGTCATGGAGAGGCAGTAACACTAGATGGTGATGCTACTGTTTCTGATGTTTTAGCAGGGAAAACTTTTTACGGAAATTCATCAGAAAAATTGACAGGACTAATACCAACATATAGTGGTTCTACAAGTGTCAGTGAGAACACTACACTTGCTACTGCAGGAAAATATATAAGCAGTGATATTGTAATAAATGTAAGTAGTGCAGTGAGTGGAACTTATGTTTTACGAGTAGCAGAACTACCTTCTACAACAATTAAAGTATACAGTTCATCAAATGTATTATTGGACACATATACTACTGATAGCACAACAGGAGGAATGCATGATTTTACATTCTCAACTCCAGATACATTCACTATAACTGCAGAAGAAAATGGTTCTGTAATTTGGACAAAAACAGCAATTATAAATGCTCCAATGGTATATAATGTAAAGGGAAGATCTATATTAAATTTAACAAAAGAACAAATACATCTTGCTTGTGTTAATGGATATGCACAATATATGTGGGAATTAAAAGATAAGTGGACTTTTGTTCAATCTGGAAGTATATTAAATAATTATCTTATGATGATAGAGAAATTTATTATTAATAATGACAATACTACATATATAAAATTTGGACTTGCTAAACCTTATACAAATGCATCATACATAATTGATCCATATTTTGCATATTTGACTGGAGCAGATGCAACAGCATTCAGTTCAATATATTCTTCAGCAGGTGGATTTAAATATTGTGACTTTAGACAAAAATGTATGAAGTCTGGAGATCCTGTATATATACAAGCAACAGGTGTAAAACCAACAGATAGCACACTAGTTGATGGAATTAAATTTGATGAATTCTATTATACAGACGGAAATGGATCAAAATCAGGAATATATACTTATGATCCATCTACAGATTCATTCACAGAAGATACTGAAATAACATATTTTACAGAAAGTTTAATTGCTATAACAGGAGAAAAATTCCTCAAGGGATATTTCAAATCAGTAGGACAAATAACAGAAGAAGTATTTAATGCAGGATATTATTACTCGAGAACTACAGTAAGTATTGCTCCAATATATACAAGAGAAACAACATGGGTATCTGGAACAACTTATTATGGATTCTATGAAACACTGCAAGAAGATGGAATTTTCTTATCATCTTTAAGTTCAATAAGACCATATATTAAACCATCACAAGATTATTCAAGCACAGGATTAACAAATACACAGTATTTACAATTAACAGAAGATTTAATTAGTATTCCATGTGTAGAAGAACACACAGGTGTAAATAGAACATCTACTCTCGAAAGTGGAGTTAGTGCAATGAATGCTTATGCTTACAATGTTGCTGGAGAAGGAGAATTATTACCTGCATACAATGCATTTGATGTATTAGCAACAGGGTATAATTATTGGACTCGCTCGGCTCACAGTAGTGCTAGTTATGCCTTCTGTTCTATCACCAGTTCTGGTTACATCGATACCAACGGTGTCACCATTACTTGTTATGCGAGAGTCGGCTTTATCTTTGGCTAAGACCTTATTATACCCTCGCCATCACGAAAGTTGTATGGCAGGGTATTGTTAAGAATTTAATAATTGGAGGAATGAGGAGATGTAAGATGAGTAATGTTCCAAGATCACAAAGATCACAAAGTTCAGCACAATTTGTTCAAACTGCAAGAGAACTAGTAAAAATAACATTAAGTAGATACAATACATCTAATAAAAAGATGAAAGACTATTTAAAGGATGTGTTACTTATTCCTGTAACAAGGATGTATCGAGATATAATGTTTATTAGAAGATTATATTCAAAAGATGATACGAATTCAATTCTAAGAATAAAACTGTGTCAAAAGACATTAGGAACACTTGATTATATTGCGTCAATGTTAGATTTGATTTATCTTTCACATATTGATGGAATACAAGGAAGTTCTGGATTTACAGAAAATCAGTGGAGTTCTTGGATAAATACTAATAATGAAGAATCTGCACTTATTTATGGACTTATGAGAAAAGAAATAGATGCACTTCGCAAAAGACATTTTAATCCATTAAATTTCGAAGATGACTCGGATAGGAAAAGATGGCAAGATATAGAAGATAAACTAGGTATTTCAATTTATGAAGATGAATTGAATGAAAGATTAAATCAGTTAAATGATTTATAAAAATTTGGGATTAAACTAAAAACTCAGGATCGCTCGACTAACAGTAATAATAGTAATAACTTCTGTTATATCAACAATAATGGTAACATCAATAACAACAATGTCAACATTACTTATTATGCGAGAGTCGGATTAGAGGACGATATGCATTTAGAAAGTAGTTATATAAATTTATATAGTGAAAAGATGTGTCCTCATAAGGAGTTTAATCCCTTCTGCAATGCGGAGAAATAAGTGGAGATGTAATAAAGCAATAAACTACTAGATTACTATTCCTTCACAAGAGGTTAATATAATATGGTGACTATCGAAGAATTATTCAGTTTTGAAAATGTATATCACAGTGCAAGAAGATGCACAAAAGGAGTAAGATGGAAAACAAGCACACAAAATTTTGAATGTCTTATGATGTCAAATGCTGAAAGAATTAGAAGAGAAGTCATCAGTGAAACATATAGAAGTCAAGGATTTCACGAATTTACACTCAGAGAAAGAGGTAAGGTTCGAGAAATAAAATCAGTTCATATAACAGAGAGAATGGTTCAAAAAACTTTATGCGATTATTGTCTTATACATTTATTTACTCCTAAATTTATTTATGACAATGGAGCATGTATGCGAGGAAAAGGAACATCTTTTGCAATTAAAAGAATAAGACATCATTTACATGATTATTATCAGAAATTTGGTTCAGAAGGATATATACTACAATTTGATATTAGTTCGTTCTTTAATTCTATAAATCATGATATTCTTATAGAGATGGTTAAAAAACATTTAACTGATGAAAAGATATTTAACTTATATGCATATCTTGTTAGATGCTTTGGAGGAGAATGTGGATTAGGACTTGGCAGTCAAATATCACAAGTAAGTGCTTCAATTTATTTGAATCCATTAGATCATAAAATAAAAGACGAGTTACAGTTTAAATATTACGGAAGATATATGGATGATGGATATATATAATTTGTGAAAATAAAGAAAGATTAAAAGAATGTTTGAAGTCTATAACGGAACTATTATCTAAATTAAAATTGCAATTAAATCCAAAGAAAACACATATCATTTCTATGAAGCATGGATTCACATTTCTTAAAAGAAAATTTATGATGTATCCAAATGGAAAGATAGATATGAAACCTAATAAGAAAAACATATTAAGATATAAAAGGAAATATAAGAAATTAGCACTAAAAGATGCTTCACAAGAAGTATTAGATAATTTAGAACAGACATTTAAAGGTTATTTACAAGAATTCAATTATTTAGACGCATATACAGGAGGTATAAAAGAATATGTATATTTTAAGAAGAGAGATAGAGAACCTATCAGAAAGAAGAATCAACGAAAATATTTATGTGAGTGGATCGGTAGTTTACATAGAAAACTCATATATTTTTAAGGATGGAAATTGGTATGTAAATGCAGATGGAAATTGGGTGAATTTACAGGGTGGAATTCCAACATATTCAGTAGAAGAAAATTTAGACTCAGATATCTTCAAAGAAGAAGAAAATCAGGCATAAACTGAGTTATACTATTTAGGAGGATTAAAAGATGGATGAAAAACTAAAAGACATTAAAATCAATGCAAATACTGTAAAAGATGCTGTTATATCTGAAAATAAACCTGAAAATAGTTTATCAACTGTGACTGTTGATAATACAGTTAATGATATAATCATACAAAATGCAAAAAATTCAAATAATGTTAAAAGTGTTATTGATCTTGCAGCAACAAGTAAAGCATTACAAAATGAAAAGACAGTAGATAAAATTGTTAATGAGAAAACACAAGAATTAATTACTGACGCTGAAAAGAAAAAGATAGAATCTGAAACAGATAAAATTCGTCAAGAAGCAGAAAAAGTTAAGAAAGAACAAGAAAAACAAATTGCAGAACTTGATAAGATTAAAACAAAACTCGAAGGAGAAATTGCTAACCTTAAAGCAGAAGATAATAAGGCACAAGCATTCTTTGATTCAAATAAATCAATATTAAAATGTGTAGGTGTTAGAGAAAAATTATCATTAAAAGCAATGCAGTGGTTGATGGTTCCAGCAGGAATTGTATTTACAATATTCCAAATTATTTTATTGCCATTTTCACTAGTTGGATTTGCAATCGAATCCTTAATGAATATAGTTGGAGCAGTTTGTGGTAAAATTGCAAAGAGTGGTTGGAAGATTGCACTATCAATTTTAACAACTGTGGTTATTGTAGCACTATTATTTGGTTGCTATTATGCATTTACACATTGGATTGTTCAATTGTTTTAGATAAGAGGATAGAATAACATGGATATCATTGAAAAAATAAAATGCTATGAAGAAGAAAACATTAGTATAGAACAAACAAAAGTGAATTTAATTAATTCTCATGTAGAACAAATAAATAAAGTTATCGAAGATAAAATTATAAAATTACAAGAAGAATTGAAAGAATCTGCAATTCTTGAAGTTTGTGGAACAGAATATAAAGTTCTTGAAGAAGGAATTGCAAAAAATAATAAATACATTTCATTGTTAAAAGAAATTCAATCAGAAGATGGATTTGTAGATGTATTGAAGGATATTGTTAAGTATCCTGAAAATACTGCAGAAAACAACGAAACAGAAGCATCTAATGAAATACAAGGAGAACCTGAGACAACGGCAGAACAACCATTAGAGGAAGCAAAACAGGAATAATAGGAGGATAATTATAAATGGATATGACAGAATTATTTAAACATTTTGGTAGTTTATTTGAAACATTCAGTTGGTGGTCAATATTATTAATTGCAGGTGTTATATTAATAATGATACCTATTAATATGTTGCTTAAAAAGATGATGAAAGATGAAAAAGTTGAAAGATTGAGAAAGATTGTTGCATTTGTAAGTGTGTATGTTGTAGCAGTGGGTGCTGTAGCATTGTTTACTTCAATTGCTACTGAAACGGCAATAACAGTAAATTATTTATTCGGTTCATCATTGGCACTAGGATTTTGTGCACAGTTTGGATGGGAGATCATCAAACTTATTAGAGACTACGGATTTAAGAAATTCATAGCATGGATTTCAACAAAAGTAGAAGTGGATAAGATAGTAAATCAAATATCTACAAAATATTCAGTAGATAAACAACTTATTAAAGTCTTAGTTGAGGAAGCAAAAGAAAAATTAACAAGTAATACTGATATTGCTGATATAGATGCAGCATTTACATCTGATTGTGAAATAATGAATAATGTTCAAGAAAGATTATCTGCTCTTGTTTCTTCTGAAAATCTATCAGGAATAACTACAGAATTATATGATCTAATCAAGGAAACAATTAAATAACTTACTAATAAACTGGAGCAATCCAGTTTTTTAATGGATATAATTTACTTTATCCAAAGTAAAAATAGTTGAGGTAAAATAAAATTGAATTATACTAAAATAGAAAATAAAAAAAATATTTTCAAAATTTATAAAAATTTTTTGTAAAATCGCTTGCCTTTTTTCGGGAAGTATGATAAAATGAATTATGTAA
>JAVWAV010000002.1:96232-102658 GCA_036649855.1 Bacilli bacterium | reverse complement strand
AATAAGATGATAAACCTTTCCTAATTAAAGATTAGGAAAGGTTTTTATTTTAAATCAAAAAATACGTAACAATGACATCTATTAGGTTTATTAAAACGGAAGTTTGCTATATAATATTAATAATATGAACAAATTAATATTTTTTGATTTAGATGATACATTACTAAGAAATGACTCCTCTATTAGTGATTATACTTATAGTGTTCTTAAACAGCTACAAGAAAAAGGACATAAAATAGTAATTAATACTGCTCGTGGATTAAGTGCAGCATTACTTGGATCAGGTAACATTAAGTTTGATTATTTAATTGCTGATGGTGGTTCACTAATTATTAATTCAAAACAAGAACTTTTGTTTTCTGATATGATGGATATTTTTACTACTAATAAATTTATGGATTATCTACGAGAAACTAAATCAGCATTTTCTTTTGAAACAGTTTATGGAACAGAAACTGTTTCAAAAGAAAGAGTAGATGAATATACAGTGTTTTTTGATATCAATAATAAAGTTAATCAAGCAACATATAAAATTGTTTGTGAGATTAAAAATTACGAGGACATAATTGCAGTTACTGAGAAGTTAAATTTATCATTTACTTCCTATTATGGACATAAGTGGGGAAGAGTAAATGCTAAAAACGTTAGTAAAGCTAATGGGATGATCGAATTATGCAAAATAGCTGGTTATTGTCTTGTTGATACAATGGCTTTTGGTGATGATTATGGTGATATTTCGATGATGCGTGAAGCAGGAACTGGTGTTGTTGTATCGAATGGACAAAAAGAAGCATTAAGTGCTATTAAAATACATTGTTTAAGTAATGAAGAAGATGGGCCTGCCCATTATTTAGAGGAGAACTTATTATGAGAAAGTTTGTTTTAGCAATTGATCAAGGTACAACATCGACTCGTGCGGTATTATTTGACCAATTTGGTACGCTTATTGAAAAAGCTCAAAGAGAAATTCAATTATCTTATCCCCATAATGGATGGGTTGAATCTAACGCTCTTAGTATTTGGATAAGTGTTGTTGAATGTATAAATGAATTGCTTATTAAAGCAGATATTACTTTTGATAGAGTAGAATCTATTGGTATAACTAATCAACGTGAAACGATTGTTCCTTTTAATAAAGTTACTGGACTTCCAATTTATAATGCTATTATTTGGCAATCTCGTCAATCTGATGAAATATGCGATAGATACGAAGATAAAAAAGAACTTATTCATCAAAAAACAGGTTTATTAATAAATCCATATTTTAGTGCTTCTAAGATGTTATTTATTTTAGAAAATGTTCCAGTAGCCAAACAATTAGCTGCGGAAGGAAAACTTGGATTTGCGACAATTGATTCTTGGATTCTATATAAATTAACTAATGGAAAATCATTTTTAACGGATGTTTCAAATGCTTCTCGTACGATGCTTTACAATATTAAAGAGCAAAAATATGATGAAGAGTTATTAGAATTATTTCATATAAAAGAAGAAATGTTACCAGAAGTAAGAGAATCATCTTCTTTATTTGGTAAAGCTGACTTTTTTAAAGTGGAGGTACCAATTACTGCTATGATGGGCGACCAACAAGCTTCGCTTTTTGGTCAAACTTGTTTTAAAAAAGGAGATTTTAAAACAACTTATGGTACTGGATGCTTCTTATTAGCAAATACGGGAAGTGATATTGTATATAGTAAATATGGATTAATTACGACTGTTGCTTGGAAAAGAAATGGTGAGATACAATATGCTTTGGAAGGATCTATTTTTATTGGAGGCGCTGTTATACAGTGGCTGAGAGATAATCTTAATATAATTAGTGAAGCTGCTGAAAGTGAAACTTGTGCTCGTGAAGTTAAGTCGACAAGAGGAGTGTATTTTGTACCAGCATTTGTTGGGTTAGGAACTCCTTATTGGGATGATGATGTAAGAGGAACTATCTTTGGTTTAACAAGAAGTAGTAATAAAAATCATATTGCACGTGCTGCACTTGAATCTATTGCTTATCAAACAAAAGATGTTTTAGAAGTCTTTAAAAAAGAAACACATACTACTCCAAAAGAACTTCATGTTGATGGAGGTGCTGCTAATAACAATTATTTAATGCAATTTCAAAGTGATATTTGTTCACTTACAATTCTTTTACCTAAATATGTTGAGATTACCGCACTTGGTGTTGCTTATATGTCAGGATTATTTACTGGATATTTTGTCGATTTAGATTATATTAAAAACATTCATCAAACTAAATGCAGTTTTTCGCCTTCAATGGATAAAGATACAATTAAAGCATTATATTCTAAATGGAAGTTAGCAGTTCATACTGCTCAAAAATTTAAATGATAAAACAATATGAATTTAATGAAACAAAAGAATATTTTATTATCCTAGAAAGAGAATATAACTCTATTTTTTTAGAGTATAAAAAAACTCATCCTAGTTTAAATATTAAGTTATTATCTAAAAGTGATTTTATTAATGCCTATACTTTTAGTTATGACTACGCAGCAATCGCTTTTCTTATCAATAAACATGATAAAACCTATAATGAGAGTAAAAAAATACTTAAAATAATTCAATTATTAGATACTAGTAATGATGAAATAAATAGTGAATTTTTGCAGATAAAAGAAGAACTTTTTGCAAACAATTTAATAAAAGTTGATCCATATTTTTTAGAAGCCATAAAAAATAAAGAAATTTTCCTATTTGAATATCAAGATGATGTTGAATTAAGACATTTATTAGATATAAATAATATTCAGTATAAAGATCTTGAAATAGGAAAATTTCTTCCTCAAAAAAGATTAGAAGATAAAGTTCATAATTTTTCAACTATTTTTTATGAAACACTTTATCTTTGTAATTCTATTAAAGGATTACTTAAAAAAGGAATTGAACCAAGTAATATTTTTGTTGTAGTTTCTGATATTAAAAAATATCGTTATTCTCTTGAAACATATGGTAAAGTATTTGGAATACTTTTTTCAATTAAACACGATTTATCTTATGCTAATGATCCACTTATAATAAAATATATTGCTAATGTATTTGCTAATAAAAAGTTATATTTTGATATTACTCCAGAACTTGATGTGCCAATTGTAAAATCTTTTGTTTTATTAATGAAGAAATTTTTTCCTGATGATATAGATTTGTTGGCTCATAAATATATTGGTATTTCACTTCAAGAGATTGCGCAAGCAAATATATATTCTTCTTATAAAAATGAATCAGGTATTAAGATTTCAAATAAAGTTTCATTTGAAAAAAACAGTCATAACTTTATTATTGGTGCTTATGAGAACGAGTTTCCAAAATATTTTAGTGACGATAATATTTTAACTGATACTGAGTTAGATAAAATACAATTAAATAGTAGTATTACTAAAAATAAATTAGCTAAACACTCATTAGTTAATGAAATTTTGTATACAAACATTGAAGCAATTTCGTATTCTAATACGCATTTGTCTGACAAGCTTTATCCTTCATCCATATTAAAAGAAATGAATGCAAATGTTATAATAGAAAATGATACTCAACCTGTTTATTATTCAAAATACGCTGCATATCTCGACTATTTTATTAGATATGACTATATTAAAAGATTCGGTGGCGACCCAGATATTCTAGAAGATTTCAAAAATAAATTAGATTTTAAAGAGCTTCCATATTATGAAAGTAAGTATAAAAGTAATGTTTTTACTAGAATCAATCGTTTAGTTAAGGATGAAATTGTTTTATCATATACAAAACTTAGCGAATATTTTACTTGTCCGTTTAAATATTATTTAAATAATGTCTTAAAATTGTCTACTGATCAAGATAAAACAATGATGAAGATTGGAAACATTTGTCATAAGGTTTTAGAAGAAAACGAACTTATTATTGATATAAATAATGCTAAAGATGCAATGAAAAATTTACTCGAAGCTAATAATGAGAATGATTTAAATTACACTAAAAATCTTCCTTCACTATTTGAACCGGCATTAAGAAACATTAATACACACATTAAAGAGTCTTTTATTATCAATAATATAAAGGAAGAAAGTTTTGATTATTTACTAGATAGTACAGTTAAAAATATCGTTGGCGAAGATCTTTTCGTTGCTATAAATGGTAAAGTTGATTCGATTTTAATTTCACAGTTTCACAATAAAAAGTTTGCTAGTATTGTTGATTATAAAACTGGCACAATTGAAGATTACAAGCCTGATCGTATTAGGTTTGGATTTTCATTACAACTTCCAATATATATAATTTTAACCAATGAATATTTAAAAACTTCTGCTATTGAATTAGGTGGTGTATATTTTGAAAAAATTCTGAATAATCCTTTTGATTTATGCAGAAATCCATTATTAATTACTGGTGAAGATATGTTCAAAGGCTGTGTTTTCACTGCAGATGTCGACTATTTGAGTTCGTTTTCACCAAAATTAAAAGATGATAAAAAAATAAAACCATTTTATATTAATAAAACATCAATCACAAATGATGAAATAGTTTCACCAACAGATGGCTTTAATATCAAAGAAATTATTGATGCAACCCTTGAAAAAGTTAAAGAAGTTGCTTTTAATATTGCAAATAATAAATTTGAAATAAAACCTATAACAGAAGACAATGTTTCGCCGTGCAAATATTGTGAATTTGAATGCGTATGTTATAAGAATTATGAAAACGTAATCACTCTTAAAGAATTAATGAATCCAGAAAATGATGAATCTATTATCAAGTGTGAAGAAGAATGCTTAGAAGAAGAGGGGGACGAATAATGAAATTTACTTACGAGCAAGAGTTAGCTCTTAAAAATTATAAAGAGAATGTCATTTTGTCTGCCGGAGCTGGTTCAGGTAAAACTGCTGTTTTAACCGAAAAAGTTTATCGATTAATCAAATCAGGAGTCCACCCAAGTAGACTATTAGTTTTAACTTTTACAGAGGCAGCTGCATTTGAAATGAAACAAAGAATTCTTGGAAAAATTAGTAAAGATCCAGAACTTTTTCATCTTGTTCCTGCATTAAACAGTTCACACATAGAAACATTTGATTCGTATTATTTGTTTCTAGCCAAAAAATATTCAAAATTATCAATGCATACTCAAAATTTGACAATACTTGAGCCTAAAATTGAGGAACAATTTATTAATGATATAATTAATGAAGAATTTGTGAATAATAGTGCAATTTATTCTCAAAGCGAACTTATTTATAACTATGCTTTTCGAGATGATAGAAATATTAAAGAAATGGTATTAGTTCTCTTTAAATTCTTACAAGATATTGAAAATTGGAACGATTTTTATAATGAAAAAGTTGATAAATTCTTAACTTTTGAAAACTTGAGTAAATTATATAATGAATTTATTTCAAATAATAAAGCAAAACTTTCAAAATTAGAAATTTCATTGTTAAATAAAATCACAAATGTTGATTATGCGAATGCCGAGTCTGAAAATTTAGAATCTTTATTAAGCGAAAAATCAAATGATATATTTATTGAAATGTTGGAAAACTATAAATTTACCTCATCTCGAATGGCAAAATTTAAACTAGATGATGAATCTAAGACGATAGTAGCTACTTATAAAAAGCAATTTGAAACAATTGGGAAAAGTATCACAAAAAATATTTTTACAAGAGATCAATTTGACTTAATGATAAAGAACAAACATCTTATTACCGAACTTTTCAATATTTGCAAAAAAATAAAAGAAAAACTAGATTTTAAAAAAGAAACAATGAATTCATTTACATTTAAAGATGTTGCGTCGTTTGCGTTAAATATCGTACGTAATAAAGAAGTCAATTCGTATTTAAAAGAAACCATTGATTTTATTTTGGTTGATGAATATCAAGATACAAGCGATTCTCAAGAAGAATTTTTAAACGAAATAGGAAATAACAACATATTTATGGTTGGTGATATCAAACAATCTATTTATCGTTTTAGAAGCGCAAACTGCAAATTATTTTCTGATAAGTTTGAAAAATATAGTAATAAAATCGGTGGAAGTGCACTTTGTTTAAACACAAATTTTAGAAGTAGAGTAGAAGTAATTTCGACAATAAACGAATTATTTAGCAATGTTATGTCAATGGAATGTGGCGGAGCAGATTATAAAGTATCACATAAAATTTTATCTGGTAACGATGAGCTAAATAGCAATAAGAATAACAAATGCAAATATGGTATTATCTTAAAAAATTACTCCAATATGGACAATTATGTCTGCAAATATTCTAAAAGTGAAAGAACAAAAGAGATTGAATTTATTGCTAGAGATATACTTACAAGAATAAATAGTAAAGAACAAGTTTACGATTCAAAAATTGAAGGAGAAAACAAATTTAGAGACATTAAATTTTCGGATTTTGCAATTTTATCAAGATCTAAATTACATTTCGATAGTTTTAG
>JAVWAV010000002.1:93561-96132 GCA_036649855.1 Bacilli bacterium | reverse complement strand
AATTTTCGGATTTTGCAATTTTATCAAGATCTAAATTACATTTCGATAGTTTTAGGCGTATATTCCTTTATTTCCACATTTCTCTCAGCGTGTTAGATGGAGTTTCGCCAAAACAAGTCCCTTCGTTTGTACTGATTATTTCCTTATTGCATCTATATTACAGTACTGAAATTTCTAGTGAATATAATCCAAAACTAATAAGAAAATTTTTTACATCTGTGGCAAGATCTTACGCTGTGCAATATAGTGATCAAAAGATATATGATATTTTAACATCATCCAATGAGAATGATTTTAAAAAGGACTTAATATTTACGAAACTTAAACAGATAAAGAAAGATAACTTAAATGATGATATTTCTTTTCTACTTTCAAGATTAATTTCTGACTTTAACTTAATTGAAATGATTTATTCAATTGATAACGTGCAAGCAAATTTGGATCAGTTAGAAAATATCTATAATATTATTGTTGATTATGCCAATAAAGGAAATTCGCTAAGTGATATTATATCTTTTCTTGATAATTTGACTTCAAGTGATTCAAAAATTGAATACGATTTTAAAGAAGATATTAAAGATACCGTAAAGCTAATGTCAATTCATAAATCAAAAGGATTAGAGTTTAAAAAAGTATATCTTCCATTTGTTAAGAATACATTTAGAAATAAAACTCCTAGCGAAAAGATAGTTTGTTCAAAAGAATTTGGCATTCAAATTCCGTTACTAAATAGTGAAGTATCTCCTCAACCATTTTCTTTTCTAAAAGCTTTTATGTTGATGAAAGAAAAAGAAGCGAATGTTCAAGAAGAACTTAGGTTATTTTATGTCACATTAACTAGGGCAATCGATGAAGTGGTTGTTACAAGTAAATGTGAAAGTTTAGTTTTTGATAAACTATGTTCCAATTGCTATGGTAATTTTCTTTCAGAAGATTATTGCAGTTCATACATAATCGATAATCTTTGTGGAAGTAATCAAAAGATTCTTGATGATGAATTAACAGTTGAGACATTTAATGAAGATTTAAATGATACAAAAGTTAAAAATTTTGATTATGAATTTCCGATTAATAAAATAAGCAAAAAAGCATCAAAAGATGTTATCAATGATGAAGAAATTGCTTCAGTTCTTGAACTAGGAACGGAAATTCATAATCTCTTAGAAATAACGGATTTTAAAACAAAAAATACGGCATTTATAAAAGATTTATCAAAGAGAAAAATAGTTGACAATGTACTTAAAAATCCATTATTTGACAATTTAAATGATGCAAAGATATTTAAGGAGTATGAGTTTAACGATAATGAAATTCATGGTTTTATAGACTTAATTATTGAGTATCAAAATCATATTGATATAATAGATTAT
Source organism: Bacilli bacterium (assembly GCA_036649855.1). GTDB lineage: Bacteria > Bacillota_I > Bacilli_A > RFN20 > CAG-826 > Alectryobacillus. The sequence goes on along the minus strand of JAVWAV010000002.1, from coordinate 94,762 downwards.
AAGCTAAAAGATATTAGCGATAAAGCTTATGAAAAACAACTGCATATTTATAAGGACTATGTATCCAAATTCTTTAAAAAAGACTGCAGAACCTATCTTATTTCAGCAATTGATGGAATTGCAAAGGAAGTTATATGATTAAAAACGATATAGAAAATATTGAGAAATTGTTCTCGCAAAACAATAAAGAAATTTATGAAGCTATCTTAAATAAAAAAGATTGGATGAATAGAAAGCTTCTTCGTGAAGGAAACCTATTTTTTACATGTGATAATGAAGGGAAGATTCATTATGATTTTTTAGAACATATGCTAGATAATGCAATTGAATTTGAACCTGTGAATTATAACAATTTAATATTAAAAGAAGATGGCGCACATAATGTAATTATGGAATTAGCTAACTATAGAAGAGCTATTTTTAAAACAAAAATTAATACCGACAGTGATGTGCCATTTTATGTTGAGTATGACTTTAGTAAAATTGATGAAACGGGTTATAAATTATTGGTCGCAAATTGTTATTATATGCATAAAGAGACCGGTCTAAATATAAATTATGCTAAACTTCCTAGCGAAACGGTTGATTTAATTAAACTATGTCTAATTGGTGAAGAGCAAGATCTTTGTTTTGTTCTTGATTCTTCAAACCTGATAAATAATTCGTTTTTTGCCCCTATAATATCCAAAATTTATCTTACTAAAAAAATACCCGAAGAATTATTTATAGACATCTATAATTTTGCTCAAAAAAATGATATAATCATAGAGGCAATATATGAAAATAAATAACTTCACCGCAGAAACATTTCATAATTTTTTCATTTCTCTAGGAGTACCAGAGAGATACGATGAAAAACGTTTTTTTGACATGTTTAATACTTTGATTAACTCAATAGAAAATAGCAATCTTAATAATCTTGGTACTACAACTCAAGAAGCAGATGCTTTTGCAGATTCAATTAATCCATTTCAATTATTTTTATATATGTGCAGCGAATTTATTTATCAAACATATGATGATTCAATTGAAGAACTGCAAGTTCGTTGGGAAGATGAAAGTATATTATCGCTAATTTTGTCGATAAGTTTAGATAAATATTTAACAAATGAAAAAATGGCATTAAACAATAAAATATATATTTCACGTTATAATCCTAAGATATCAACATTAAGACTTTATATTAACTTTATGTCTAAAA
>JAVWAV010000002.1:77135-93461 GCA_036649855.1 Bacilli bacterium | reverse complement strand
CGTTATAATCCTAAGATATCAACATTAAGACTTTATATTAACTTTATGTCTAAAATAATGGAAAAATATAGTCAAAAAGATCCTAATAGTACTTTAATTGCTGATGTATTATCTAAAGCAATTAGAATTATGAGATGCTCTTTAAAATTATTAGAAGATGGTTTCGAATCTGAGGCTTTTTCAACATGGAGAACACTTCACGAAATAGAATGTATTTTACTTTTATTAAGTAAATATGGAACTCCATTAATTAATTCTTATCTTAAACACATTAATTATAGTTTAGCCTTCCGCAGAGCAATTCCAGAAGAAGATGGAGATGTAATATTTGTAGGTTTAAAAGAAGAAATGAAAAAACTTGGTTTAAAATCTAAAGATATTAAAAAATACATCGAATATGGTTATTTAATTGAAATTCCAGGTGTTCTTGAAGACCCAACTTTTAAATATAATTTCAGAGATGGTGTTGAAAAGTTAGCTGGATTATCATCTTACTCAAAACTTTATGAATTAAGCAGCGAAATTGCTCACAGTTCACCTTTAATGATTTATTCTAATGATGAAACATTCTTTCATTTAACGCTTTCTTTACTTTATGAAGCATTTTTTAGAATTGAAAAAGAATTTTCTGTTCTATATATGTCAAACATTTCAAGTGATGAAGTTAATAGATTCCTAAATTTAAGAAAGATTTATTATGGTCAAATTGTTAAGATGCATGAAGACGAGAAGAAATATACAAATACAAAAGAAGCTCCAATAATTTAAATATTGGAGCTTCTTTATTTATTAGTTGTTAATCTTCGTCTTGATATACGGAACCGCCAATAAATTCTCTGATAAGTGAATTATTTGGAACAGCAGCGTCATCAATATCAACGAAATATTTAAGCATTCTTAGTAAGCGTTCTGCATCTGGGAAATATGGTGAGTCTTTAGAAATATTTGTTAATAAAGGAACAGCATATTTTTTAATGATACATAGTTCGTATTGTAAGAAAGAGTTATAAACATAATCTGCATTTTCTTGAGTGTCGTAAATCCATTTAAATTCACCTTTTCTAACACTTCCCCACATTGAGAATGTTTCTTCAGGAGCAGCGTTTCTAAATTTATAATCACGAACCATTCTTCTTAAAAGTCTGAGATCAGTTAATGACATTGGGTTTTGATTATCAAGATAAATTTGAGCTTGAGGAGCAATATAAATCTTATATTTTTGTGTTTTTGAAATTGAACTTGTTAATTCTTCGTTTAATGCGTGAATTCCTTCAATAATAATGATTTCATCTTTATCAAGTTTATGGGTAACACCAACTTCTCTAACTCCTTTTTTGAAATTGAAGTGTGGAAGGGTAACTTCTTCGCCTTGAATAAGTTTAAGTAAATCTTCGTTAAATTGTGGAATATCAAGAGCATGAATGTGTTCTAAATCTGGTTTGCCATCATCTCCACATGGAATTTCTGATTTAATTAAATAATAATCATCAATTGAAACTCTGATAGATTTAATTCCACGAGCAAGAAGTTCGATTCTTAATCTATTTGCAAATGTAGTTTTTCCACTGCTAGATGGACCAGCAATACAAATTAATCTTAATTCATCGATATTACTTTCGACGGCATTACCAATGTCGTTTAACATGTGGTTTTGACGTGTTTCACAAATATTAACAAATGCGGTAATGCCGTATTGTTTAATAAAGTTATTAATACCAGCAACAGAGTTTGCGCCAATTAATTTACCCCATCTATATGATTCTTTTAAAGTTTTACCATAAACAGGAGCATCAGTAAATGGAGGAATTTTTCCATTTTCTTCACTACGTGGGTATTGCATAATTATTCCTTCACTATGAAGAGAAAGTTTAAATGATTTGAGATATCCAGTTGATGGAACCATCATTCCATACATATAGTTTAAGTAATCATCACACTTATAAAAGTGAACTGTTGCTTCTGGTCTATACATTAAAATATCGGTTTTATCGGTATATCCATATTTTGTATATACTTCAACTGCTTCTGCGTTAGTAACTATTTTTCTTGTAAATTCATAATCAGCTTTAACAATTTCTTTCATTTCACTTTCAATTTTCTTCATCATTTCTTCTGAAACTTTAATGTCTTCTAAAGATTCGATAAGAATAGAACGTGAGATATTATATGACATTCTAAATTTTATAGTTGGATATAAATGATACATGGCCATACAAAAAAGATATCTTAGTGATCTTTCATATACTCCAACAGCATCACCATCTTGTAAATCTAAAAATTGAACAGTTGCATCATAATGCAATTCATATGTTAATTCACGAAGTCTGTTATTGACGTTTGCTGCGAAATATTTCTTTTCATCATTGTTATCAAGTAAGTCAATTAGTGCAATTTTATTGCTGTGTACGGTTTTTTCTTTACCACCGTTGGTAATTTTGACGTTAAATCCCATTAACTAGTCCTCCTAGGAAAATAAATTTTGATCTGTTATATATAATGTTACGACAGTGTTTTAATTATAATGTATAAATGGATAAAAAAGAATAAAAATTTATTTTTTTTGGTTTTTTTATACCATTTTCATCGATTATTTGGGCACATTTTATTTTTTAAAAAAATGTGCAATTATCGTACCTTTTTTGAATACTTTTATTGTTTAAATCAATCATTTATATTATTATATAATATAGTGTTTATGTATTAGACATTGCGTAAGAAGGAGAATGAATAATGTTACTTGAAGGTCTAGGATTTTGGGAAACAATAGGACAATGGTTCGTTGACTTGTGGAATAACGTCGTCAAGTTTTTTGTTGATGTTCCAGCAGGCGGAACGATGAGTGCCGGACAAAGATTGTTTTTAGGAATCTTTACTTTTATTATTGGCTACATTATTATTCATTACTTTTTTAAGTTTATAAAACGTGTGACTCATGTAAATGAAATCAAAACCAAAAGAAAAATAAAGGCATATAATTCTAAAACAAAAAAGATTGAAGAAAAGTATATTACGGAAAACAACACACTTAAAAAATTCATTATAAATTTTTTAAGTTTCGTTGTTAAATTATTACTCGTTTTATTTGTCTTCAACATTATGGGCTTTAATTTAAGTGGTGCTACGACTATTATTTCAAGTGCTTTATTAGCAGTTGGTCTTGCTTTACAAGATAGTATTAAAAACTTTGTTTCTGGTATCATGGTTTTATCAAATAAATCCGTATTTGTTGGTGATTTTGTTGAAATTCCTCAAGAAGGAATTGAAGGTACTGTTATTGAAATTAAGATGCTTATAACCATTATTGATACTCCAAAAGGTCAACGTATATTTTTACCAAATAATTTTCTAACATCTAACTCATTTAAGAACTATAATAGCAATAAGTTAAGAAGAGCTGACATTTCATTTAGCGTTGCTTATGGACAAGATGTCGCAGCAATTAAAAAGCTAGTTCTTGATTTAACTCGCAATGATCCACGTATTATTGCTACTCCAGGAAATGCCGCAAGTTGTACGATGGGCGACTTTAGTACATATTCAATTAAATTTACTTTAAAATTATGGGTAAAAAACGAAGTCTATTGGGATGTTTTTCATGAATATAATGAAAAAATCGCCACGGCAATGTATAAAAATAACATTTCCCCATGCTTAAAAACCATTAGTATTGATAGCTCTACTGATGCTGCAACTTCTTTTTCAAGTGTTACACCTGGAGAATCTGTTGATATGAATGCAGTTATAAAGCAAGATACTCTTGATACATTAACAAAAGAAAATGAAGCTTTAAGAGAAGAATTAATAAAGAAAGAAAAGGAGCAAAAAAATGATATTCAAAAATAAAAAGATTATTATTACAATTAGCTCTTTATTTGGAGTTTTATTAATTGCAGGAATTATTCTTGCCTGCTTTTCAATGTATGAAGTATTAATTTGTACACTTATTACTTTTCCATTTGGTTTAGTTGCTATTTATTCTATTGATCAATCTACTAAAGGACTTGTAAATGTTAACCTTCTTAAGGCAGTTTCGTTTACCTTACTTAGATATTTGATGATGTTACTTGGAATTCTTGTTCCAGCATTAATAATTCATTTTACAAAACAAAATGATTTTTATATTTTAATATCCGCGCTTATTATGACCGTTTTTTATATATCAACCGTTTTTGTAAACGATGATAATGTAACCTCAAGCGTTGATGTTAGTCAAAATGAACAAATTAAAAATGACAATGTAATAGACGTTGAAGTAATTGATAGTAAAGAAGAAAAATAACATGTTTTTACTAGGAATTGATATAAATCAAATTATTGGTTTTGGTATTGAATATGTACCATTAGAGTTTTATTCTTCACTTATTGCGATGCTTTTTGTGAGCGTTGTTGCAATAATTGTTGGAATAAAAGCCAAAAAAGCTGATCCTCTTGAAAAACCAAAAGGTATTTTAAACATTGCTGAAATTTTCGTTGAATTCGTGGATCGCAATGTCGAAGACATTATGGGACATCGTTTTTCAAATTTTGGCGGATATATAGCTGCTCTTGGATTATATATTTTTACTGGATTTATTGTTGGCTTGACTGGCATGCCAAATCCATTTATTTATTTAGGAAATACAATGTCAATTGCACTGATTTCATTAATTATGATTCACGCTACTTCAGTTAGATACAATAAATGGTCGTATTTTAAAAGGTATATTGAACCTGTTCCAGTGTTTTTACCAATAAATTTAATATCAATGTGGGCTCCGTTTATTTCACTATCATTCCGTTTATTTGGTAATGCATTAGCTGGATTTAGCTTGATGTATTTATTATATTTACTGTTAACTCCTGTTGTTAACGGCATTCCGATATTTTTGGCGGAATTTGTCGCGCCATTCTTACATATGTATTTTGACCTATTTTCTGGTCTCATACAGACGCTTGTATTTACGATGCTAACTATGATTTTTGTCGCACAAGAAGGTCCTGAAGACGAGGAACTTGTTGCACAAGTAAGATAGTTCACATATTATTTTAAAAAAGGAGGAAAAGTATGGATTTAACTGCAATCGGTATTGGTATTATTTGCTTAGGAATCGGACTTGTTGGTCTTGCTGAAGGCTGGGTTGGTGCAAAAGCAATGGAAGCAGCTGGACGTAATCCTGATGCTATTGGTAAATTAAGAACCATGTTAATTGTTGCTGTTTCACTTGTTGAAACTTGTGCAATTTATGGCCTTGTTATCAGTATTTTGTTGATTTTCGTAAAGTAAAGAGAGGCTAGTTTATGAAGAAAAAATGTTTGTTTATGTCAATTGGCTTAATTGCATTATCAATGTTATCGTCTTGTAACGTTGGAAGTGGTGCAACTAATCCGCCCGTTGGAGATCAACTTGATATTGGCTCAAAATTATTTCCAAATATTTGGGTTACATTAGCTCAAATTATATCCTTTTTAGTCATGGTTTCTATTGTGATCTTTTTTGCTTATAAACCAATAAAAAAGAATTTAGATGCAAGAAAAAATCACGTTGAAAATACAATAAAAGATGCTCATGATAAATTGGACTCGGCAAAAGTTGACCGTGAACAAGCAAGCAATAATTTAAAAGAATCTCATATTACTGCTCAAAAAATAATAGATGAAGCTCGTGAAGTTTCTATTAAAGCTCAAAATAGAGTAATTGAAGAAACAAATGAACAAATCAGAATTAATAATGAGAGAGCAAAACAAGATTTAATTGATGAAAGACAAAAAATGGAAAGAGAAATTCATAACGAAATTATTAATTCCTCAATTGATGTCTCAAAAGAAATCTTGGGTAGAGAAATAAATGAAGAAGATAATAAAAAAATGGTAGATAACTTTATTAATCAATTAAAGGATACAAATAATGATAAATAAATTAATTTTCAAACATTATGCAATAGGATTTCATGATTTAGGTGTTGAAACTCAAAAATCTAAAATCTTTTATGATGATTTAAAATTAATAAAAAGCGTTTTTAAAGAAACACCGATGTTTTCTAAATATTTAGGTTCCAACGATGTTCTTAAAACTGAGAAATTTGATCTTATTGACAAAGCTTTTAAAGAAAACATCGATCAATATTCATTAAATTTTCTTAAAATACTTGTATCAGATTATCTAATTGATTATTTTTCTAAAATTTATAATGAATATCATCATTTAATGAATATTGAGATAGGAATTATTGAAGGAAAATTATATTGTCCATTTTCTTTAGAAGAGACACAAATTAAAACATTAGAAGATATTTTTACAAAGAAATTAAATAAGAAAGTTGAATTTAAGCTCATCCTTGATCAACGACTTATTGGTGGAATTAAAATATTAGTAGATTCAACACTTTATGAATATACGATTAGTTCGATGATGGATTCGATTAAAAATAAATTACTATATGATTAATGGAGGCATAGTATGAAAAATAAATTAAACACAATTAGTGAATTAATTAAAGCAGAAATCAAAAACTTTGAAAGAACTGTAAAAACCGATGACGTAGGTACAGTAATTACGGTTGGAGATGGTATTGCTTTAATTTATGGTCTTGATAATGCTATGTTAGGTGAATTAATTGAATTCCCTTCATCAATTTTTGGTATGGTAATGAATCTTGAAGAAAATAGCGTAGGTTGCGTATTATTAGGAAACGACACTAATATTCATGAAGGCGATACGGTTAAACGTACTGGTAAAATTGTTGAAGTTCCAGTTGGTGATGAATTACTTGGAAGAGTAGTTAATCCACTTGGACAACCAATTGATGGTTTAGGAGATATTAATACTAAATTATTTCGTCCAATTGAAATGCCTGCTCCTGGAATTATGATGCGTCAATCAGTTGATGCTCCACTTGAAACCGGAATTAAGGCTATCGATTCAATGATTCCAATTGGTAAAGGACAAAGAGAATTAATAATTGGTGACCGTCAAACGGGCAAAACAGCAATTGCTGTTGATGCAATTATTAATCAAAAAGGTAAAGATGTTATTTGTATTTATGTTGCAATTGGTCAAAAAAATAGTACAGTAGCTCAACTTGTTCAACGTTTAAAAGAAAAAGATGTTATGTCATATTGTGTCGTTGTTTCAGCCTCCGCATCAGAAGTAGCTCCACTAGTTTACATTGCTCCTTATGCTGGAGTTTCTATTGCTGAATATTGGATGCATCAAGGAAAAGATGTTTTAATAATCTATGATGATTTATCAAAACACGCTGTAAGTTATCGTACTCTTTCACTTCTTTTAAAAAGAAGTCCTGGTAGAGAAGCTTATCCTGGAGATATATTTTATATTCATTCAAGACTACTTGAACGTGCTTGTCGTTTAAATAAGGAAAATGGTGGAGGTAGTATTACCGCTCTTCCAATTGTTGAAACTCAAGCCGGAGATATCAGTGCATATATTCCTACTAACATTATTTCAATAACTGATGGACAAATATTTTTAATGTCTGATCTATTTAATGCTGGACAACGTCCTGCAATCGATAGTGGATTAAGTGTATCAAGAGTTGGTGGAAGTGCCCAAACAAAAGCAATGAAATCTGTTGCTTCAAGTTTAAAAATTGAACTTGCAAACTATCGTGAATTACTTGATTTCTCTCGTTTTGGAAGCGATCTTGATGAAGAAACTAAACGTATTCTTAATCATGGAGCTGTTTTAATGGAAGTTTTGAAACAAAAACAATACAGTCCTTTAACAATGGCTGAAGAAATTGTTGATATTTTTATTGCTCAAAATAATTTTTTAGATGATATTGAACTTAACAGTATTCATAAATTTTTAAAGACTTGTAGTGAATATTTATATAGTAGACATAAAGAAGTTTTTGCTTCTATTACTAAGGACAAGATATTAAGTGAAGAAAGCAAAATTAAAATAATTGAAGCAGCAAATGAGGCAAGGAAGGCATTATAATGAGTTCTTCATTAATAGAAACTAAAAAAAGAATAGCTACTATTAATTCCACAACTAAAATTACAAAAGCAATGAAACTTGTTGCTAGTGTTAAATTTAAGAGATGGAAAGATTTTTATAATGAAAATTTAAGTTACGCCGATGCAATGAAAGAAACTGTTATTAAAACATTACGTTCCGTTGATTTTAACAACTCAAAAGTTAAATTGCCGGATTGTTTAAAAGTATATAGCGAAACAAAAAACTTGTATATTGTTGTAACTTCGACCTTAGGACTTTGCGCTGGATATAATTATAATATGTATAAACTTTTAGATAAGTCGATTAAAGAAGAAGATGAAATTATTGTTATAGGTGAAAAAGGCTACATTCACTATAAGAATAATTTTAAAAATCTTAATTCTGACTTCGTTGGCTTATTAGACAATTTTTCTTATGACGAGGTTAAACGTTTAAGACATTTTATTATTAGACTTTATCGTACAAGAACCTATGCTTCTATTAATCTTGTTTATACCAAATATTTAAATTCACTTACTTTTGTTCCAGAAATATTGCGTATTATTCCATTTGATTACGATATTAATCAAAATGTGGCAAAAGTAAATTACGAAGCTATTTTAGAGCCTAGTCCAAATGAAGTATTAAAATTAATAATTCCCCATTATGTTGATAGTCTTCTTTATTCTAAAATGATGGAAACTGCCTTAGCTGAATTTGCATCACGAAGAAATGCTATGGAAAATGCAACAAATAATGCTGATGAATTACTTGATAAATTAAGAATTGAATATAATAAAAAGCGTCAAGCAGGGATTACTGAAGAAATTATCGAGGTTGTTAGTGGCGCCGCCGCTAACAACAATTAGGAGGATTTATGAAAAAAGAAATTAACAAACTAGACTATGGTGAGGTTGTACAAGCTATTGGTCCAGTAATAGATATTAGATTTGAAGAGAACAATGTTCCTTCTTTACTGACTATTTGTGAAATAAATTTACTTAATGATACAAAACTTATTGTTGAAGTTCTCCAACATATTGGAGATGACATGGTGAGATGTATTTCTCTTGGACCAACTGATTCAATTCGTAGAGGTTTAAAAGCATTAAACACTCATCACACCATTGAAGTACCAGTAGGAAAAGAAGTATTAGGAAGAATGTTTAATGTTTTAGGAGAAACAATTGATAATGGACCAAAGTTTGTTGCAAAGCAAATTAATTCCATTTATGCTGATGCTCCTAAATTTACAGATCAATCAACAAGAGCTGAAATATTTGAAACTGGTATCAAAGTAATTGATTTGCTTTGCCCATACGTAAAGGGTGGTAAGGTTGGATTATTTGGTGGTGCTGGAGTTGGAAAAACAGTATTAATTCAAGAATTAATTCATAATATCGCCACGCAACAACATGGTATCTCCGTTTTTGCTGGAGTTGGAGAAAGATCTCGTGAAGGAAATGACTTATATTTTGAAATGAAAGAAACTGGTGTTTTAGCAAAAACGGCATTAGTTTTTGGACAAATGAACGAATCTCCAGGAGCAAGAATGAGAGTTGCTTTAAGTGCTTTAACGATGGCTGAATATTTTAGAGATATTGAACGCCAAGATGTTTTGTTATTTATTGATAATATTTATAGATTTACTCAAGCTGGAAGCGAAGTTTCCGCTTTACTTGGCAGAATGCCAAGTGCCGCTGGATATCAACCAACTTTGCAAACTGAAATGGGTGAGCTTCAAGAAAGAATTACTTCTACAAAAAATGGATCGATTACTTCGATTCAAGCGGTATATGTTCCTGCAGATGATTTTACAGATCCAGCTCCGGCTACAACATTTAGCCATCTAGATGCTAAAACCGTTCTTGATAGAGGCCGTTCTGCACTTGGAATTTATCCAGCTGTTGATCCACTTGCTTCTTCATCAAACTATTTAGATCCAAATGTTATTGGAAAAGAACATTATGAAACCGCTCGTTCAGTGCAAACTATTTTACAAAAATATCAAGATTTACAAGATATTATTGCTATTTTAGGTGTTGATGAATTAAGTGAAAGCGATAAATTAGTAGTTTCTAGAGCAAGAAGAATTAGAAACTTTTTATCTCAACCATTTTTCGTTTCTGAAAAATACAGTGGATATAAAGGAATATATGTTACTTTAGAAGATACTATTTTATCTTTTAAATCAATTTTAGAAGGAAAAGGCGATAATTTGCCTGAAAATGCATTTTTATATGTCGGAACGTTTGAAGATGCTGTAAAAAAAGCAAAAGGATTTGAAGGAAAATAAAATGGAATTAAGATTAATTATCTTAACACCTCAAAAAAAGTATTTCGATAATCTTATCGATTCTTTAACTGTGACAACAAGTGATGGACAAATTACTATTTTAAGTAATCACGCTAAGTTAATTGCTAATCTTGAAATATCGGTTATGGCCATTTCATATCGTGGAAGAAGTAAACATTTTGCGATTGGTGGTGGAGTAATTGATGTTGCTGATAATGTGATTACTTTAATTTTAAATTCAATTCAATCATCTGATGAGATTGATGTTAATGTTGCAATTGAAGAAAAAAAGAAAGCCGAGAAACTTTTGCTCGATTCAAAAACTGGAAAAGAGCATAGCGACGCCGAAGCAAGACTTAAAAAGGTTCTTGTTCAAATAGATGTATCCTCGCGAGGTATAGATAATGCTTGATGCTAAACTAGTATTTTTGATTATTTCTCCTAATTTTCCTGAGTGTTTTTACAAATTTGCAGAAGCACTTAAAAATAGAGGAGTTACTGTACTTGGGATAAGTGATGCATTTCCAAGTGAAATTAAGCCCAATCTAAGAAGTGTTTTAACAGAATATGTTCAATGTTATAACCTTAAAAATATGACAGGCTTAATTGACACTGTTAATTATTTTATTGGAAAATACGGACATATAGATTGGATTGAATCAAATAATGAGTACTGGCTTGAACAAGATGCAATGTTAAGAGAATGGTTTGGAGTAAGAACTGGAATTTATTACTCTTCGATTGCAAAATATAAAAAGAAATCAGACATGAAAACGTATTTTAAATGTGCAAATGTACCATTTGCTAATTATCATTTAAGTGATAATTATGAATCAACGTTAGAATTTGCTACCAAAGTCGGATTTCCAATTTTTGCAAAACCAAATATTGGAGTTGGAGCATTAAATTCATTTAAAATAAATAATGAAGAAGAACTAAAAGAATTTTATACAAAACTTAATAATGTTGAATATATATTTGAACAGTTTATTGATGGCGATATATATAGTTTTGATGGAATAACTAATTCAAAAGGCGAGATTATATTTAAAGATGCTGAACGTTTTTTAGTTAATACTGATCAAATGAAAACTGATGATACTGATGATGCTTATTTCGTTTTTAAAGATATTCCTTCACAAATTGATATTTATGGGCAACGTATTGTTGAAGCCTTTAATATTCAAAATAGATGTTTTCATATTGAGTTTTTCTTGTTAAATAAAGCTTATCCAGGTTTAGGAAATAAGGGTGACTTTATTGCACTTGAAGTTAATATGAGATCGCCGGGCGGAAATACTCCAGATTTAATTTCTTTTGGAACGGGTTATTCGTATTACGATATTTATGCAGATTCCATTGTTTTTGATGAAAATAGACAAGAAAAACCAGCAAATAAGTATTTTGCAATTAGTGTATCTCGTAAAAACCGTTTTAATTATGTTAATAGTTTAGAAACTATTCAACGTATTTATAAAGATAATATAAAAGAAGAAGGAAAATATGATAAAGCTATTGCTGATGTTATGGGCGATAGCTATTTTATGGCTACTTTTAGTAATGTTGAAGATGCATTGTCGTTTGATAATTTTGTAAGAAGTAAATTATAAACCAAGATATTTTTCAAAATCTACTTGATTAGATTTATTATATTCAATTTCAGATGTTTTAATCTTGTTTTCAACTTTAATTGCGCTTAAATCAAGATCAAACGTATCAGAAATGCTATATGTATTTTTTAAAATGATTAGATCAGATGCATTGATAAAAGCTGTATCAAATATAAAATATTCATTTTTGGAGAGAAGAAGCTTATTTTTAAGTTCCGAAGTATAATATGAATATAAGTTATTTGAATTAATAAAAATGGCAGTTGAGTTCACCATCGAACCTTTAAAAGCTGCTAAAGAGGTAAAATATTTAGAGGCAGAATCATTAATTGTTTCCATATCAAAATATTTTTTTAATAATTCATAAGTTTCGTTAAATTGAGAATGGTTATTTTTGGCAAAAAGTTCGCCATTTTTTATAAAATAAAGTTGCGGAGTGCCTATTTCCTTATCAAAAATGGCGCTATATGCACTTGCAGATTCGTGATAATCTTCGACGATATCTACAAAATCACTAAAATAAATTGTTTGTTTTGAATTATATGCAAAAGGCATAAAATTTGCTAGTGCATTTAAACAATGCGAGCATGTTTTTGACTTAATAAGATAAATAAAACTATCTTTCCTATCAACCATATTAAGGATAGTTTGGAAATTAGTAACTTTTATCAAATATTCGTCAATATTGTATTTATCTAAATTTGCAAGTTCAATGGTTTTGTCTTCAAGAGGAGTGGCAATAGTTAAATTTCCATTTTTAAAGACTCTAATTCTTTGCTCTTCAGAGCAACTAATTAGAGATATTGAAGATATTAATAAAAGAAATAATGCTTTTTTAAACATATTGTTAATTATACATTTTAATTTATAAATTGTGTAGTATAATAGAAACAATGTACGGAGAATAATATGAATTTATGGCACAACGTTAATAGAGAGAGGATCAATCCAAATAAGTTTTTGGCTTGTATCGAAATCTCAAAAGGTTCTAAATGTAAATACGAATTGGACAAAGAAACAGGAGCACTAAGACTTGATAGAGTTTTATACACTTCAACTATTTATCCACACAATTATGGGTTTATTCCTAAAACTCTATCAGAGGATCGTGATCCTCTTGATGTTTTAGTGCTTTGTAGTGAACCTATTATTTCATTAGCACTTATGGAAGCTGTTCCAATAGGTGTTTTGATGATGACAGATAGTGGAGAACAAGATGAAAAGATTATTGCTGTTGCAGCAAGTGATCCATTTTACAGCTGTTATAAAGATATAACAGAGTTACCAGCACATATTCTTGAAGAAATTTCGCACTTCTTTAAGGTATATAAAGAATTAGAAGATAAAGAAACGATAATTGAATCGTTTTATGATGCAAAAGTCGCTAAAAAAATCATTTGTGAATGTCTTGAAAGATATAAAGAAAAATTTCACGATATGTTTTAATCAGAGATAAGATATTTAAGAATTTTTGATTTTTTATCTAAAGCTATTTCTAAATAGCTTTTTTCTTTGCGCATGTAATACATATGCATTGACCAATAATAGAATAGGATGTTTTGCATTTGAATAGTGATTGAGAGGTCTTTAAGAAATTCAGAATTTGGTTCTTGTTCAAATTGTTTAATAAAAAGATCAATTTGATAAGTCGATAAGTCGTTTTCACTAATAAATGAGGCTATATCAAAAAGTTGCATATTATTTGAAGCAAATTCAAAGTCAATTAATCTAACATTGCTTTTTAATTTCATAATATTATTTAAAACAATGTCATTATGTGAAAGAACTTGAGGATATTTGCCATCAATTCTCATGTATGAATTTGTAATCTTTTTCTCATATTCTTCGTCAATAAAGTCTTCTTGCTTTAAATTTTCTTTGTATTGTTTTATTTTATTAAGAATATTGTATGAAACAGTTTCAATTATTAATTTGTGGAGAAGCTTTATATCTTTTGCTAATTCGATAATTGTTTCATCATCATAACTTTCAATGTTATATGCATCTTTTATCTTTTTAGATATTTTAATGCCTGTTTTTTCATCATGATATAATACTTTTTCACTAATATTTGTTTTGTTTAATGCTTGTATAATATTTTCTTCAACAAAATAATTAACACCTGGATCACGATATTCTTTTGGAATACGCAAAATATATTTATCTTCAACTAAATAAACGTTATTTGAAAATCCGCTTTGAATTTTGACTCTGGAACGCGAATTTATAATATCTTCAACTTTATCTAAGCTAATTGTATTCATAATTTTTTTGCCTCTTTTAATTTTTCTTTGATTTTTTGCTCATCATAACTATTGATTAAAATCGTCTCAAATTTTAGGATGTTTACTTTTCCAAGTTTATTAGCTTTTTTTACATCATGAACATCAGCGAGCAAAACTTCACCATTTTCTTTATGTGAGAGAAAAAGTGCCAGTTCTGCAGCGTAATTGATCTGATTTTCATTAGGATTACTTGAAAAAATAACGACATGAGATCCATTATAATCCTTAATATGAAAGAAATAATAATTTGGCTTAGACAATTTAAAAGTTAACATGTCATTTTGTAAATTGTTTTTACCAAAACATATTTTAACATCTTCAAGCATAATAAAATATGGGGAAATTGCTTCAGCATGTTTTTTCTCATTTTTTTCTTTTAAATAGCCATTAGATATTAGATCTTGTTTTATTTGTGACATATCATCAAGAGAAGAATAAGCAATTTGTTCATTAAGAGAAGTAAAGTAGTCATATTCATCTTGGGCCGCTTTCAAAAATTCAATGTTCATTGTATATCCTTGTTTTAATTTATGATATTTTTTATAAAATAAATTAGCATTTTGTCCTATTGTATACATGTTATTTAATTCAATTTCTTGATCTTCAAAAATTAATTTATTGTCTTCAATAGAATCAATATTTTCATAAATGTAGTCACCTAGTCTACGCATATAGTCAAAATCTTTTGAATTGACAATTAATTCATTTAATATTTTGATTTTTTTCTGAAGTTGTTTTGTCTTATTATTGACTATTTTTTTAACATCTTTAAAACAATCTTTTATTTGTAAGCTTTCAAAAGAAGAATTATAATCAGCAATTATTTTTTCGGTATTAGTATTTTTTACCAGCATCTTTTCTCCCTTTGGAGGAAATTCATAAATCATGCCTTTTGCAATTGGACGATTCACAAAAAGAGTGGAATAACGATATGCTAATAAAATAGTATTTGTTTTATCTAATACAATTAAGTTTGGATGATTTGTTAAAAATTCTAAGATAATAATTCCGTTTTGAATTTCGTAATTATCGTATGTTTTTCTATATTTAATAGAAATTATTTTATCTTCATTTTCAATTTTTAATTCTTCAATTCTGGCATTTTGAAGTTCTTTTTTTAGCTGAATTAAAAATTGAGACGTTTCGTTTCTAATAGTAAATGGAACACTCTCTTCTGAAATAAACGGATTTTGAGAATTTAAGGAAATATGAATATTAGCTTTTGAAGACAAAACTAAAAAGAAATCGCACTTAGATAGCTGTAGAATCTTGTTAATTCTGGCATCTATTATGGAAGTTTTCGTATTATTTACAAAATAATCAAAATATGCATAGTTTATTGACATTTTTACACTTTTTCGCTTTAAACCTTTCCTATAATATAATATAATATTCTTACCCAATTATGAAGAACGGAATGTTAATTATACTTAGTGGTCCAAGCGGCGTCGGCAAAGGCACTATAAGAAAAATATTGATGGCAAACCATGCTGAGTTAAATCTCAAGTACTCTATTTCTATGACTACAAGAATTCCACGCAATCAAGAAGTTAACGGAGTTGATTATTTTTTCGTCTCAGATAAAGAGTTTCAAGAAAATTTAATCAAAGATAATTTTTTGGAGAATGCTTGTTTTGTTGGACATTGTTATGGAACTCCAAAAAATTATGTTGTTGATTTATTGAAACAAGGATATAACGTTTTACTTGAAATCGAAGTAAATGGTGCCATGCAAATTATGAATAATTGGAAAGACAGTGATGTTGTTTCAATTTTCTTAACTACTCCAAGTATTGAAGTTCTTCAAGAAAGAATTATGAATCGCAAGACTGAAAGTCCTGAAATTATTGCTGAAAGATTAGCAAAAGCATCAAGTGAATTAAATCTTTCATCAAATTATAATTACACTGTAATTAATGATGATCAAAATAGAGCTGCTGAAGAAATAGCAAGCATACTTAAATTAAATATTGATAAAAAGGCTCAATAAGTGTTTTTAATAAATGTATTAGTCGAATTAAAAATGTTATCACTCGATAAAGAGTTTACATACTTTTCATCTTTTGATATTGATATTGATGTTGGTGTTAGAGTAAGAGTTCCATTTGGAAAGCAAACATTAATTGGTTTTGTGATGTCTTCAAAAGAAGATACTAGATCAAAAGATGAAATAAACGAAGCTTTAGGAAATTCTCT
>JAVWAV010000002.1:68638-77035 GCA_036649855.1 Bacilli bacterium | reverse complement strand
GAAATAGTTTCTTCTTCTGATAGCGTTTTTTTACTTAAAGGCGTCACTGGAAGTGGTAAAACTGAAATTTATATTAAATTAATAGAAAAAATAATAGAAAGCGGAAAAAACGCTATTCTTTTAGTTCCTGAAATTAATCTTACGCCTTTAATGAAAAATAGATTTATTTCATATTTTGGAATTGAAGATATTTCAATTTTACATAGTGGACTTACAAGTGGCCAAAGATATGATGAATATCGTCGAATTATTGATCAAAATTTAAAAATCGTAATTGGAACAAGAAGCGCAATTTTTGCACCAGTTAAGAATCTTAGTTTAATCATTATCGATGAAGAATTTAGTGAATCTTACAAAAACCAAGATTCGCCTTGTTATTCAGCAATTGAAATTGCTGAATATCGTGCAAAAATTAACAATTGTAAACTTATTTTAGGAACTGCTACTCCAGATATTGTCTCGATGGCTAAAGCAAGTAGAAAAGTTTATCATTTACTAGAACTTGATGAAAGATATAATAAACAAGAACTACCACAATCAAAGATTATTAATATGAATAATATTGATAATTTAGTTCCTGGATCTTCGTTTTTATCAAAAGATTTGTTAAATATGATTTCGTTAGCTTTACTTAAAAAAGAACAAGTTATGCTTCTTATTAATAGAAGAGGATATTCTAATTTTATTGTTTGTAGAACTTGTAATGAAACAGTACTTTGTCCTAAGTGTGGAAAACCATTAATTTATCATGGTGATGATAAAATAATTTGTCATACTTGTGGATATCGAACAAAAAAGAGTTTAATAAAATGCAATAATTGTAGTTCTGGTGAATTTTATAATATCGGATATGGAACGATTAAAATTGAAGAAGAAATAAATCAGTTTTTTCCTCAGGCAAAAATTAAGATATTTGACTCTGATAATGCTAAATCTGAAGGTGAAATATCAAAAATATTAAACAATTTTTCCGCCGGAAAAATTGATATATTAATCGGTACCCAAATGATTGCAAAAGGTCATGACTTTCCAAATGTTAGTTTAGTTGGAATATTAAATGCTGATCAAGCCTTAACGATGCCGGTATTTAATGCTTCTGAAAAAACATTTCAAATGATTACTCAAACTATTGGTAGAACTGGTAGAGGAGATGTTGAAGGAGTAGCTCTTGTTCAAACACATTCAGTTAAAAATTATGTAATTCAATTAGCAGCTAGTCAAAATTACAATTTATTTTATGAAAAAGAAATGAAAATACGCAAAGCGTTAAATAATCCACCATATTTTTATGTAGCAGTAATAAAAATATCTTCTAAATTAGAAAAGAATGTAGAAAAAGCCTTGAACAAATTCAACGAAGTATTTGCTAGTTTAGCTAATGATAATTTTATTTATCGTCATAAAAAAGTTAAAAATCAATATAATTATGGATTTAGTGTTGAATTTGTTCTTAAATTTAAGTCTTATGAGGTGGTTCTTCCTATTTTAAATAAAATAGTTCATAGTTATGAATTTAATAAAAACATCACGATATTCGTTGATGTTGATCCAATTACGTTTTAGCAACAATAAAAGCCTTTAATTTTTTGGGTTTTTATTATAAAATAATAAGGTTAAGAGGTAAATTATGATTACAGTAAAGATCGTTGGTATTGATCCATATTCATTAACACAAATTTCAAAAGAAATGACTGATGAATTAGCAAATTTATGTGAAGTTGATTCAGACGAAGTTAATTTTTATGCTCCTGAAGGACTTGTTGTTCACGATGGTGTTGAACAAAATACGTGGTATGTTACAGCATATGTTGAAGCACCTCGTAAAATAAAAGTATTAGAGAATCAAATAGCTGAGTGTGTGGCAAGATATCTTGAACATATTGCTATTAATGTAGTTGTATTATTTACTTATTATTTAATGGAAGAAAGACATGTTTTCTTTAATGAAGAATATCCGCGTTATATGGCTACTAATAATACAGTTAATATAGAAGAAGAATTTAATGAAGATGAAGAAAACGAAGAAGAAGAAGAAGAAATATATACAGGCAACGTCTTTGAAAACCTTGGAGATAAACTAAAATAATATGAACAAAACAAATTACCCACTATTAGTTGAACTATTCAATAAAGTAATTATCGAAAAAGAGGAACTTTTTGAGATAATTAATCATGTATTACCTCAAAAAGTCTCTACTCATGATGAAAAATTGGCAATATCAACAGTTTTAGGCGCAACAATTAGACACTATTATTTATTTAGAAGTGTTTTTAATGTTTATTTTAAAGATGCTGACGATAAATTATTTGCAGCTACCGCTTTAACTTATAGTGATTTATATTTTTCACATAAATTAGGTGAAAAATCTTCCGTAATTAATGAATTTTTGTTATATGCTGAGAGTATTGAACAACTTGAATTAGCAAAATCTATTATTGAATATTTTGGAGATAAAAAACCATTTGATATTCTTGAAACCGAATTTCGTGCTAAATCATTAATGCAATATTTTTCAATTAGATTTAATATACCTGATTGGATTATCAGAATGTGGGCCAAACAATATGGCAAAAATATCTCATATAAGATAATTAAAAATGTTTCAGCAAAAGCACCACGTTATATCAAACAAAATGAAGCATTAACTGATTCTAACTTTAAACTTGATAGTGCAATGTATAAACAACTATCTGATGTTAAAGAGGTTTATGAATATGTTGGCAAAGATAATCTTAAAAAAATAAATGATAATGTTTTATCTAGAATTTATGTCACTAATTTACTTGATAATGAAGTTGTTGAAAATTTAGATGAAAGTTATGCGGATTCGATTGTTTTATATTTTTATGATAAACCAAATATTTATCTCAATATTTTAAATAAATTTAGAAGTAATAATCGTATTTCGATTATGACTGATTCATTTCATTCCTCAAATAAAGTTGCTGAAAATGTTAAACGTATAAAATCAAAAGGATTTTCCAATATCTATATCGGAGAATGTGCAACGGATGTTCTTGAAGCTCAAGTTTCAAAAAACGCTAATATTGTGATTTTATATACAAAATCAAGCAATTTTAATTATATTCAAGGCTCTCCAGAATATTTTATCAATTTTGATCAATCTTCACTTTCTGATATTATCGAACAAGAAAAGAAAGATTTAGACAATTGTTCAAAGTTTGTCGCTATTGGTGGAGACATGGTCTATATTACTCAAACGTTAAATAAAAAAGAAAACGAATTACTTATTCAAGAATTTTTAGACAATAACAATTCTTTTGTATTAGATAGTGAGAAAACTTTTTTCCCAGCCACTTCAAAAATGATCGGTTATTTCGCTAAACTAACAAGGATAAAATAATGAAAAGAAATTTATTAGGAATAGAATTAAGTAAATTAGAAAAAATAATGGTAAATGAGTACGCTCAAAAAACATTTCGTGCTAAACAATTATATAAATGGATATATGAGAAAAAAGTATATAATTTTGATGAAATGAGCGATATTTCCCTTTTAGTAAGGGAAACATTTAAAAATGATTTTTGTATGGATTTACCAAAAATTTATACAAAACAATCTAGTAGTGATGGAACTCTTAAGCTACTTTTAGAGCTTTCGGATGGCGCAAAAATTGAAACTGTTTTAATGCGTTATTCATATGGAAACTCTGCTTGCGTTTCTAGTCAAGTTGGATGTAATATGGGTTGCACTTTTTGCGCTTCAGGATTATTAAAGAAACAAAGAGATTTAACTGTAGAAGAGATGGTAGGACAAGTACTTGTTTTAAACCAAATATTAGAAGAAGAAGGAAACGGCGAAAGAGTAAGTCATGTTGTAGTTATGGGAACGGGTGAACCATTTGATAATTATGATGTCGTAATGGATTTTATTAGAATTATTAATTGTCCATTTGCATTACAAATTGGGGCTCGTCATATTACAGTATCGACATGTGGAATACCTGATAAAATAAGAAAATATGCTGAAGAAGGATTACAAACTAATTTAGCTATTTCACTTCATGCTCCAACGGATAAAGTACGTGATCAGATAATGACTATTAATCATAAATATCCATTAAAAGAATTAATGGATGCTGTTAACTATTATGAAAAAACTGCAGGTAGAAGGGTAACATTTGAATATATCTTACTTGAAAATGTTAATGATTCACTTGATGATGCGTATGATTTAAAAGAATTAGTTAAAGGAACCTTTGCTTATATAAATTTAATTCCATATAACCCTGTTATTGAAAATAGATATAAAAGATCATCTGGTAATAGAGTTCATTCATTTTTTGATTATTTGATGAGAAATAACGTTAATACGACGATTAGAAAAGAATTCGGAACTGATATTGATGCTGCTTGTGGACAACTTCGTGCAAAAGATTTAAACAAATTATGAAAAAAAGAATAGGCGAGTATGCCTATCGACTTGACCTTGGCAAGATAAGAGTTTCAAACGAAGATAATGCTACTGCTCTTATTAACTCGAATGGAGATGTCTTGTTAATTGTCTGCGATGGGATGGGTGGATATAAAAAAGGAGATTTCGCATCACGCGTCGTGATCGAGCATTTTAAGGACGCATTTTTAAATAAAACTCATTTTTTAACTAACTATACCGCTATTCAATGGATTATGTCAGTTGCTAAAAAAGCTAATCGTGAGATATTTAAAAATGCCCAAGACCAAGACTATAAAGACATGGGTACAACCTGTATTCTTGCTCTTTTAGTTAATGATTCAATAATTGTTGCTTATGCCGGAGATAGTAGATGTTATTTCTATTCTAAAAATAAAATGGAACAAATTAGTGAAGATCAAACTTATGTTGATTACCTTTATAAAAATGGAACTATTAAAAAAGAAGAGATGGCTACTCATCCAAAACGCCACGTTTTAACAAACGCCATTGGAATTTTTCCAACCGTTTCATTATCTTTTAAAACGTTTAAAAATAAAGGTCAGAATATTTTACTTTGTTCTGATGGATTATATAAGAATCTTGAAGAAAGTGATATCTTAAGTGTTTTAAAAAGTAATGAAGCGGTCGACGTAAAATGTGAATCTTTAATTGCTTTTGCTAATTCCAATGGCGGAAGTGATAATATTGCCACTGTTTTGTGGGAGAGTAAAGATGATTGAGATTGGCACATTATTTAATGGTCGTTATCGCCTTGAACGTTATATTGGACGAGGTGGGATGGCTGATGTGTATAAAGCTTTTGATAGTATTGATAAAAATGATGTTGCAATTAAAATTGTTCGTGAAGATAAAAATAAATCTGAAGAAATGTATCAAAGATTTAAATATGAGATTAGAATTGCTGCCTCTGTTCAAAACCATTTTAATATTGTAAAAATACTTGATTTTGGTAAATTTGAAAATTCACCTTATATGATTACGGAATATATTAACGGGCAAACATTAAGTGATGTTCTTTATGGTAGAAGAACTCTTGCTTATGAAGAAGCGTGTTCAGTGGTTGTTCAAGTACTTGATGCTTTAGAAGAATTACATTTACGTGGTATTGTTCATCGCGATATTAAGCCACAAAATATCTATTTATTATCAAATAATATCGTTAAAGTTGCTGATTTTGGTATTTCACTTTTCATAAATGAAAAAAATGCGATCAGCGAAAAAAAGAAAATTGTTGGAACTCCTCAATATCTTGATCCAGCGGTTATTATTTCAGGAAAACCGAGTTTCCAGCAAGATATTTATGCTTTAGGAATTACTTTTTTTGAATTAATTGCTGGAAACGTACCATTTAACTCAAAAGATCCTCATGAAATTTGTCAAATGCAAATACATAAATCAATGCCTTCACTTTCGAGTTTTAGAGCAAATATTCCAGCAGCTATCGAAGAAGTAATCACCAAAGCTACGGAAAAAGATCCAAAGAAACGTTATGCTACTGCTGCTGAAATGAGACAAGATATTAATGAGATGCTTAAAAATAAAAAAATGTTACGTAGCCAAAATTGGTTCGAACGTTTGTTAGGATTAAAAGGAAAATGATTGAAAGTGGAAGAGTAACTTCAAATATTGCAAGTAATTTTAAAGTTTATAAAAACGGAGCAATTTATAATTGTTCTTTGCGTGGTTCTTTTAGAATTTCTTCAAAGAATATTAAAGTTGGTGATTATGTCGTGTTTGATGATGAAAGTTTAGTAATTATAGATATTGTTAAAAGAAACAATGAATTCAGTCGTCCATGCATCGCTAATGTTGATCAAGCATTCATTGTTAATTCAATTGAAGAACCAGAGTTTTCCAAATATTTAGTTCTTAAATACATAACTTATGTGAAATTTAATCAAATTCAACCAATTGTCATTTTTACTAAAAATGACATCAAAAAAAACAGCAAAATTGATAGTTTTATTAGCGAACTGCAAAATGCTCAAATAAGATGCATTGTAACAGCTAGTAATGATGCTTCTTCAATTTTGCAAATAAAAGAACTTTTAGACGGGAAAACTAGTTTGTTTTTTGGACAAACTGGAGCAGGTAAATCTACACTAATTAATATGATAGAACCTTTTTTTAATCGATTAATTGGAGAATATTCAATATTTTTAAATCGTGGAAAGCATCGTACAAAAGAAACTATATTATTACCAATTAATGATGAGACATTTCTTGTAGATACTCCGGGGTTTTCATCCCTTGATTTAGAAATGAATATTTCTGATATTAGAACAAATTTTCCACTAATTGAAAAATATCGAAACTCTTGTAAGTTTGATGATTGTAAACATATTAATGAACCAGAATGTAGCGTAAAAAAAGATGTAAAAATGGAAATTATTCCAATAGAATGGTATAATATTTATGTCGATTTAATGGAGAATAAAAATGAACACTAATGTAATTATTGCACCTTCAATCCTTAGTGCAGACTTCAAACATTTAGCAAAAGATATTAAAAACACCGAAAAAGGTGGAGCAAAATACTTACATTATGATGTAATGGATGGACATTTTGTACCAAATATCTCTTTTGGTTCAGCAATTTTAGCTTCTATTAAACCATGCACTAAATTATTTATGGATGTTCATCTTATGATTGATGAACCTCAAAAATATTATCATCAATTTGCTCTTAATGGAGCAGATTCTATTACCTTCCATTATGAAGCATTTAAAGATAAAGAAGGAATTTTAAAGTTAATTGCTAATATTAAAAACGAAGGAGTAAAGGTTGGAATTTCTATTAAACCTTTGACCCCTGTTAATGATATTTTTGATTTTCTCCCATTTATTGATATGGTTTTAATTATGTCAGTTGAACCTGGATTTGGTGGTCAAAAGTTTAATAAAAATTCCATTGCAAAAATATCTGCGTTAAAAAAAGAAATAGATAGAACTAATCTTAAAGTTTTAATTGAAGTTGATGGTGGAATTAATGAAGAAACTGCCCCTTTAGTTGTTAATGCTGGAGCAGATATAATTGTTTTAGGATCATATATTTTTAATGGAAATGTTAAAAGGAATACTAAAAGAATATGCAGCCTATTTTCTATGTAATCATTGCGTTTCTAGTTATATTTATTTTGCTTAATATTTTTAATCTTGTCTTTTCAAAAATTAATTTTAATAGTATTTCAAAAGAAAAATATTCTTTTAGAAGAAATTTTTCTTATGAAATTACCGATAACGATGGTAAATATAGTTATTTGCTTCGTTATACATATGTTATCGCTGCTATTTTTCCTATAGTTATTTTATTCATTGTTTTATTTAGTGGAATAAACGAAGAATTAATGTTTGTTTATCTGCTAGTTGCAACCTTGTTTTTAGTTGCAAATGGCGTTTGTAAGGCTATTTTATTCTTTTTAAAGACCACAGTAATTAAAACTTATTTATATGTTTATTGTGCACAACTTATTTCTTTATTTTCAGCTATTAATATATTTTTATTAGGTTTAGCAATGACAATGATCAAGTTTTATTCATTTGATACTGCTATATACTTAACATTTTTAATCTTAACTATTGTTTTAGATCTTGCTATATTCATCATTATTTTTAATCCGAAAACATATAAGTGGTTTATTTTAGAAAAGAATGAAAAAGATGAATATGTGAGACCAAAGTTTTTTGTTTTAGCCTTTGATGAATGGTTAATGATTTTCACTAGTATTATTTTTGCTATTATTTTAATTTCATTTATATTTTGCCTTCTACTCTAACATTTTACTGGTTATGCCCTTTTTTTAGTGCATAAATATTTTTTTGTGGTAAAATATCAAAGGGGGAATATTTATGAAAAAATTCACAATTCTATTAGGACTAAGTTTACTTACTTTAGCATCATGCGGAACACCAAGTACATCAGTAACCGATAAAACTGATCCTACAACAACAACTACAAC
>JAVWAV010000002.1:0-68538 GCA_036649855.1 Bacilli bacterium | reverse complement strand
AATTATGAATCAGGAGCTGATTTTATGACTGATTTTGTTAAAACTACAAAAATTAAAAGTGTTACACCAACTAACGTTGGTACGCAAACATGCGATTATACAAACTATAAAAGTACATCAATTAAAATAGGAACAGGAAGTAAAACTGGAAGTTTAGAATTTGCTTTTGCAGATGGCGTTAAACTTGCTAAATTAGAAGTAACTGCAACAAGATATTATAAAAGTTATGATAAGCAAGGAGTGCTTAGCTGGTCAATTGATGCTGCTTCTGCATTAACTGTTAATTCAAAAGCTTGTGAATTAGCAGCAAAAGTTGACGCCGCTCCTCAACCATCAAAAGCCTTTACATTTGAAGACGCTGATATTAAAGCTGCAGCAACAATCAAATTAGAAAGTGGTGCAGTTGATAAATCTAGAGTAATTATTAATAAAATTGTCTTTACATTTGCAGCCTAATTTTTAAAAAATAATAATAAAAACCAGAATTTAGATTAAATTCTGGTTTTTTTATTTTAGACAAATGATTTGGTTGTTTTAGGCATTAAAAAAAGCTTCTTGCGAAGCCTTAATTTAATCACTAGTTTTTTGTAAGGTGCGATATGCTCTGGCGGACATTTTAATAGACATTTCTACGCCATCAACTTCAACTTTGTATGTATGTAAATTAACATTCCATTTACGACGTGTTGCACGAAGTGAATGAGAACGCTTATTACCGCTCATTGGGCCTTTTCCAGTAATTGGACAAACTCTTGACATATGTTACCTCCTAAATACAATTAAATGCTTAATAAATATATCATATATATAACGAATATTCAACTTAATATTAAAATTATAACACTTTTTTTCACTATAAGCTGATATTTGGAAACTTTGAACGAAATTGTTCACGAGTAACGGTATTTTTACAGCTATTAGTAAAGATATCTAGTAGTGTTTTATCCTTATCATTAGAGATAAATATGAGTTTTCCTTTGTTAGTGTAATACGTTAGAGCGTTGTGTTTTTTAGTATATATATCATCAATATAATATACTTCTGAAAATTTAAATGTTTTAGTTTTACCAAATCTTGTCATATAAAATTCAGTTGCATTATATTCAAGTTTGAAAGTAGAAGGAACAAGAGCTGTAAAAAGAATAGTAAGACTTGCAAAGGCTGCAATAATGATATAATTTTTTGTGACAAAGAAATTAAATATATCACCGATTGAGCAATAAAATAAAGTAAAAAGAACGACCATAAGTAGCAATAAAGACAATTCAGTTTTCCAAACATTAACTCTTAGTTTTTTCATATATGTATTATTATATAGTATATATAAATAATTTAAAATAGAGTTATTTTATTATATGAATAAGTTTAGTTATTTGTTATAATTTTAATATTGGAAACAAGAATGAATTTATTTGAAATACTACCGGAAAAATTTTTCTCTATATTAAATGGAAAGAATAAAAACATATATGCAGGCTGCTTAATTCTTTTATATACATTGATCAATGATAACGATTTAAATGTTAAAAGAGATGAGTTTGTTCGTTTTCTTAAAGAAAAGGGTATTCACGAAATTGAATTATTCAGTCTTGAAGACGAAGAAGACAGCGATAGTGAGTTTACTTCTTTTAGTGTTGCATCAAAAGCTTCTTTTATTGTTAAACATCTTGAAGAAACTGGATGGTTAGAACTAGAACTTAATCCTGAAACTTTTGATGAATATATTGTTTTACCAACCTACTCAATTAGAATGATTAAAACGTTGTTTGATATAACAAATGAATCTAATGAAGAATATTCCTCTTTAGTTCATAGCACTTATAGCGAATTATTATTAGAAGATACATCAAAAGATGAATTTATGTATGCTGTTTTATGTAGAGCATACGAAAATACGAAAAAATTACGTGTTGATTTAATAACTCTTTCTCACTCAATTAGAATTTATCAAAATAGATTAAATAAGATATTTACTTCAAATGAAATACTTCATTCCTATTTTGATAATTATAAAGAACTAGTTAGTGATCGTCTTTATCATCCAATAAAGACGTTCGATAGTGTTACAAGATTTCGTCGCCCAATCATAAATATTTTAAACAGTTGGATAAAAGATAGCGAAAAAAAGAATTTACTTATTAAACAAGGATTGGTTTTTTCTTCTGGTGATATTAACCCAAAAGATGTAGAAAAAACCATTATTGAAAAAGTGAATTTTATTTGCGATACTTTTGACACTTTAAACGGGATGATTGATGATATCGATCATCGCCATCGTGACTATACAAAATCAAGCGCAAATAAAATTCTTTATTTAAATAATACTGATAAATCAGTTAAGGGCAATTTAGAAAATATTTTGTCTTCGATTGCAAAAAATGCTCATAATACGAGAAATTTAAGAAGCATTTTATCATCAATGCAAGATAGTATTTCTATTTATGAGAATGGATTTATTAATTCTGAATCAGTATCGTTACCAATATTACGTAAATACATTGGTGATCAAATGCCGTTATCAATAGTAGATCCTAATTTTGCTGGAGATATTATGATTGAGAATTTTCTTTCTCAATTAAGCGGATTATATACTGATGATCGAATATATGAGTTTATGCAAAATGTATTTGGAAATGAAGACGAGATTTTTATTGAAGAAATACCATTGCCAACTTATGAAGCGTTTATTCTTCTTATATTAGCTACTATTAAAAAAGATGATCCTAATTGCTTTTATATAGTAAATTACGATAGCAAAGAAAAAGTTAAAAATGATGGATATATATTACCGAAGTTAATATTTAAAAGGAAAGGAGCATAGTTATGTTTGATGAAAATTATCTAGCACTAAATAGTAGCGATAAATCTGATTTTGCATTATCAATTAATCACCTTTTATCACATAGTTTTGTGGTTCGTGACATCTTTGATAGCAAAGAAAAGATTATTAAAATTAATTCTTACTACAGATTTCTCGATAGACATTTTGATGTTGCGGATGAATATTTGAGTTATATGGGATATTCAATTGAAAAAGATTCTTTACTTGGTGTTATTACTTTATTTAATAAAGATAGCGACAACAGAATTAAAATTGATCGTGAAACATCTCTTATTCTTTATGTTTTACGTCTTATTTACGAAAATGAAAAATCTGACTCTAGTTCAAACTCTCAAGGAGTTTATTTAAGCACTCCAATGCTTATTAAATCGATGATAGATTTTTCAGTTTCGTTTCCAAACAAGAAAATTACTGGTCGTTTAGTTGGCAAATCTTTAAGATTTTTAGCAAATCACAATATTATTACGAAAGTTAGCGGAACTTATGACGAAGGAAATGTAACATTTTACATTTTGCCATCAATTGTTTACGCAATTGATAGCACTAAAATTCAAGCAATGAGCGATACAATTGATAAAATTAATGAAGAATCTAAAAATATTAATCTCAACCAAATAGAAGGAGATTTTTAAATGAAAACATTAGCTAAAATAAAAGTTATTAATTGGCATTATTTCTGGAATGAAACAATTGACATGAAACCTATTGTCTTTTTAACTGGTGTCAATGCTTCAGGAAAATCGACATTAATTGACGCTTTGCAAGTTGTTTTACTAGGTGATACTAGTGGAAGATATTTTAATAAAGCTGCAATGGATAAATCTAATAGAACTCTTAAAGGTTATCTTAGAGGTGAATTAGGTGATACCGAAGATGGTGGATTTAAATATTTAAGAGATGGTAGATTTACAAGTTATATTGCTCTTGAATTTTATGACGATATTGCTGATGATTCATTTACGCTTGGATGTGTTTTTGATTCATTTGAAGATGGACATGAAGAACACCGTTTCTTTTTATTAGAAGATAAAATTCCTGAGAATGAATTTATTACAAATAATATACCAATGTCCTTTAAAGATTTATCAGTGTTTTTTCAAACTAATTATAAAGAAAAATATAAATTTACCGATAGTAACAAACAATTTCAAGATTTATTAAAAAGAAAATGTGGAAACTTAAAAGATAAGTATTTTTCTTTGCTTAAAAAAGCCACTTCGTTTACTCCAATTACTGATATCACAACTTTTATTACTGAATATGTTTGTGATCCTCAAATGAATATTGAAATTGGTGCAATGCAAGAAAATATTGCTCAATATCAACAACTTGAACATGAAGCTACTTTGATGGGAGAAAGAATAGTACGTTTAGAAGAAATTCAAAATCTATATCAAAAATATTTAGATTCTACTAAAGATATAAAGCTTTGTTCTTATGTTATTGAAAAAGTTAATCATCAAATCTCTGTTGATCGTTTATCTTCATATTATTCACAACTTGAGCAATTTAAGAAAAGGTTGAGTGAAATTGATGTTGAATTAAACGAAGCCGAATTTAATAAAATACGTTTAAATAACAAAAAAATTCAATTAATTAACGATAAAGCAAATAGTGATACATATCGACTAACTAATCAGCTTTACGAAGAAAAAGATGAATTACATGAAAAAATTTCTGACCTCACAAGCATTGAAAAAGATACAATTTCTTCAATTGAGAATTATGCTAATCTTTATATTTCAGCTGCAACGTCACTTTCAAGATCTTTTGAAAGTGTAAATAAAGATTTACTTCCAGGCGAGAAGGTCCGTGAAATAGTTGAACTTCAAACACAAATTGAAGCAGTTAGATCAAAATCCATGGAACTTTTAGAAACCACTAAAGGCGGGTTAAGAACAATTAACTCTGAAATATTAACCGGTTGGAGAGAAGCACTTTCTACTTTTAAAAGTGAAATATCTGCTCTTTCTGTCTCATTTGCTCGAACCATTCGTGATCTTGAAATTACTACTTCACATTTAAAAGTAGATTTAGATTCACTTGGAAAAGGAATTAAATCTTATGATTCCTCGTTAACTTCAATTAAGAACGAACTTTGTTCTCAATTAAAAAGTCAATTTGGAAGAGAAATTTCAGTTGAATTTTTTGCCGATTTAATTGATATTAACGATAAAAAATGGTCAAACGCTATTGAAGGTTTCTTATTTAATCAAAAATTCAACCTTTTTGTTGAACCAAAATATTATGAAGAAGCTTATAAGATTTTAAAAAACTTATTATATAAATATCGTTACTATGGTATTTCTTTAGTGGATCAAGAAAAGATTATTGAAAAACGTTTTGGTTTTCAAGAATATAGTTTAGCAGAAGAAATAATTACGGATCATTCAGGAGCACGTGCTTATGCTAATTTCTTACTTGGTAGATTAATTAAATGCGAAAATATTCACGAAGCAAGAGAATCTGGAAATGGAATTACTGCAAGTTGTGATATTTATAGAAATTTTGCTCTTTCTACGATTAGACCACAACAATATGCAACCTCATATATTGGTCGTAAAATTAGTAATGAACAAATTTCGCAAAAGAAAGATGAAATTGCTACAAATATTATGTCAATATCTACTTTTAAAGATTTATATAAAGTAATTAATTCTGCTAATCAACTTGAAATAATTAATACTAATGAAATAAATGCAATAATTACTTCAGCTACTAAAATACTTGAATTAAAAGGATTAAAAGATTCTTTAAAATACGTTGAAGAAGAACTATCAAAACATGATACCTTACAAATCGATTCGCTTGATAAACGTATTACTTCAGTTGAAGAAGATTTAACTGATATTGATAAAGAAACAAATAATCTTCGTATTGAAAAAGGTTCGATTATTGAATCGATCAAAAATCTTACTGAAGAAAAAATCAAAAACGAAAGCGTTACACTTTCTGAAAAAGAAAAGTCGCTTCAAACAAATTACGATGGTAAATTTGTTTCGGAATTTGGCTTGCCAAAATTCCGTCTTGAACTTGAAAGCAAGAGTTTACTTGAAATTCACAAAGAATATTCAATTACGATTGGACGTATTCAATATATTTCGAGTAATATATTAGGTCAAGTTCGCAAATTACGTAAATCTTATACTGATGAATATCATTTATCATATAATATCGAAAGTGAAAATAATGATGATTTTGATAATGAATTAGTAGATATTAGAGATGTAAAATTACCTTTATATCGTGAGAAAATACGTGATTCTTACAATAAAGCAACAGAACAATTTAAAAATGAATTTATTTCTAAATTAAGAAATCAAATTGAAAATGTTGAAGATCAAATTTCTGACTTAAATATGGCATTAGCTAATTCAACATTTGGAAATGATACCTATAAATTTACTATTAAACCAAATCCAACTTATAGAAGATATTATGATATGTTTAAAGATGACTTGTTACT
Source organism: Bacilli bacterium (assembly GCA_036649855.1). Taxonomy (GTDB): domain Bacteria; phylum Bacillota_I; class Bacilli_A; order RFN20; family CAG-826; genus Alectryobacillus. The sequence continues at coordinate 62,230 of JAVWAV010000002.1, read as the reverse complement.
CCAAACAACGGAAAAACAAGATGAATTCATTAATAAATATAGCGATGTTATGGCTGATTTATTTAAATCAATCATTGTAAATGATGGCAAACAATCAAATGATGCTTTAGCAAACATTGATATATTTACAGATTATCGTACTTATTTAGATTTTGATTTACTAGTTACTAATAAAGAAGGCGTCAGTCAACGTTTAAGCAAAATGATTAAAAAGAAGTCAGGTGGAGAAACACAAACACCTTTCTATATTGCTGTTCTTGCATCATTTGCTCAACTTTATCACGTTAATGATAATAGCGAATTAGGAAATACAATACGCCTTATTGTTTTTGATGAAGCATTTAGTAAAATGGACCGTAATCGTATTAAAGAATCGATAAAACTTTTACGTAAGTTTGGACTGCAAGCAATTATTAGTGCTCCAAGTGAAAAAATTGGAGATATTAGTGAATCTGTTGATGAAACACTGGTTGTTCTTCATGGCAAATCATCCTCTTCAATCAGACTTTACGCTAAAGAAAACTAAAATAACTACTAGAAAACTACTAATTTGAATTAGTAGTTTTCTTTTTAAAGTAAAGAAAGGAAGAACAACTAAGTAATTTTGATTAATGCACCCTTTTTGTTGAAAATAAGGTAATTTATTACTATAATAATAACGTTAGGAACAATAATTAAATATTAATAAAAAATAGAAAGTTTGTGGGTGATGAAAACAAACATTGATATTTAAATCTCAGTTCAATGCTTAACCGTGCTTAGCGTTAATAAGCTTATTAAGAGTATTTACAATAGTAAATAAAATAAGGTGGTACCGCGTTAAGAACGTCCTTATAGTAGGCGTTTTTTTATTTTAAAGGAGAAATAATATGTATAATCACATTGAAATCGAAAACAAATGGAAAGAAATTTATGAGGAAAAAAAGCCATATGCTTGTAATGTATATGATTTTTCAAAACCTAAATATTACGTGCTAGACATGTTTCCATATCCATCAGCTCAAGGACTACATGTTGGGCATCCAGAAGGATATACTGCTACAGATATTGTTGCAAGAATGAAAAGAATGCAAGGTTTTAATGTTCTCCATCCAATCGGTTGGGATGCATTTGGATTACCTGCTGAACAATATGCAATTAAAATGAATGAACATCCAGAATTATTTACGAAGAAAAATATTGAAAACTTTAGACGTCAAATTAAAGACTTAGGGTTTTCATACGATTGGGATAGAGAAATATCTACCACGGATCCAAAATATTATAAGTGGACACAATGGATTTTTACGGAATTATATAAGAAAAATTTAGCATATGTTGATAATAAACCAGTTAATTTTTGTCCTGAGTTGGGCACCGTATTAGCAAATGAAGAAGTAATTGATGGCAAATCTGAAAGAGGTGGTTTCCCAGTTGTTAGAAAACAAATGAGACAATGGGTTTTAAGAATTACATCTTACGCTGATAAATTATTAGATGGACTTGATGGACTTGATTGGCCAACTTCAACAATAGAAATGCAAAAGAATTGGATTGGAAAATCAATTGGAGCTGAAGTTACATTTGAAATAAAAGACACAAAATTTAGTTTTGATGTTTTTACTACTCGCGTTGATACGTTGTATGGTGCTACCTATGTTGTGCTTGCTCCAGAACATGAATTAGTTAAAAAAATAACAACTCAAGAACATATAAAAGATGTTGAAGAGTATATAAATATTTCAGCAAGAAAAAATGATTTAGATCGTACAGAACTTAATAAAGATAAAACTGGTGTATTTACCGGAGCTTATGCTATTAATCCAATTAATGGAAAAATTATTCCTATTTATATTGGTGATTATGTTCTTGCAAGTTATGGAAGTGGCGCTGTTATGGCCGTTCCAGCACATGACAGTAGAGATTATGCTTTTGCCAAAAAGTATTCTTTGCCAATTATTCAAGTTCTTGAAGGTGATGTTAGCAGTGAAGCAATGGAAAAAGATGCTCCACATATTAATAGTGATATTGCAAACGGCATGAATATTGAAGAGGCAAAAAAAGTTATTCTTGCTCAATTAATTTCAAGTGGCAAAGGAAAAGAAAAAGTCAACTTTAAACTAAGAGACTGGTTATTTTCACGTCAAAGATATTGGGGCGAACCAATTCCAGCGGTTTTATTTGCTAACGGAGAAATAAAACCGCTTCCACTTAAATCATTACCATTAATTTTACCTGAACTAGATGAATATAAACCTAGTGGAACAGGAGAATCACCATTAGTTAATGCTGGAGAAGACTGGCTTAACGTTAAAATGGATGGAGAAGTTGGTGTTCGTGAAACAAACACCATGCCACAATGGGCAGGATCATGTTGGTATTATATAAGATATATTGATCCAACTAATGATAATGCAATTGGAGATAAAAAATTACTAGATCATTGGTTACCAGTTGATTTATATATTGGTGGAGCTGAACACGCTGTTTTACATTTATTATATGCAAGATTTTGGCATAAATTTTTATATGATATTGGAGCAGTTAGTACTTCTGAACCTTTTAAAAAGCTCTTTCATCAAGGGATGATTTTGGGTGAAAATGGTGAAAAAATGTCAAAATCAAGAGGAAATGTTATTAATCCTGATTTAATTGTTAAAGAATATGGTGCGGATACATTACGTTTATACGAAATGTTTATGGGACCACTTGAAGCTGCTTTACCATGGAGTAATGATGGACTTGAAGGTGCAAATAAATTTATTACAAGAGTTTATAAGTTATTTACGGAAGATATTTATACCAGTAAATTTAGCAATACAAACGATGGAAGTTTGGACTTTATCTTTAATACTAGTGTTAAAAAAATAACGGAAGATTTTGAAACCTTACAATTTAATACTGCAATTTCCCAAATGATGATATTTATTAACGAAGTTTATAAAGCTCAATCATTATATCGCCCTTATATGGAACAATTCGTTAATATGTTCTCATGTATTTGTCCATTTATTGGTGAAGAAATTTGGTCTATTTTGGGCCATAAAGATTTAATAACTTATGCTCCTTGGCCTAAATTTGATGAAACTAAAACTGTTTTATCAAAACTGACAATTGGAGTCCAAGTTTTAGGAAAATTAAGAGGAACAATTGAAGTTGATGTTGATGAAGCTCTAGAATCGGTAAAAGCCAAAGCTTTATCACTTGAAAATATACAAAAACAAATTGAAGGAAAAACATTAGTTAAATTTATTTATGTTCCAAATAAAATAGTTAACATTGTTATTAAATAACTATGAATATTAATAAAATTATTAGTGAAGAACTAAATCTTGAAGAAAAAAAGATTATAGCCGCTGTAACCTTACTTGATAATGGAGATACAGTTCCATTTATTGCACGTTATCGTAAAGAAGTTACAGGTTCTTTAACCGATGATGATTTACGTGAACTTGAGAAAAAACTCAATTATTATCGTAGTGTTAACGACCGTGCAAATACTATTTTAAAGTCTCTTGAAGAACAAGGTGTTTTAACTGATGCCTTAAAAGCAGAAATAGAAGAAGCTAGAAAACTTACTGAATTAGAAGATATCTATCGTCCATTTAAGCCAAAGAAAAAAACTCGTGCTAGTATTGCTATTGAAAAAGGGTTAAAACCTTTGGCATTAGTAATATTTAATGGGGAAGTTGTCGAAAATTTTGATGAATATGTTTCTACTTTTATTAATGAAGAAAAGAAGGTTTTAACCGCTAAAGACGCCTTATCCGGAGCAAAAGATATCATTGCTGAAATGATTTCGGATGATCCTGAATATAGACGATACATTAAAGGTTTAATTTTAAGAACTGGAAATATATCTTCAACAGAATTAATCAAGGATGAAAAAGATACTTTTGCAAATTATAAGGAGTATCGCGAACCAATTTCTAGAATTCCAAACTTTAGAATTTTAGCATTATCACGTGGTGAAGCATTAAAATGTTTAAAGGTAAAACTTGAATATGATATTGATACAATTGCCCGTTTTATTGAAATAAACATCGTTAAAAACGATGTTTATACTGCAATTATTGAAGAAGTAATCGCAGATTCATTAAAACGTTTAATTTTACCTTCAGTTGAAACTGAAATAAGAAGTGATTTATTTACAAGAGCAGAAGATGCTTCTATTATTGTTTTTGAACAAAATTTAAAACAATTACTTTTATATCCACCATTAAGAAATAAAGTTGTATTAGGATTTGATCCAGGATTTAGAACTGGATGTAAAATATGTGTTGTTAATGAACATGGTGATATGAAAATGGTCGATGTAGTTTATGTTACTTCTGCTAGTGAAAATCAAATAGAATTAGGTATAGCAAAAGTAGCAGAAGCTATTATTAAATATAATGTTTCCTATATTGCCCTTGGAAACGGAACTGCATCACGTGAATCTGAAGAAGTTTTGTCTAAAATGATTAAGGATTATAAACTTAATGTTAAGATTTCGATGGTTAATGAATCAGGAGCTTCCGTTTATAGCGCAAGTGAATTAGCACAAAAAGAATATCCTGATTTAACGGTCGAAAAGCGTAGTGCAATTTCACTTGCTCGCCGTTTACAAGATCCACTCAGTGAATTAGTTAAAATTGATCCAAAAGCTATTGGAGTCGGTCAATATCAACATGATATGAACCAAGGAAAACTAGATTTTGCCTTAAAAGAAGTAATTGGAGTTTGTGTTAACAATGTTGGAGTAAATATTAATAATGCTTCAAAAGAAATTCTTAAATATATATCAGGAATTAGTGAAACTCTTGCTAATAACATTATTGATTATCGAGTTGAACATGTTACTTTTAAATCAAGAAGTGAATTAACTAAAGTTCCTAAACTTGGACCAAAAGCCTTTCAATTATGTGCAGGATTTCTTCGCATTCCTGAAAGTAAAAATCCATTTGATAATACCGGAGTTCATCCGGAATCATATAAATTAGCCGAAAGTATTTTAGAGCTAATTGGTATGAAACCAAGCGATATATTAGTAAAAGAAAATCAAGATAAGATTGCTAATTTATATGATTCTGATTTTTTTAAGAAAAATCTTAAAGAATATACTGAAACAATTGATGATATTTTACGTGAACTTATTAAACCAGGCCACGATATTAGAGATGAAGCAGAAGTGGTTGAACTTAGTAGTGAAGCAAAAGATATTAAAAGTCTTAAAGTTGGTATGATATTAACAGGAGTTGTTCATAATATTACGGATTTTGGCGCATTTGTCGATATTAACGTCCATCAAGATGGACTTGTTCATATCAGCCAAATTACTAATAAATTTATTAGACATCCTAATGAAGTGCTTCAAATTAACGATGTTGTTAAAGTAAAAGTTATTTCAGTAGATGTTGAAAAGAAAAAAATTGGTCTTTCTATTAAACAAGTTGAAAAATAACTGCTATATTATTATATAAGAAAATATTTTTTTCTTATTATTAAAGATTTTTAACGAAAAAGGAGAATGTTATGGATATCGATTTTAAAAAATTAGTTAAACCTTATGAAAAGGAAGCACTGGAAACAATGTGTGATTTAGTGAAAATAAATAGTGTTTACGATGAACATACGTCTTCTGCTGAAATGCCTTATGGAATTGGCGTTAATACCGCTCTTACTTTTATGAAAAATATTGCTAGTAAGTATGGATTAAAGGCAAATATTGTTGGTGGAAGAGCAATTGAAATTATGTTTGGTAATAGTGGACAAGAAGTAGGCATCTTTGGTCATTTAGACGTTGTACCTGTTAGTGGTGTTTGGAGATTCCCACCATTTAGCGCTACTTCTGCTGATGGAAAAATATTTGGTCGTGGAACGTCAGATGATAAAGGACCATTAATAGCTTCATTTTTTGCTGTAATTGCATTATATCAAAACGGATTAATTGATGATTATAAAGTACGTATTGTAGCAGGGGGAGATGAAGAAAGAGGTTCATCTTGTTTAGAATACTATTTTAATGTTGCTAAAAAATCACATGTTGATTGTGGATTTACTCCTGATGGAGATTTTCCATTAATATATGGTGAAAAAGGAATTACAAATTACACTCTTAGAGGAAAAATCGATCTTGGAACTGAAATTATTAGTATTAAAGCAGGAGATGCTCCAAATATTGTTATTCCACGTGCTGATGTTGTAGTTAGAAATACTGAAGATTTTGTTGCTTATCTTAATGAAAAGAAAGTAAAATTTGAAGTTAAAGATAATGTTATTTCCTTTATTGGCAAAGCTGCTCATGGTTCATTACCACAAAACGGAATTAATGCCGGTCTTATTGCATTAAGTTGTTTAGGTGATTTCTATAAAAACGATGTTCTAACTCTTTTAGCAAATCAATATTTAGACGGAGATGGTAAATTTTTAAATGAATTTTATTCATCTAAAAATTTAGGCGAAACAACATATAACGCTGGAATAATTAATTACAATGGAAAGATTTTAGAAATGATTATAAATTTTAGATTTCCAGAAACTGTGAATGCTAAAAATGTCATAGAAAAGATTCAACAAAAATCACCATTACCAATTTTTGTTGGTGATATTTCGAAAGTTTTATATTTTGAACCAGATGATATTATGGTCCAAACTCTATTTAAAGCCTATCAAGAAGAAACTGGAGATTATAAAAATCCTATTAAAACAATTGGTGGAGGAACATATGCAAAAGAAGCTAAGAATATTTTAGCTTTTGGTTCAGCATTTCCAGGCAGAGTAGATAATATTCACGACGTTGATGAAAAAATAAATTTAGAAGATTTTTATAAATCTATGTATATTTACGCTCGTGGAATTTATGATTTAGGCAAAATGAAAAGATGAGAACACATTTTAAAACATGGGTAAAGCCTTTTATTGATGCTCATCAAGATATAATTATTGATGAAGACTATATTTCAACATCTGAAAAATTGAAAAACTTTCTGCTATTAGACAACCTATATCTTGAAATTGGACCTGGAAAAGGATCTTTTATGATTTCCTTGGCCGAAAAATTTCCTCAATATAATTTTTTATGCATTGAAAAATGTCAAACAATAGCAGGAATATTTGCTAAAAAAGTTTTTAATTCGAAATTAACAAACGTGTTTATTATATCAAGTGATGTTTTTGACATTTTTCCACTCATTAAAAAAAGTTCTATTTGTGGTATTTTTCTAAATCATCCAGATCCATGGCCAAAACTTCGTCATACCAAAAGAAGATTAACTTCTAAACTTTTTTTAGATGTTTACAAAAATATATTAAAAGATGATGCACAACTTATTTTTAAAACAGATAATGATGATTTATTTGCATTTAGTAAAGAAGAGCTTATAAATAATGATTGGTTAATCAGTGATTGCGAAGATGATTATAAAGGAAACGATTCATTTGATGCTTTTACAGACTATCAATTGAATTTTATTTCTCAAGGCGTAAAAATTAAAAGATTGAAGGCAAAATATAATGGAACAAAATAAATTAAATGCTAAACAAATAAAATTATTTCAAAAATTCACTCAACTAAACGCAATTAGTGGCAAGGAAAATGTAATTGCAAGAGAGTTGAATGCTGTTATTAAAGAGCTAAATTATACAAGAGTTACTGATAATTTAGGTTCGATTTTTGCTTTTAAAAAGAGCAAAAATCCTAATGCTAAAAAAGTAATGGTTGTTGCTCATATGGATGAAGTTGGTTTTATGGTAAATATTGTTGAAAATAATGGATTAATATATGGAGTTGTTATTGGCGGAGTAGATCCAAATGTAATGATTTGTAATCGTGTTGTTTTAACAACAAGAAATGATACTAGATATGTTGGTGCGGTTTTGCCTTTATCTTCGAAAAGAAAAGGATTTGACGATTTAAACATTAATAATATTTGTTTTGATTTTGGTTTTAATTCAAAAGAAGAAGTTGAAGAAGCTGGCATTAAACTAGGTGATATGATTTGTTTCGATTCACCAACTATTGAGACAACTAATGATAAATTAATTGGTAAAGCAATTGATGATAGATATGGAATTTGTTTAATTATTGAATTATTGTACGAATTAAAAGATATAGAATTAGATTATGATTTATATATGGGTGGCAGTGTTCAAGAAGAAGTTGGATTAAGAGGAGCTCAAACTGCTTCTTATTTAATAGCACCTGATTTAGCAATTGTTTTAGATTGTTCTTCTGATTTAAAATATGCTAATGCTGGTAATGGCGAGATTGGCAAAGGTTTATTAATTAGAGTAGTGGATCGTGCAATGATTTCATTTAAATCTTTAATTGATTTTCAAATAGAATGCGCAAAAAAATCTAAAGCTAAATATCAATTTTTTACCACAATGGGTGGAACAGATGCCGGAGTAATTCATAAAAATCTTGATGGAATTCCAACATTAAATCATTGTATCTGTGCAAGAGCAATTCACACACAATCAACAATTATGGCCCAAAGTGATTATCTTGATGCAAAAAAGAGCTTAAAATACATGTTAAAGTACTTAACTAGTAGTAAATTAGTAGATTTAAAAGGAGAAAAATAAATGTATTCCTTATTTTACAACAAAAACGTAATTGGAGATGTTTTATTAATTAGTTTTGAAAACGAAAGCATTCCAAATAGAAAAGAAGCTGATAACAATATTGTTAGAATTTATAAAGACGATCGCTTAATTGGAATTAATATATTTAATATTTCTTCAACTGTTAAAATACATGCTGATGGACTAATTCCACTTCCTGCTAATCAATTTATCGATGTCATAAATTCAGTTTTAGTTCAAAATAAATTAGAACCATTAGCTTATAAAGAAGAAAGCGGATTTAAAATAGGAAAGATAATAAGTTGCGAAACTCATGAAGAAAGCGACCATCTACACGTCTTAAAAGTAGATGTTGGCAATGAAGTACTTGATATAGTTTGTGGCGCTAGTAACGTTTCTAATGGGGCAGTTGTGGTAGTAGCTACAAGTGGAACTGTTATGTTTGATGGAACAGAAATTAAACCTGGAAAATTACTAGGAATAACATCAAACGGAATGTGTTGCTCAGAACGTGAACTTAACTTAACAAAAGAACAAGATAAAAGAGGGCTTCTTTTACTTGATGATACTTACCAAATTGGAGCTGATTTCTTCCAAAAATGATGTAAAAATCGCAGATAATAAAAAAATTATGAAAATATTTTCATAATTTTTTTATTATGGTATGATACTTATAAGAGGAAAGAAAATGAACCAAGATAGTGGAAAAAAAGATCGTGTTACTATTTATGAAGTCGCAAGATTAAGCGGCGTTTCTTTAGCAACTGTTTCTCGTGTTATGAATGGTTCTGCTTCTGTTTCAAAAGTTACAAAAGATAAAGTCCAAGCCGTAATTAAACGTTTAGGATATAAACCAAGTGGGCTTGCTCAGGGTCTTGCTACTTCGAAATCTACAACAATTGCTGTTGTTGTTCCAAGTGCAAACTATGTTTATATTTCTAATTTTATAAATGGTATTCAACTCGTAGCAAGACAACATGGATATAATGTTATGTTATTTTTTACATCGCATTCAAATAGCGATGCAAGAGATGTTATTGAAGAAGTTATTAAAGCACATGTTGACGGAGCAATTGTATTTGATGATGAATTATCAAGCGAAGATATTAGAAGTATAAATGATTATAGTGTTCCTGTTATTGTTATTAACCATAAAGTAACGGGAGATCAAGTTGGATGCGTGGTGTTTAATCATCAAGAAGTTCTTGAACAAATTATTAAAGAAAACGCTGAAAAGAATGGCAAAAAGATGACATTTGTTCATATATTAAATGGTGGTCGTCTTGTTAATAGAGTTGAAAGAACATTTATAGAAACGCATCAAGCTTTACTTAAAGAATACGATGTTGTTAATTGCGATGATTCCTATATTCATACTTATGAAGAATTTAAAACATATTTTACGACTCATAAAACTGGTTATTTTATTGCTTATCGTGATTCAATTTCCGCTTCAATAATTAACGCTGCTCTTGATAGTGGGTTAAGAATTCCTGAAGATGTTGAAGTTATTTCACTTGTTGGAACAAAATATAGCCATATTATTCGACCTAATATTTCAACTTTATTTATCAACTTCTCCGAAGTTGGTAAATGTGCAGTTACAATGCTAGTTTCCTTATTTGAAGGTAAATTATCAAATAAAGTAATGGTATTTATTCCAGAATTTATAAAACAAGACACAACAGTAAATTCGCTTTAATGTTTTTTAAATATGTTATATTTTATTTATATCGTTGTTGAATATCTTATTTTTAAATGATAAGATAATTGTGCTGAGATTAAGAAGAAGTATTGATGAATAGAGAAAAGCTGGTTGGTGAAAAGCTAAATCAAGAAATACATCTTAGGAGCATTTTAAGAAATTAAACGTTGGTTGCGTTAAAACTTAATGAGCTAGTATTTATACTAGAAAAAAAGGTGGTACCACGCATAAAGCGTCCTTTATAGAGGTACTTTTTTTATTTTAAGGAGAAGAAAAATGAAAAATATTATTGATGAATTAAACGAAAGAGGTCTAATTAAAGACTTTTCAAATGAAAAAGAATTAAGAGAACTATTTGAAACAAAACAAACTGTATATTGTGGATTTGATCCATCTGCAGCTTCAATGCATATTGGAAACTTTATCATGATTATGACATTAATGAGATTTCAACAATATGGACACAAAGTTATCGCTCTTGCCGGTGGTGCTACTGGCATGATTGGTGATCCAAGTGGAAAATCAAAAGAAAGAAATCTTCAAGATGAATCTACTTTAAGATCTAATACAGAAAATATTAAAAATCAATTATCTAAATTTATTGATTTAAGCGATCCAAACAAAGGTATTTTGATTAATAACTATGATTGGCTTAAAGATATTCATATTTTAGATTATCTTAGAGATTTTGGAAAATATTTTAATATTAACTATATGCTTTCAAAAGATATTGTCGCCTCACGACTTGATGCAGGCATTTCCTATGCTGAATTTTCTTATATGATTCTTCAATCAATTGACTTTTTGCATCTACACGACACAATGGGGTGTAATGTACAAATTGGCGGCAGTGATCAATGGGGCAATCTTACTGCAGGACTTGAATTAATTAGAAAAGTTAAAGGATCTGAAGAAAAAGTAGGAGTAATGACCTTAAAACTTATCACTAGAAGTGATGGTAAAAAATTTGGAAAATCGGAAGATGGCGCATTATTCTTAAATGAAAACTTAACTTCACCATATAAGTTGTATCAATTCTTTATTAATTCAAACGATGAAGATGCAGTTCATTATTTAAAAGTATTTACACTTTTACCACTTCCTGAGATTTACGAAATTGAAAAAGAACACTTAGCAAATTTAGGAGCACGTATCGCTCAAAAGAAATTAGCATTTGAAATAGTACGTATTGTTCATGGCGAAGCAAAAGCTCTTGAAGCTGTTCAAATGTCAGAAGTATTCTTCACTAATAAATTCGATGAATTAAGTGAAAAACAAATTACTGAATTATTTGCAAACTCAACTTATAGTGTTGCAAAAAATACAAAACTTGAAGATGCATTAATATCAATTGGAGTAGCTAAGTCAAAACGCGAATCCCGTGAATTAATTAATACTTCATCCATCGCACTTAACGGAGAAAAAAATACTAATACTGAAGAATTTTTAACAACAAAGTCAGCATTATTTGAGAAATATATTGTTCTTAAAAAAGGCAAAAAGAATTATTATTTATTAGAAATTATATAAAATAGGGAAATGAAGCGACCCAATTAGTAAACAACTAATTGGGTTTTATTTTGGGCAAAATAAAAGACTCAATAATATGAATTATTGAGTCTAATTTTATAGGTGAAGTAATGAATAGATTACAGTAATCTATTGTAGAATTCGATAATGGATGCATCATCGATATCGCCGCAAAGTTCATTTCTTTCTGGCATTCTAACAAATTTTCCGACCATTTTTTCTTTATCAACTTCAACGTAAGCAACAACTAATGGTAATGATTCAAGGGATGCTTTAATTACTTTCATATCTCTTGAAGATTCTTTAACTGCGATTACATCGTTTACTGAACAAAGGTATGATGGGATATCAACTTTTTTGCCATTAACAGTAATGTGTCCGTGGTTAACTAATTGTCTTGCACCTTGTCTTGTTGAAGCAAAACCTAAACGGTATGCCATGTTATCAAGTCTTGATTCAAGAATTCTGAAGAATGCTAAACCTGTAACATCTTCTGATTTAAGAGCAATGTGGAACAATCTTCTGAATTGTCTTTCATTAACTCCATAAAGTGTGCGAAGCTTTTGCTTCTCAAGTAATTGTCTTCCGTATTCAGATGTTTTCTTTTTACGTGCATTACCATGTTGTCCTGGGCCATAAGTACGTTTCTTAAGTTCTTTACCAGTTTCACTGATTGATAAACCTAAACGACGTGACTTTTTCCAAGTAGATCCTGTGTCTCTCATATTATATTTCCTTCCTTTATTGACATGTCAAATAAAGCATAGGTGTGAATTCTACATCCCGGGTGATTTATAACTGTTTTCCCTTATTAAGCTATAAGATACTTACTTCTAGATAAATCGTCGGACGGATATATATTCACATGCTTTTACATGCCTATATATTATACATATTAAAGTTAGGCTATTACAAGAAATAATATAAGATTTTTATGCATAATGATGTTATTTATAATATAATAATAATATGAAAATATTTTATATGATTAGATTGTTAGAAACACAAGTAAATGTTCCCGTTATTGTTACATGTATTGTTTGTGGCGTAGTAGCTATTACATGTTTATCGGTTTTATTTTACATCTTTTTTTATAGACCTAATAAGAAAAAAAGATTAATTAAAGAAGTTGAAAGAAAATATCAATATTACCATGCCTTATTAAATGCTCAATGCTTGCAAATAATATCAAGATTAGAAATTATTTCGCATTCAAATCTACTTTATTCTTCATATCACAGTCAATTTCTTAAAAGATATAGAGATATTTCTGATAAAAAAGATAAAGAGATTGAAGATGTTATTTATGATCTAAATGATTTTTTAACTAATAAAAAGAAAAAGAATTTTAAAATTGAGTATCAAAAAGTTGTGGCAAACTTATCTGAATATATTGCTCTTATTAATGATTTGAATGACTCATTAATGAAAATTATAAAACCAGAAGAAGAATGCAGAACAAAAGCTCTTCAAATTAAAGATCATATGATCCAAGTTAGAAAAAAATATTATCAAAAAAACAATGATTTTCAAATTGCTATTCCCACTTTTGATAAATTATTTAATAAAATTGATAAGAAATTTAACCAATTCGAAGCTTTTATTGATAGTGCAAGATATGACGAAGCAAGAGAAATAATCGCTCCAATCGATGAAGTAATAGATTTAATTAATGATGTTATTGATAAATTACCACAATTAGCTATTGCAGCCGAAAGTGAATTACCAGAAAAATTATCATCTCTTATTTTAAAATATGAGTCTTATGAAGGACAAGATATTCCTTTATTTCATATTTGTACAAAAGATTTATTTGAAAATTATAAAATCAAAATTGAAGAAATTAGAAATGAAGTTCGACTTTTAAAAACTGAACAAGCCAAAAAAGATATTGAATATTTGCGTACATGTTTTGTTGAGATTGAAAATAAAATAAACAACGAATTTAATGCCAAAGAAGAGTTTGAAAAAAGATTTTCCGGTGTCTATAAAAAAGCTCATAATATTGAAGATACATTAGTTAAACTATATAATGACATTCCAACCATTCGAAATAATTATGTCCTTGATGGACGACACAAAAATTATGATATCGACCTAAATACTGAAGCTGATAAGCTTGCTTTAGCAAAAAGAAAAGTCGAATCATCAATTCATTGTGCAAACAAACAACCGTTTTCCCAAATACTTGAAAAATTAAATGAACTTGAAGCTGAAACTTGCACTCTTAACAATATGATTGATTCTTTTAATTCATATGCTTTAACTTTAAAATCCGATTGTCTCAATGCTTATAAGTTGGTTTTTGCAAGTTTTCAAGATCTTAAGAAAAATGAAGTTCTCTTTAATTCAATGAAATTTGCTGATTCTGATAAAGAAAAAATGACTAGTTATTTTGCTCGTTCATTTGAACTTCTTAACTCTATTTATGTTAGTTTAAAAACAAAACCAATTGATGTCATTGCTATTGATAAGATGGTTTTGGAATTCAATAATAAGTATGATTTAACTACAAGAACGGTGAAAGACACTGCAGATCTCATAGATAAATGCAATTCGCTATTTAAATCATCTAATAAAATAAGAGATGGAATTAAATCAATTGATGAAGAAGTTATACGTGCAGAAACCTTATATTTAGCTGCAAACTATGATGAAGCATATAAAATTCTTTTAAGTTTAGTTGACAAACATAGTGGAATTGAAAGCGAAACTCCTGAAACTGTATGATATATTTAGATAATGCATCAACCACATTTCCTTTTGATGAAGTTCTAGAAACATATATTAAATATGGGAAAAATAATTTTTTTAACCCTTCAACAATATACAAAACTGGTAAAAATAATGCTGTGTTAGAAGAAAAAATCAAAAGCAAAATATTGGAAATTTTTAAGATTAAAAACAAAAAAATAATTTTTACTTCTAGCGCCACTGAAGCTAATAATCTTGCTATTTTTGGATATCTATTATCAAAAGCAAACAAAGGATACAATGTCATCACAACTAATATTGAGCACAAATCAGTTTTAAATACTTTTAAGTATCTCGAATCCAATGGTTTTGAAGTTAGATATTTGCACATAAATAAAAACCATCAAATTTCAATAGAAGAATTAAATAGCTTAATCGATAAAAATACGATCTTTTGTTCGATTATGGCTGTAAATAATGAAACTGGTAATATTTTAAATATTGAAGAAGTTAAAAAAAGTCTTATCGGAAAACGTATTATTTTTCATAGTGATTTTGCCCAAACTTTGTATAAAACAAATCTCTCACTATGTTCAATTCCGGATATGTTTACGATTTCCTCACATAAAATTCATGGGTTAAAATCTATTGCTGCTTTAATTTATGACGAAAAAATACAATTACAACCACAGATATTAGGTGGTGGGCAAGAGTATGGTATTCGTTCATCAACTGTTGATATTCCATTGATTGCATCTTTTTTTAAAGCAATTGAAATCAACGAAAAAAGATGGATGGATGATTATAAAATAGTAGAAGATTTATATAAATACGCTATTAACAAGCTTAATTCACTTCCTTATATTCTTATAAATTCTTTTAAAGAAAATTATTCTCCATATATACTTAATTTTTCTTTGTTAAATGGAGTTAAAGCAAGCGTTGTGCTTGAAGGATTGTCGAATAAAGAAATATACGTTTCTTCAATTTCTGCTTGCAGTTCGAAAGGTGAAGAACCGTCTTATGTAATATATAATTTATTTGATGATAAGAACAGAGCTGCGAACGCAATAAGAATTTCATTCTCAAGTTCTAATACAAAAGAAGAGATTGATACGTTTATTAAAGAACTTGATGATATCGTCAAGAAAGGATTGTGGGAAACAAAATGAATGAAAAATTTATAATGATAAGATTTGGTGAACTATCAACAAAAGGCAAAAATAAAAAAGACTTCATTGCTATTTTAGCAAGAAATATTAAACATTCTTTAAAAGAGTACAATTTGGAATATATTGTTAGACACGATCATATTTATATCAGCAACTTAACTGATGAAAATTTTGATAATGTTTGTGATATTTTAAAAGATATTTCTGGCATTCATAGTTTCTCAATTGTATATAAAATTCCTCAAGAACTTAATGATATAGTTGAGTTCTGCAGTGAATTTGTCAAAATTAAGTCTGGGAAAACTTTTAAAATAGTTTGCAAAAGAAGTGATAAATCATATCCACATAGAAGTGAAGAAATTATTAGAGCAGTTGCAACTTCTATCTTAAAAAATGAAAATTTAAAGGTAGATGTGCACAATCCTGATATCAAATTAAATATCGAAGTCAGGCAAGATGGCGTATTTGTTTTCTTTGATACATTTTTAGGAGCTGGTGGTTATCCATTAGGCGTTGCAGGAAAAGCATTAATGATGCTTAGTGGTGGAATTGATTCACCAGTTGCTGCTTATTTATTAATGAAAAGAGGAATTTCATTAGAATTTATTCATTTCGCATCTCCTCCATATACACAGGATGGTGTTATCGATAAATTAACTGATATTTTAAAGATATTAAACAAATATCAAGCATCAATAAAATTACATATTGTTCCATTTACAAAAATTCAGGAAGAAATATATAAAAATAGCGATGAATCATACGCTATTACCATTATGAGAAGACAAATGTATAAGATAGCATCGATATATGCCTCTTATCATAAACTTCTTGCAGTTTGCAATGGAGAATCTATTGGACAAGTAGCATCACAAACCTTAAATTCAATCAAAGTAATTGATGATCAATGTAGACTTCCAGTCATTAGACCTCTTGCTATTTTTGATAAACTAGAAATTATATCAATTGCTGAAAAAATTGGAACATTTAATATTTCTATTCGACATTTTGAAGACTGCTGCACAATCTTCAAACCAAAAAATCCAAAAACATCACCAAATATTTTAAAAGTAGAAGAATATGAAGCCAAAGTTGATTATGCTCTACTTGTAAGTGAAGCTCTTGAAAATATTAGGACAATTGTTATAAAAGAAGAAGAATTTAGTGTATAAAAAAACTCGTTGTAGTATTTCTACAACGAGTTTTATTTTTTGTTATTTGCTTAATGCTTTTTTTGAGACCGCAACTAAATCTTGAAAACTTTTTTCATCATTGATTGCGAGTTCGCTTAACATTTTTCTGTTAACTTCAATATTTGCAAGTTTTAAACCATGCATAAACACTGAGTAGGAGATATCATTCATTCTGCATGCAGCATTGATTCTTCTAATCCAAAGTTTACGATAATCTGATTTTAAATCTTTTCTATTGATGTAGGAATATCTACGTGAACGTAGAACTTGTTCCTTAGCTGTTTTAAAAATTCTATGTTTACTTCCAAAATATCCAGAAGCAGCCTTAACAATTTTTTTACGTCTTAATCTTGTAGCTACGCTATTTTTTACTCTTGCCATTACTTACTTCCTCCTATTTTGTAATAAGCGTCTTAATTCTCTTAAAGTCTGAAATGTGAATCATTGTTGCTTTTCTTAATTGTCTTTTTTGTTTGTGTGTTTTAAATGGAGCTAAGTGTCTTCTTGAGGTATGTGATCTCTTAAGCTTACCGCTTCCTGTAACTTTAATTCTCTTCATGAGAGCTCTTTTGCTTTTCATCTTTGGCATAAAATCTTCCTCCTATTTTTTGATTTTTGGGCCTATAACTGCTGTAATCCATTTTCCATCAAGGATTGGTTCTTTTTCAACCGCACCCAATTCAGATACTTCAGATATAAATTTTTTGATAACTTCTTCGCCAACTTCTTTGTGAGCTAATTGTCTGCCTCTAAATCTAACTCCGACTTTAATTTTGTTTCCATCAGTAAGGATTTCCTTACCTTTTTTAACTTTTGTTTGTAAATCGTTTTCTCCAATTTGTGGAGTAAGTTGAATTTCTTTAAGTTCGACAATTTTTTGGTTCTTTTTAGCTTCTTTTGCTTTCTTTTGTGCTTGGAAGTGAAATTTACCATAGTCTACAATTTTGCAGACTGGTGGAGTTGCAGTTGGAGCAACGCATAGAAGATCTAAATCGAATTCATATGCTTTTTCAATAGCTGCCTTTCTACCCATGACACCGAGTTGCTGACCATCTGGTCCGATGACTAAAACTTGTGGAAATCTAATTGATTCATTAACAAGATCATCGCCATTTTTGTTTGGCCTATCTTTTGGACCAAATTGATAATTACCTATAATATATACCTCCTGAGTAAAATAAAATGAGCACGTTAGATAACGCGCTCATTTAAAGATTTTTTTACATTTCTTTGTAGTTTATCTAACCAATTAATGCTAAATTAATCTGGTGTTAAGCGAGCGCCTAAACTTTCTACGTATTCAATTACATTAATAATTATACATTGCTACCGATTAAATGCAAGATAAAGTTTATAAAATATTATTTTCTATTCCAAGGTAGAGTTTGATTCTTAATATCTTTTGAAATTAGCTTAATAAAGTCGGATTTACTGATGGTTAATTGCTCAGTTGTCCCTAATAATCGATAAGTCACGAGATTTTCATCTTTTTCTTTATCACCAACAACAATGGTGTAAGGAATCTTATTTATTTGACTATTTCTAAGTCTAAATCCTAGTTTTTCATTAGCTTCATCAAGCTTTACTCTAAATCCATGTTTATTTAAATCTTTAACAAGTTTTTTTGCATAATCTAAATGATATTGGTTGTTAACTGGTAAGACTGAAATTTGAACAGGAGCTAACCAGGTTGGGAAGGCTCCGCCAAAATGTTCGGTAATAATACCAATAAATCTTTCAACTGATCCAAGAACTGCTCTATGAATCATGATTGGACGAACTTTTTGGCCATTTTCATCGATATAAGATAAATCGAATCTAACTGGTAAATTCATATCAAGTTGAATTGTTCCACATTGCCAAATTCTGTTCATCGAATCTTTTAACTTAAAGTCGAGTTTTGGACCATAGAATGCTCCATCTCCAGGATTAATAATAAAATCATGTTTAGACTTTTTACAAGCCTCTTTTAAAATTCTTTCAGATTCATTCCAAACCTCGATATCACCAATACTATTTTCAGGTCTCGTAGATAATTCAATATGGTAATTAAGACCAAATGTAGAATAAATATCATCATATAATTTAATTAAATGTCTAATTTCTGAAACTAATTGATCTTTTCTAATGAAAGTATGAGCATCATCTTGAGTAAATGCTCTTACTCTAAATAAACCATTTAATGCACCAGATGCTTCATTTCTATGAACAAAACCTAATTCAGCATAACGTAATGGTAAATCTTTATAAGAATGTAAATCATTTTTATAAACAAGAATGCTACCTGGACAATTCATTGGTTTGATAGCAAATTCTTTTTTATCAACCTTAGAAGTATACATATTTTCTTTATAATGACTCCAGTGTCCAGAAGTAATCCATAATTCTTTACTAAGCATAATTGGAGTTTGAATAACCATATAATCATGTGCGATATGATATTTCGTCCACCAAGAAGTTAATTCATTTTTAAGAATCATTCCATTTGGTAAAAAGAATGGAAAACCAGGACCATAATCACTAAGCATAAATAATCCTAATTCTTTTCCGAGTTTTTTGTGATCTCTTAATTTTCTTTCTTCAAGCATTTTAAGGTGATTTTCTAAGTCTTCAAGCGAGAAGAAAGAAACGCCATAAATTCTTGTTAATTGTTTATTTTTGACATCACCTCTCCAATAAGCACCAGCTAAATTTAATAATTTAAAATGTTTAATATAAGAGGTAGAAGGAACGTGAGTTCCAAAGCAAAGATCAACAAAATTACCTTGTGTATAAGTTGAAATTGGTTCATTTTCATCAAGTCCATTAATTAGTTCAATTTTGTATGGATCTGCGGCAAAAATTTCAAGGGCTTCTTGTTTAGAAACGATTTTTCTAATAAATTTTTCACCGTTTTTGGAGAATTTTATCATTTCCTTTTCAATTTTTGCTAAATCTTCTTCTTTAAGTTTGTAATCTCCGAAGTCGACGTCGTAATAATATCCTTCTTCAATAGATGGACCAAATCCAAGTTTTGCATAAGGAAATAAACTCATTATAGCTTCAGCCATGAGGTGTGAAGTTGAATGGTTTAAAATAGAAAAAGCTTCTTTTGAAGTAGGAATAATGAATTCAACTTCACAATCTTTTAAAATAGCTTCTCCCATATCGTAGATTTTGTCTTTAATTTTAAAACCGATTGCTTCTTTTGCAAGAGCTGCATCGATAGTTTTTGCTAAAACGAATCCATTTATTTGTTCGTTAAATGCGTATTTTTTACCTTTTACTTTGATTTCCATAATTTTCTCCTTTTTGATTTTATTAAAAAACCCTTATGTTTAAAAAACATAAGGGCGCATTACCGTGTTACCACCTTAATTTCAGCAATATAGCTGACACTTAATTATGCATTAACGCTGCAAACGTTCTAGTTTTGTAGAAATGCTCCAAAGTAGTTTCTAATAAGATTCATTAAGAACTTTCACCAACCGTTCCTTCTCTATAAATTTCACTTAATAGACGTGTCTTTATCTTCGCAATATTATTATAGTATATTAATTATTCATTACAACAAAAAAGCGTTGTTATATTATTAAATGTCTTTTAATGTTGGTGCGTAGACAATTCTCATAAAGTTTGTGTTGCCACTACCGGTTGGTGTTCCACCTGCAACAATCACAGGAGATCCAGCAGGTATCTTATAATCTAATGATTTAAGAACGGCAAGAACTTCCATTTCTTCAATAAAGTTTGGCATTTGTGGTGAACGAATATAAGTAGCGTAAACACCCCAATATAAACCACAAAGATTTGCTGTTTTTTTAGATTTTGTAATTGTAACAATTGGACAGCATGGTCTTGCTTTTGAAATTCTCATAGCGGTATTTCCAGTTTCTGTAAAACAAACAATTAATTTTGCACCGATAAGAAGAGCAGTATTAGCGATTGAATTTGCAATAGCATCATTGTTATTCTTTAATGATGTTTCGTAGGCTTCTTGTGCTAATTTTTCATAATCGAGATATTTTTCCATTTTGGCTGCGATTTTTGCTTGCATTTGAACTGCTTCAACTGGATATAATCCACTGGCAGTTTCTCCGCTCAGCATAACACAGTCAGAAGATTCATTTACGGCTGTTGCTACATCACTTACTTCTGCTCTAGTTGGATTTGGATTTGAAACCATGGAATCTAACATTTGAGTGGCAGTTATGACTGGTTTACCAGCATCACGACATTTTTTAATAAGTGTACGTTGAACTATTGGAACATCTTCAGCAGGAATTTCAACTCCTAAATCTCCACGTGCAACCATGATTGCATCAGAAACATTAATGATTTCGTCAATTACTTTTAAAGATTCTTGATTTTCGATTTTTGAGATAATTTTAATATTTGGATGGCCATTATCAGTTAATATTTTTCTAATTTCAAGAACATCTTCAGGACTTCTAATAAAAGAAGCAGCAATAAAGTCAACATCTTGCTCGCAGCCGAAGATTAAATCGTTACGATCTTTTTCTGAAATAAATGGCATTGATAAGTGAACACCTGGAATATTAACACCACGTCTATCTTTAATAGTGTGGGTATTTTGAGCTTCACAAATTAATTCTTTATTTTTGTCATCTTTTTCTTTAACAATTAAAGAAAGTTTTCCATCATCAAGTTTAATATAATCTCCAACTTTTAAATCATCATATAACATATCAAATGTTACACTAAATTTTTCTGCAGTGCCTAAAACTTCTTTCATAGCAACTCTAATAATTGATTTATCAAGAATTGTTGCAGAACCGTTTGAGAAACAATGAGTTCTAATTTCAGGGCCTTTGGTGTCAAGTATTATTGGAATACATACTTTTTCATCTGCTTCAACGCGATGAAGCAAGGCTATTTTTCTAGCATGTTCATCATAGGAACCGTGTGAGAAATTAATTCTCATGCAAGCCATGCCAGCGTGTACTAATTTTGTTAAAGTTTCGTAGTTGTCGCTAGCTGGGCCAATCGTACATACAATTTTAGTATTTTTTGTTGTATTGAACATATTTTTACCATCCTTATTAATTAATATGATCGACAATATCTAATAATTCTGTAGAAGATTCATTTTTAAAGGTAAGAGCTTCGGTAATATTACGATGTATAATTTTGTTATCTTTTAATCCGACACAAACACCTGTAATTCCATCACTTATTAAGTTAACTGCGTAATAGCCCATTCTTGTAGCATTTACTCTTTCCATTGCGGTTGGAGTTCCACCTCTTTGAATGTGACCAAGAACTGTTAAGCGTGTGTCCCAGCCAGTATTCTTTGAAATATCAGCAACT
The DNA here is from genome assembly GCA_036649855.1 of Bacilli bacterium. GTDB lineage: Bacteria > Bacillota_I > Bacilli_A > RFN20 > CAG-826 > Alectryobacillus. Next base: position 40,079 of record JAVWAV010000002.1, on the reverse strand, counting down.
AAAGCATTTACATCAATTAGTTTTTCAGAGACTATAACGAGTGCAAAATTTTGACCATTTTCTTTTTTTGATTTCAAAATTTTGCAAACTTCAGAAGAAGACAGCATATGATTTCGTGAAACTAAGACATCGGCGCCTTCAGCAATAGAAGAATAGATCGAGAGATCGTCGCATTCATTTCCCATTACTTCAACTACCATACATCTTGAGTGAGATCTGCCTGTATCTTTTATTTGATCAATCGCGTTCACAATTGTATTTAAAGAAGTATCAAATCCAATTGTGAAATCGCTTGAGGCGATATCGTTATCAATTGTTCCAGGAATTGCTACACAGCAAATTCCTAAATCACTTAATCCTAGTGCTCCTCGATATGAGCCGTCTCCACCAATTACTACAAGGGCGTTAATACCAAATTCTTTTAAATTTAAAGCTGCTTGTTGTCTAACTTCAAGGTTTTTAAATTCAGGTAAACGTGCTGTTCTAATTATTGTGCCACCACGTGATGATATTTCATCAACGAATTCCTTATTTAATTGTTTAATATTTTTATCTAAAAGGCCTTTATAACCATCAAAAATTGCAAATACTTCGAAGCCTTTATTAATTGCAGCGTAAGTAACAGCTCTAATTGCTGCATTCATTCCTGGGGAATCGCCACCAGATGTTAAGATACCAATTTTAATACTCATAAATCTCCTCCATTTTATACACTACTATCTTAGCATTTAATCAAATAAAAGTATTTATAAATTTGAAAAATTAAGAGAAAAACCAGCCTATTTTATAGGATTAATTTTTAACGCTTAAACAAAATATTCAAAAATAGATAATTTTAAAATTTAAAGTAAAATTCTATTAAATACATAAGACAAATTTTAGTGTATATGTTATATTATTTATATGGAATTAACAGCAAGCTGTACTTTTGAAATATATGCCAAATCAAATATTTCAGATTTTGATTTAACAATATTTAATGATTTATATTTGCCACTAGTGGGTGTTCAATCATCAACTCTTTATTATTTGCTTAGATCATTAGCAATGACTAGAAGCGGAGAAAGTATTAAATTTATTGAAATTTTTGAAACAATTAATGTTGCAAGATCTACCTTTAATGAATTTAAAAAGCCGTTAGAAGCATTGGGACTTATGCAGACATGGGTGGTAAATACTGGTTTAACGTTAAAATTCAAAATCTTATTATTTCCGCCATGTTCTCCACGTGAATTTTTTAATGATGAAGTACTAAAAAGACTGTATTGCAGTTATGTCGGAGAAAAGAAATATCAATTAATTAAAAGAAGATATTTAAAAAATATAGATTTAACAAATTATCAAAACATTTCATCTAGTTTTCAAGATGCATTTTCTCTTGATTTTGACTCCGTGAACATTGAATTTGATGAAAAAAATGATCTAATTTTAGAAAAGAAAAGCGGACAAATAAAATATATTTTTGATGAGGAAATGTTCTTTAAGAAATTAATGGAACTTGGAATGATTAATAAAACCGAAATTTCTGTTGATGAAATGAAACAAGTATCAGCTTTAGGAAATTTATATGGTTATAACGAAGAAATGATGGCTAAATTCGTCATTAAATCATTTAATAACGTTAATGCTGTTGGCTTTAAAATTGATTTATCATTGCTTGCAAAAAATTGTTTTGATGCTCAAGCCTTTGGAATGATTGGCAAAAGAATGACTGCAAAACCAGATCAAAAACGCATTTCTTCTAACTCTAGAGTTGCGCAAAAAATAAAACTCATGGAAAATTCAACTCCTTATCAATATCTTAAATTAAAACAAAATAATATTTCTCCTGTTCGAAGCGATATGAATGTTATTTATACTCTTACTAATAATTTAGGACTGGCAAATGGTCCGATTAATGCACTCGTAGACTATGTATTAAGTAATAATGATAATATATTAAACAAAAATTTATGTGAAAAGATTGGAGCATCAATTGCTAGAAATGGTTTTTTAACTGCAATGGATACAGTTATGTTTTTACAGAAAAATAATAAACAAACACCTAAAACTGAAGAAAAACAAAAACCAGATATTAATGCAAACGAAAAAGAAAATGTTTCTCAACAACCTGATGAGAAAGTAATTAGTAATGAAGATCTCAAAAAGATGATGGAGGAAGCTACTAAATGAGTGATATTGTAAAAATTAAGATGCCAGAATCTAATTATAAAATAGATTTAGAACTCCAAAAAGAAAAAATATATGCTGAAATCACTGCAGATCGTGACTTTTTTGAAAAATTACTAAAATTTGGTTTAACAGATATTGATATTAAAAATAACATTATTAAAATCCAAGATTATTATGATGAGTCTAAAATATGCAAGAATTGCAAAGGCATTGGACACTGTAGTTTGGGTAATAAATTCTTTAAAAGAATACCTATTTCTAATAATGGCGTTCTAGATTTTGTGTATGAATATTGCGATTTATACGCATTTAAAGAAAAAGAAAATTCTCTAATTATATCAGCAGATTACGATCCTTCCTATAACGAAAAATCATGGACTGACATAGATGTTAACTCAGTTAGAAATCCATTAGTTTTAGCTTTAACCAATAAAATTGTCAAAAATAGTGGTGATGATTTTTATTTTATTGAAGCACCATCTCATCAAGGCGGAACTTTTATTACTTCTGTTTTCTTTAAATCATATATTTTAAAATATAATCTTACCGGCATTTATTTAGATGCATTCTTAAGAATCTCCGAATTAAATGATCTTATTTTTTCAAATAAAAATAAATTTAATGAACTCTTTAATAAATACATAAATGTCGATGTTCTTGTTTTAAACAAAATTTCTTCATGTTACTTTTCCGATTTTATACGTGACAATATTCTTTTTCCATTAATAAATGAGAGAATTAGAACTCATAAAATGACAATTGTGATAAGCGAAATTTCATTAGATAATTTTGTTAAATTAATGGTCACAAAATCTTCTGCAAGTGGAGTTAGAGCTCAACAAATAAAGTCATTATTTGCAAATAACTACTCTTTTTATAATATAAGCAGCAACATTAAAATTTATTAATAACACTATTTATTTTTTCTAAAAATTCTTCTTTTGTACCATTATTTTGAATTATTATATCGCTTTCACAACTATTAATTGTATTGTTTTTGAAATACAAATCAATTGCAGCCTGAGGATTTTTATAGTTTCTTGGAAGGATATGTTCTAGTAATTTTTCATTTTTTGCTTCTAATAAAATAACATGCTTAAATAAGTAATTTAGATGTGATTTAGCCAAAAATTGAATCTCAACAACGATTTTATCGTTGTTTTTTATTTTATTAATAAGGACTTGTTCCACAAGAGGAAAAACATAGAGCTCTAATTTTTGTTGTAAGATTTCATTTTGTTCAATTAATGAACGCATTTTTTTAGTATTTAATTTTTCATCTTCTAGAATGTTAGAACCTAATATTTTAACTACTTTTTTAATACACTCTGGATCTTTATATATTTCTCTAACAATCTGATCACAATCCAAGATTTCATAACCATGTTCTTTAAAAGCACTTAAAGCAAGTGATTTGCCAGATCCAATCGGTCCTGTTATTGCAATGGCTTTACATAATGATTGATCTTTTTGACAATTTGGACAAAATGTAGTTCCACGTCCACCTAATGTAGTTTTATGGAAAATTGTTCCACAAATTGGACACGGTGTTCCAGCTTTTCCATAAGCGTGTAACAAAGTTTGAAAACGTCCATCAACTCCTTCTGAAGGATGATAAGATTTTATTGTTGAGCCGCCATTTTTGATTGCTTGTTTAAGAATAGATGATGCTTGTTTAATTATTTCGTCATATTTTAATCTGGATAATGTGTTTCCAAGAGTGAAAGGATTAAGATGAGTGGCATAGCAAATTTCATCAGCATAAATATTGCCAATTCCACACATAATCGATTGGTCTAGAAGAAGTTCTTTAATTGGTTTTTTACAATTTAGTTTTTTATAAATTTGCAAAATATTGATTTCATTAACATCCATTGGTTCGATTCCCAATTCAGAAATTGGTTTTGTTATAAGATATTCTTCCTCAGTTGTTAATTTCATAATTCCAAATTTTCTTGTATCGTAATATAGCAGTTTTTCATCATTATCAAGTGTTAGTTCGATATGTGTATGAAGTGGATTACTTTCATTAATTCTCTTAATTGCATATTTTCCTTCCATACGAAGGTGAGAAATTAGTACCAAATTATTGCTAAGATGAAAAATTATAAACTTTCCTTTGCGAGTGATATTTAAAAATGTTTGGTTTTTAAGTTTTGTTTTAAAGTCGTTTAAATCAGATAAAATCATTCTTTCATAGAAGATTTTAACATTAATTATTTTCTTATTTATAAGTAAAGGTTTTAGAATGCCTACAACTGTTTCAACTTCAGGTAATTCTGGCATATTTATTTAATATCATACCAACTAGTGGCATATCCTCCATCAACTTTTAATTTAACGTCTAATGAAATAACATTTTCCATAATATCACTTATTTTAGTAGATAATATATCAATTTCTTTAATATTTATTTTAAAAATCAATTCATCGTGGATTTGACATATTATTTTTGAATCATATGATTTTAATAAATCGTGTATTTTAATCATTGCCATTTTAATAAGATCAGCTGCAGAACCTTGAATTGGTGCGTTCATTGCAGCTCTTTTAGCAAATTCTCTCTTGTTAAAATTTGAATCATTGATTTCTTCAATATATCTGCGACGATTAAAAAGAGTTGAAACATATAAATTTTCTTCTAAATCCTTAACTAATTTATTTGAATATTGATGGATTTCTGGGTATACCTCATAAAACTTTTTAATAATTTCTTTAGCTTCACCCATTGTACAATCAATTTGTTCTTTTAAACCATAATCTGAAATACCATAGATGATTCCAAAATTGACAGCTTTTGCTTTTCTTCTTAAATTAGGAGTTATTTCAACATCTTTAAAAATATTTTTAGCAGTCGATGTGTGAATATCTTCATTATTATTAAATGCTTCAAGTAATTTTTTACATTTAGACATATGTGCTAATAAACGTAATTCTATTTGTGAATAGTCATATGATAAAATAACATAATCATTATTTTTGTAATAAAATGCTTTTCTTACCATTTTTGCCTCGTCATCACGAATTGAAATATTTTGCATATTAGGTTCAGATGAACTCAATCTACCAGTAGTGGTTAATGTTTGATTATAAATACAATGTATTTTATCGTCTTCATAAATTTGATTTTCTAATCCATTGATATAAGTTGATATAATTTTTGCATATTTCCTATAGTCTAAAATAAGTTGAATTACTGGATCTTTATAACTTATGTGCTTTAAATATTCAACAGAAGTAGTTGGTTTTTTTGTATCATTTAATTGCAAATCATCGAATAGAACTTTTCCAACTTGGGTAGGAGAAGAAATATTGAATTCATAGCCAATTCTTTTATAAATTTCTTGTTCTAATTTGTCTTTTTTTTCTTCAATTATAATACGTAATTCTTCCAATTCTTCCTTATGAAGCGGAAAACCTTCTAATTCAATATCACTTAATACACTAGCTAATGGAAGTTCCATTTTTGTATATAATTCTAAAGCATCTATAGCTTTTAATTGCTCTAAGACATCGTTTTTTAATGTATATGAATATTTTGCAATTTGAAGTGCTGTATAGATTGTATCTTTTTCAGTATCAATTTGTTTTTTAAAAAACATAAATGTCGATTGCGTATCAGCTATTATATTAGAATTTAATAAATATCTTGCTATTGATAAATCAATTACAGGACTTGCAATTTCGACATTAAGTTTATTTAATTGATATTTTATTTCTTTATAGTCATAGCAACAAATAGAAGAAGATGAAGAACTTAATAAAGAAATAAAATTTTCGTCTTTTAAAGCATCTTCTGCTTTAATATATATACTTTTTTTATCTAAATATATGGCAAAACCGTTAATTGTTGAAAGGTGATAATTAATGCCAACGTAATCAATAGCGATACCAAAACAATTTGATTTATATTGAGGAATATGTTCAACAATTTCGTAACGAATTTCATTATCAGCATCATATTCTTGTTTGACACTTTTGATTTTAGTAAGATCGTTTCCAAGCGATTTTAATTCATATTTATTTATAAAAGAAATGGCGTCTTGAACGTTATATCCTTCGTATAAAAAGCCTTCGGTGTTACGAGGCAATTTTAAATCTTGAACAATTGTTGCCATTTCTTTGCATAAAAGACCGGTAGTTTTGTATTCAAGTAAATTATCTTTCATTTTGCCTTTTAATTCATCGATATGTTCATAAATATCTTCAATTGATTTATATTTGTTTAATAAATCAATTGCAGTTTTTTCTCCGATACCTGGGATTCCTTTAAGATTATCAGAAGAATCTCCTCTTAAACCTTTATAATCAATTAATTGATTTGGATAAAAGTTGAATGTTTCATAAAAATTATCAGTAGTAATCTTTTGAATATCACTCATGCCTTTTTTTATTAGACAAACGTTAACATTGGTATCAACTAATTGTAAATAGTCTTTATCTGAAGTGTAAAGTTCGACACTATATCCCTCTTTTTTAGCAAAATAAGCGACACTTCCTGCCACATCATCGGCTTCATATCCAATCATTTCAACGTGAGGTATGTTTAATGCATCTAAAAATTCACGTAATATCGGCATTTGAACGATAAGAGATTCTGGAGTTTCATTTCGTTGGCCTTTATATTCTGGCATAATATCGTGTCTAAAAGTTTTTCCGCCAGTATCAAGAGCAACACAAATTGAGTCATTTTCATTAAGGGATTTTATTAATGGTAAAACCATTTTTCCAAATGTAAATATAGCATTAATTGGTGTATTGTTTGATGTTTTAAGAATTGTATCTTCACCACGATATGCAGTTGCATAATAGGCTCTAAAGAACAAACTATATCCATCAATTATTATAATTTTTTTCATCATTTTTATCCTCTTTAATAAGTTTAATCTCATCTGCGATTAATTGAATTCCACGATTACCGACTTCAGTATGTCCTTTAATTAAAACTATATTATTTTTAGAAATAATTTCTGCACTAGTTGTATATAGATTAGGAAATATAGTTACATCAATTTTAGTATTAAATTCATCAAATACCGTTAAAAAAGCCATTTGTTTATTTGTCGATTTTGTAGTGATTATTTTTTTTGATTCAATAAATGCAAATAAAGTAACGTTCATTGAGTCAACGAATTCACTGATAGGCGTTGATATTATATTTTTATTTTCAGCTTTAATGGTTGCAAGTGGATTATTAGTAACCATTATTCCTAATAAATCATTTTCGTCTTTGCTTCTTTGCATTATATCTTCGACAAGATCTAAATTATACGTAAAATTATCTCCAAAAATCGAACATTGACCCTTAGTTTTCTTTTCCAATGAGACAGCGCGTAATATATCTTTTATAGCGGCAAGTAATGCTGCTCTATTTGTTGTAAACTCATCAAAACAACCTGATTTTATAAGTTTTTCAAGTGTTGGTTCTGTTAAAGTATAATCAAACATACGATAAACAAAACCATAAAAGTCTTTAAATTCACCGTTTTGAGTTCTTTCATAAAGAATTGCATCTGTAGTTGTAGACATTAAGCCTTTAATTGTGCTTAATGGCATAATAAGCTTTCCATTATTAATAGAAAATATTTTTTGTGATTTATTGATAGAAGGAGTAGAAATATTAATGTTTCTCTTACTCATTTCTGTTAAGTAATTTTTGAATTTTGCATCATTTGTACCAACTACACTGCTTAATATAGCAATATAAAATTCTTCTGGATATTTAGCTTTTAAATATGCCATCTTTGTTGAAACCATTGCATAAGCAACAGAGTGTGATTTATTAAAGCCGTAAAGTGCAAATTTTTCAATGAGCAAATATAACTCTTTAGCTTTTTCGTTAGTGTAATTGTTTGCGATAGCGCCTTTGATAAATTTAGCTTTAAGAGATTCCATTTGTGAAGCATTTTTCTTTGAAATTGCTTTACGTAATATATCTGCTTCTGAAAGTGAAAAACCAGCAATCTTTTGAGCAATTTGCATTATTTGTTCTTGATAAATAATGATGCCATAAGTTGGTTTTAAGATAGGTTCTAATTCAGGAACAATATAAGAAATCTTTGTATGTTTATTTTTTCTTTCAGCATAAATAGGAATGTTTGCCATTGGTCCTGGTCTAAATAATGCGAGAATTGCAGTGATATCGTTAAAACATGTTGGTTTAACTTGAGCAATTGCGTTATTCATGCCTGCAGATTCGAGTTGAAATATTCCATTTGTCATCAGTTTATTTATTAGTCCATCAAATATAATAGGATCATCAATTGGTATATCATCAAACGCTAAATCAATATTGCGATTGCGCTTAATAAGTTGCAAAATAAATTGAATCGTAGAAAGATTTGTTAATCCCAATAAATCCATTTTTAGAAAACCTTGTTTTTCTAAAAATCCCATTTCATATTGTGTAATATTTGATTTAATATTTTCATCATAAAATATAGGAAGAGATGTTTCTAATTCTTTGTTGTTTAAAATAATTCCTGCTGCGTGAAGTCCGTGTTGACGTGGACAATTTTCTATTTTAAGAGCAAGTTTGAAGATTTTTTGATAATATTCATCGGCATTTATTTTATTTCTAAAAACTTCAATATTTTTATATGATTGCATAAGCGAAAATTTATTATTCGTTAAAAGTTTGCAAAGATCGTCTATATCACGAGAATTTAAGCTATAAACTCTTGCTAAATCACGCAATGATTGTTTTGCTTGAATTGTTTGAATAGTGACGATGTTTGCAACACGATCATAACCATATTTTTCTTTAAGATAGGTAACAATTTCTTCGCGTCTTGAGTCTTCAAAGTCAATATCAATATCAGGCATAGAAATACGTTCAGTATTTAAAAATCTTTCAAATAACAGATCATATTTAAGTGGATCTACTTTTGTAATATTTAATAAATACGAAACAAGAGACCCAGCAGCACTGCCTCTTCCAGGACCAACTAAAATTCCATTTTTTCTTGCAAAATTCACATAATCTTGGACAATTAAAAAGTAGTCATTATAGCCCATTTTATCGATAATATTTAGTTCATAATCAAGACGTGAAGTGTATTCTTTTTTATTCTCTAATTTTAGTTCAATAAGCCCCTGGTTTACTAAACTAGCAAGACTAGTTTTCGAAACTTCGTTGTTAAATTTTAAAAGTTCGCCACGTTTTATATTAATTTTAAAATCAAATTTATTAGAGAAAATAATAGTATTTAATAATTCGTTTTCTAAATAATCTTTATTAATTTCTGTTTCATCTTTTAAATAATATTCACCTGATTCTTCAATTTCAGCATCAAAATCGAGATGTTCAATTTTTTTGATACAATCAAGAATTTTAAGCGAAATAGCATCTTCTGGTTTGAGATATTTTACATGTGGAAATGCTAAAAAATCATGTGGATATTTAGTTAAAAATTCTCTGATTATTTTAACTCTATCCTTATTAAATGAGTAAGATTCAATTCCAACGTAAAGAGTTGAAAATAATCTAATATATTTTTTTAGATTTTCATTAATTTCATCAATAGAAGTATTAAAAAATATATTTCCAGATTCGGTTGAAATAATGGCAACCAAAGAAGAAGAAAGATGTTTTATTTCATCATAAGTTATTGAAAAATCTGCTCTATTAGCAGTTATTTCAGATATTTTAATTATTTGTTTATAATCATCTTCATTTGAAGCGTAAATCGTGAATAAATTTCCTTCAATATTTACATCAAGTGCAAAGAGCGGACTAATTTTGTTTTCATGGCATTTTTCATCAAAAGATGGCCATGAAAACAATGTGCCATTATCAGCAATACCGCATTTATCGATACTTATTTTTTTCAGTTTTAAAATCAATTTGTCAATTAATACAGAACTTGATAAAAATGAGTATGCGGTATTGATGTGTAGTGGTACATAATTCATTGTTTTTTATTTAAGTAAATTGTCTAAATCCTTTATAAAGTCTGGAACTAAATCAAGTGTAGCAATCTTACATCCGGAAGCTTGAGCGTGACCTCCACCTTCCCATTTTGCTGCAACTTCGTTAATTGGGGCTTTTTTACTTCTAATTGAAACTCTCCAACAATTATCGATAGTATCTTCAGCAATAGAACACCAGATTTGAATTTCTTTAAAGTTTGAAAAAGTATTAACAAAATCTTTTCCACTAATTTGATCTAATTGAAGTTCTTCTAAAGCTTCTTTACCTAAAATATAATAAGCAACACCATTTTTTGAAAGTTTATAGTGATTTAAAATATATTTTGTTATTTCAAGTGATTTAATATCTTTTTCATACATTGTTAAATATAAATTCGAGGTATCTAATCCTGAAGCAATAAGATATTGTGCGCAGGCAAAAGTGTGCGGAGTAGTAGAAGAATATAAGAATCTTCCAGAATCTCCAACGATTCCTGAGTAGAAGTAGAATGCTGATTTAAGATTAACAACATTTCCTTTATTAATATAGTGAATAAAATTTGTGAGTAATTCACTTGCAGCAGCAAGTCCTTCATCAACGATTGAAACATCTCCAAATTTTTCAACATCTGGATGGTGATCAAATTTTATAAGAGCTGATGCTTTTAAAAATCTTTGATCAGAGATTCTTGCTTTGTTTCCGCAATCAACAACGATTGCTAAAAATGGTGTTTCAAACCAAGAATCATCTACAACATCCATTTCGCGGTATAATTTTGGAGTAAAATTAAGATGATTTTCTCCTAATACCTTGATATCCTTTGTTGGAAACTTTTCTTTTAAAAACTCCATCAATCCTAATTGGCTGCCTAAAGCATCAAAATCAGGGATTTTGTGTCTAAAAATAGCGATCTTTTCGTATTTGTCAATTAACTTTACGATTTGTTTGTACTTTGTTTTGTACAATTTTGTTTGTTCGACGATTAAATTCTTTTCCATCTTGTCTTTTTTACCTTTCTTGCACTTTAAGTGCGTTTGTATATAATAACTTTGTTTTCGGTCACAAAACTTTTTTAGAAAAGTTTTGTGATTAAACAAAATAATATCAATCTAGTTTTTTATTCATTAAAATAGTATAAGCATCACGGGCAATGATGACTTCTTCATCAGTTGGAATAACAACAACTTTGATAGCACTATCATCAAGCGAAAGAAGTGTTTTTGATCCACGTGTTTTAGCATTTAATTCGACGTCATATTTAATCTTTAGTGAAGAAGAGATATCATCTAAGATTTCTTTTCTTAAGATTGCAGAATTTTCGCCGATGCCAGCTGTAAATATAATAGCATCACAACCACCTAAACGAACGAAGTATTGTCCAATATAATCAGCAACTCTTCTAACGAAAAGTTGTTGAGCAAGAATTGCTCTTGGATTACCTTTTTCAACGCCTTCTTCAATATCACGGGCATCGTTTGATAAGCCAGAAACTCCTAATAAACCAGATTCTTTATTAAGAATTTGGTAGATTTCTTCAGCTGATTTACCAGTTTTAGCGACAAGAAAATTGAAAACAGATGGATCAATATCGCCGCATCTTGTTCCCATTACGACGCCGCCAAGGGGAGTAAGTCCCATTGAAGTAGCAACGCATTTACCATTTTTAATAGCTGTAATTGAAGAACCGCTTCCTAAGTGACAAGAAATAATTTTTGAGTCTTTTTTATTATTTAAATATTCTTTAATTACAACTTCAGAGACGTATCTATGGGATGTACCATGAGCGCCATAGCGTCTTATATCGTATTTTTCGGCTAATTTATAAGGAATAGCAAAGGTATAATCTTGAGCATCCATTGTTTGATGGAAAGCAGTATCAAATGTTACTGTTTCAAGAGTTGAAGGCATTTTTGTTCTAAATGCTCTAAGTCCAACAAGGTGAGCAGAATTGTGAAGTGGAGCAAGTGGAATTAATGCTTCAATTAAATTTTCACTATAGTTATCAAATTTAGCAGATTTATCAAAATATTTACCGCCTTGAACAATACGATGTCCTGTGGCTTTAATTTCATCTAAAGACGAAATAATTTTCTTTTCTAATAAAGCTTTTATAAGTAATTCAACACATATTGCATGATCTAATAATGGTAAAATTTTAGAATCTTTTGTCCCATTATATTTAATTGTAAAAATACCATCATCATGCCCTATTCTTTCAAAAATTCCTGAACATAAAGTTTCTTCTTCAGGCATATTATAGAGCTTAAATTTTAAACTAGAACTTCCAGCGTTTACAGCCATTATTTTGTACATAATTTTTCTCCTTAAAATTGCTCTTTAATTATACATTTTTTAACATAATAATTAAAGACAAGTACGCAATATAAATGAGATTTATTTTTTATATGTCTTAAAAGCGCCAAATTTTATCCATATTTGTTTAATATTATAATAAAAGTTGAATCTTAGAAAAAAATGATGAAAATATATTATTTAGTATGGTTAATTGGATAAAATTTGGTTATAATAATTTATAAAGAACAAGAGGTATTAATTATGGCATATGGACTTGTTTATGATTACTTAAATGGACAATCAATCGATGCTTTCTCTTATTTTGGAGCTCATTTTTGCGAAATAAAAACTAAAGTTGGTCGCAAATTAGTTGCAACGAAAGGTGTAATTTTTCGTTTGTATGCTCCATTAGTTTCGGACGTCTCTGTTATTGGAGAATTTAACTCTTGGGATCCTGGTGTCCACAAGATGAATTGTATTGATGAAGCAGGAATATTTGAATTATTTATTCCTAATCTTAGCAATTATCAAGCATATAAATTTCATTTTAAAAATATGCGTGGTCAATACGTTGATAAAGCAGATCCTTTTGCTTTTTTCTCAGAGATTAGACCTAATTCTAGCAGTAGATTATTTGATATTGATGGATTTATTTGGCATGATAAACCATTTTTAGAGCAACGTACAAGAGAATTTGATTCTGCAATGTCAATTTATGAAATGCATGTTGGCTCATGGTTTGGTCAAAATGATGGAAGATTTTTATCATATGAAGAAGTTGCTGAAAAGTTAATTCCATATATAAAGGAAAATGGTTTTACTCACGTTGAATTGATGCCAGTTTGTCAATATCCATTTGATGGATCATGGGGTTATCAAGCAACTGGATTTTTTAGTATAGATTCAAGATATGGCAATCCAATGCAATTAATGTCATTTGTTGATCGTTTACATCAAGCAGGAATTGGAGTTATTATTGATTTTGCTCCTGTTCATTTTGCAATTGATCCATATGGTTTAATCGATTTTAATGGTTCACATATGTACGAAGGCGATGGCGACCGAGCTTATTCACAATGGGGTAGTTGCTTATTTGATTTAGGCAAAGATCCTGTTCGTTCATTTTTAATGAGTTCTATGAATTATTTTCTCTCATATTTCCATTTTGACGGAATAAGAGTTGATGCTGTTAGTAATATTATTTTCTATGATGGAAATAAAGCAAGAGGAACGCGGGATGGTGGCGTTGAGTTTGTAAAAAGACTTAATGGAAAAATACACAGTGAACATCCAACCGTTATGATGATTGCTGAAGATAGCACCGATTATTTAGGAACAACCCATCCTTTATGGGCAAATGGATTAGATTTTGACTATAAATGGGATTTAGGACGGATGAATGACACGCTTAAATATTATCAATTAGATCCTATTTATAAAAAATATGATCACTATAAATTGACTTTCTCAATGGCATATTTTTACAGTGAGAACTTTTTATTACCTTTATCACATGATGAAGTAGTTCACGGTAAAGGAACCATTCTTAATAAAATGTGGGGAAATTACGATACTAAATTTGCTTTATTGAGAAATTTATATACTTATATGTTTGCCCATCCTGGAAAGAAGCTCAATTTTATGGGCAACGAACTTGGTTCATGGGATGAATGGGATGAGAAAAAATCGTTGCCATGGAATCTTAAACAATTTCCAAAACATGATTCTGTTTCGCGCTTATTACGTGATTTAAATCTTATTTATCGTTCAGAAGATGCTATGAATAAAGAAGAATATAATTCAGTGCATTTCAATTGGTTAATGGCAAACAATGCCGATCAATCAATTTTTGCCTTTGAAAGAAGATATGGCGATAGTCATTTAGTATTTGTTTTTAACATGACTCCAAATTTTTACGAGTACTTTGATATTGGCATTAATCGTCAAGGAACTTATGTTGAATTATTAAATTCTGATAAAAATGTTTATGGTGGAAACAACCAATATAACGGTGAAGAAATTCACACAGGACAGGGTGGGCCTGAAGATAAACCATTTCATATTACAATTAAAATTAGCGCATATGCTGCTATGATTTTTAAATTTAAAAAGGAGAATTAAATATGTTCGACACATTCAAAACAAAGGAAAAATTTGAAGAAGCTTTTAAAAATAGACTTATTGAAAAATATGGCCTAACTGTAAAAGAATCCCACATTAGTGAAAGATATGATGTATTGGGCGAATTAGTCCGTGATTATGCTGGTATTAACTGGAGACACACTAGAAGTTCAATCGTTCAAAGTGAAAAAAAGCAATTGATTTATTTTTCAATGGAATTCTTAATGGGAAGATTGCTTGTAAACAATATGCAAAACCTTGGAATTTACGAGGTATGTAAAAACGGTCTTGCTGATCTTGATATTGATATAAATGAATTAGAGGATGAAGAAAGCGATGAAGGATTAGGAAATGGCGGATTAGGTCGTTTAGCTGCTTGTTTTCTTGATTCTATTGCTTCACTTGGCTATCCAGGACACGGTAACTGTTTAAGATATGAATATGGTTTTTTCCGTCAAAAATTTGTTGATGGAAAACAAACCGAATTGCCAGATCAATGGTTAACTAATGGAAATGTTTGGGAAGTAAGAAAACCAAAACACGCTGTTGAAGTTCAATTTTATGGTAGACCTGAAACATATATTAGACCAGATGGTTCTTTTGCTGTACGTCTAGTTGATTCTTTATCTGTTCAAGCTATGCCATATGATATTTCAGTTGTTGGATATCATAATAAATTAGCCAATACTTTAAGACTTTGGTCAAGTGAACCAAGTAGCAACAATTTACCAACAAATATGTCATTTGAAGACTATTTAAGCGAAATAAAAATGATTTGTCATAGTTTATATCCAGATGATTCAAATGAAGCAGGAAAATTATTACGTTTAAAACAAGAATATTTCCTCGTTAGTTCAGGACTTCAAAGTGCAATTAGAAGCTATTATGGCGTTCATGGTAATCTTGAAGGATTTGCTGAAAAATATGTTTTCCAATTAAATGACACTCATCCAATTTTAGCAATTCCTGAAATGATGAGAATTATGATGGATGGTTATGGATGTGGATGGGACTTTGCATGGGAACAAGTGACAAAATCTATTGCCTATACAAATCACACTATTTTAGCTGAAGCTCTTGAAAAATGGCCAACTTTCCAATTACAACGTTTATTACCAAGAATTTATATGATTATTGAAGAAATTAATAGAAGATTTAACATTTTCTTATCTGAGAAAAAAGTAGATGATAATTCAAAACGTGATATGGCAATTATTAAAGATGGCCAAGTTTATATGGCAAATATGGCAATTTATGCCGGTTTTTCGATAAATGGAGTTGCTGCAATTCATACTAGAATTTTAGAGACAACAACATTTTCATCTTTCTATAAAATATTTCCACGTAAATTTAACAATAAGACTAATGGAATCACCCATCGTAGATGGTTCTTATACTCTAATCCAAAATTATCAAGCTTTGTAACCGATAAAATTGGAGATGAATGGATTTTAAATAGTGAAAAATTAGTAGATTTTGATAAATTTGCTGATAATGCTGTTGTACAAAATCGTGTTTTAAGAATTAAACATGAAAACAAAAGAAATTTTGCCGAATTTGTTAAAAATACGTACGGAATTGAAATTGATCCATCATCAATATTCGATGTTCAAGTAAAAAGACTACATGCATATAAACGTCAATTAATGAATATTTTGCACATTATGTATTTATATAACAAGATTAAAGAAAATCCTAATTTTGAAATGATTCCTACAACATTTATTTTTGGAGCCAAAGCCGCTCCATCCTACTTATTCGCTAAAAAAGTAATCGAACTTATTAATTCAGTTGCTTCTTATGTTAATAATGATCCAGAAGTTTCAAAATTTATTAAGATTGTATTTGTTGAAAACTATGGTGTAAGTCTTGCTGAAAAAATAATTCCAGCAGCTGATGTTAGTGAACAAATTTCAACTGCAGGTTATGAAGCTTCAGGAACTTCTAATATGAAGTTTATGATGAATGGTGCAATTACTCTTGGAACAATGGACGGCGCAAATATTGAAATTGTTGAAAAAGCTGGAAAAGAAAATGCTATTATCTTTGGTTTAACTGCAAAAGAAGTAGAAACATATGAAAATACAGGAACATATAATCCATGGGATTTATATAATACCGATCCAGTTATCAATAAAGTTGTTAATAGTTTATTTAATGGACCATGGGCACAAGATAATCAAGAAAGATTTAAGATTATTTTCGATGAATTAATGTCTAGAAATGATCAATTCTTCTTACTTAAAGATTTCCATGGTTACGTTGAAGCACATGAAAAAGTTCAAGCTCTTTATGCTAATAAATCAGCATGGGCAAAAGCATGTATTCATAATATTGCTAATAGTGGATATTTCTCAAGTGATCGTACTATCGAACAATATGTCAAGGATATTTGGCATCTTGAAAAATTAGAGGCTAAAGATGTTTAATCTTGAGAAGCTATTTATTGAACAAGAAAAGCTCGATAAAGAAATCTTAAAATTACACAATGTTACATACGAAACAACGAAAGGCAGAAGATTTTTGGCTTTTCTTGTTGAATTAGGTGAGTTGGCAAATGCAACCCGTTCATTTAAATTTCGGTCTCTTAAACCAGCTGAAGAAAAATGTCGAATTGTTGATGAATTTGCTGATGGATTACATTTTATTTTATCATTAGGATTATCATTTAATTATAGATTTAACGAAATTGAAGAAATTAATACTTGTAGTAATATTAATGAACAATTTTTGTATGTTTATTCATTACTTGATTCATTTAGAATTAGCGAAGATTACGAGGATTATATTTCTCTTTTTAAAGAATTCCTTGGTTTATCTACTTTACTTAATTTAACAAAAGAAGATGTAATGAATGGATATATTTCTAAACTAAATGTAAATTACGAACGTCAAAATAATAAATATTAGAAAGGTAAAATTTAAAAATGAAAAAAGAATATCAATTATTAAAAGAAATTTCTGAAATTCAAGGAATTTCAGGTGATGAAAAAGAAGTATCTCAACTTATTGCTCGCGAATTAAAAAGTGAAAAAACAATTATTAAGCATGATAATTTAGGTTCAACCATTGTTTATCAAAATGGACAAGCTGATCAACCAACTGTTTTATTTACTGCACATATGGATGAAATTGGATGGATGATTAGTGAAATTTTAGAATGCGGAATGCTTCGCATTACGCCTATTGGCGGATGGTGGAATCATGTCGTTCTTGCTCAACAAATGATTGTAAAAACCAGATTAGGAAAGAAATATTTTGGAGTAATTGGTGCTCAACCTCCACACGGAATGAGTGCTGAAATGAGAAATAAAGTCTTAGAAACAAGTGCTTTATATCTTGATATGGGTGTAACTGACAAAAAAATGATTGAAGAATTAGGAATTCAAATTGGAGATACTGTTACTCCTTATCAAGAATTTAGAGTTCTCAATGATGGAGTCACTTTACTTGGCAAAGCTTGGGATGACAGAATTTGTGTTGCTGTTGGTATTGAAGCTTTAAAACAATTACAAAATATTGATCATGATGCAAATATTGTATTTGCAGGAAGTGTTCAAGAAGAAGTTGGATGCAGAGGTGCAAAAACTTGTTCATATTTTGTAAAACCAGATATCGCAATTGCACTTGACGTTACAATGTCATATGATTTACCAGGTTCACCTTCTCTTCCTACTAAATTAGGTGCTGGTATTGCTCTTTCTTTAAAAGATGGAAGTGTTATTGCACATCGTGGGTTGTTCGATTTTGTCGAAGAAATAGCAAAAAAACATAACATTAAATATACTTATGATATGTTATCCGCTGGTGGAACAGATAGCGGAGAAATGCACAAACAATTTGATGGAGTTATTAATATGACTCTTTCAATTCCTTGCCGTTATTTCCATTCTCATGCCTCATTAATTAATTATAATGATTATCTTGAAGCTGTTAAACTTGTAGTAGAAATTTCTAAAGCAATTAATAAAGAAACGTTAGAAAAATTAAAAGCATCAAAATTTGAATAAAAAAATGGCTTTGGGGCAAAACCTCAAAGCCATTTATTTTTTTAGAGTAAACTTTCTATTTGATCTTCGGTATATATTTCAACACCAATTTTTGTTAAACGTTCTGCAAGTAGACCTTGTCCTGAAACCATTGCGGAAGTAAAACTGCCATCATGTATTTTAGAGCTTCCACAACTTGGAGAGCCATCCTTAAGTAATGCTTTTGTGATATTAAAATATTTTACAGCGGTAATTGCTTTATCAACACCTGATTCAAATTTTTTTGTGACGTCAAAGCCTTTTTCATTGATAACTTTGCCATTTTTTATTTCACTGCGTGGACGAGGTGTTGGTAAACCACCAAAAACTTCGGGGCAAACTAAAATAATATCGTATTTTTTTTGGAGTTCTTTAAAAAGTGGAGTATAAGAACTTTTTCCATCATAACGTGTTTTTTCGCCTGCTAAGCAAGCACTAACTAATATTTTTTCCATGCCTGTTTATTATACTATAAATTATAGGTTTTTCAAGGTATAATAAATAAATGAAATACGATTTAAGTGTTAAAATACAAGAAAATACATATGTTGTTCACGTAGAAATAAAACGTATGAAAAATTTATCAATTAGATTTGTTAATAACGAATTTTTTGTTCATACGTCGCGCTTTACAACAAAGACATATATTAAGGACTGCGTAATTTCTTCAGGACCAAGATTAATAAAAAAATCTAATAGGAAAAAATACTTTAATGATAATAGCGTGTTTATTCTTGGAGAAGAACAAATCTTACCTGTTATAACAATTGAAAATATAACATTTGCAGCATATTCAGAAGAACAATTTTATGAAAAAGTTAAACCATTTTTTCTCCAATATGTAACTAATAAAATCGCTTATTATGAAGGAATAATGGGAATTCCAATAAAACACAGTGTTTCTGTTAGCAAGCTAAAAAGCATTTATGGATCTAATAATTTTGTTAAAAACAAAATACATTTATCAACAACTTTGATTCATTATAGTTATCCTATAATTGATTCAGTAATCGTTCATGAATTGAGCCATTACTTCGTTCATAATCATTCAAAAGATTTCTATGCTGTAGTAAATAATTATTGTCACGACTATGATTTTTATCGTAAAAAGATGAAAAAAGGAGAATTTAAATGATTACCAAGATAACTTCTGCAACCAATCCTATTATTAAGGATAGTTTGAAACTCAAACAAGCAAAAAACAAAAAAGAAAATGATCTATTTTATATCGAAGGATATCATGGTTTTGAAATGGCAAAAATGTATGGAGATATTGCTTATATTATTTCCACAAAAGAAGAAGAAATAGATGATGTCGATCAATACATTGTTCCACCATTTATTATTGAAAAATTAAGTGAAAATAAAAATTCTCAAGGAATCATTACATATTGTCACTTAATAAAGGAAAAAGAAACATCTCATAAAAAAATAATTTATCTAGATGGCGTAAGTGATCCTGGAAATGTCGGAACTATTATTAGAACTTGCGTTGCCTTTGGCCTTACTGATATTATTTTTTCATCAAATTGCGCTTCGATATTTAATTCTAAAGTTATTAGTGCTTCTCAAGGTTCAATATTTAATATTAACTACTCAATTGGTGATATAAATACGTTAAAAAATTTAAAAAATAACGGCTATCCTCTTATCGCAACTACGCTTTTAGAAAAAAGTATATCATTAAACAAATTTAAACTCGATGGAGATAAATTTGTCTTAATTATGGGCAATGAAGCAAATGGAATATCAGACAAAATTATCGATATTTCTGATCATTTAGTTAAAATCGACATTCAAGCTATTGAGTCATTAAATGTCGCTATTGCAACTGGTATTTTTATTTATCAATTACTAAATAACAAATAAAAACCACTAATAAACTACTAATAAATTACTAAACTAATTTGTTATTTGTTTGATTGTTTAAATAAAATTGTTATGTTAAAATAATATTGCTGTTATAAAGAAAAAGTAATCGACAAAGTATACTTACAGTGAGCGGATGATAGTGCGAAATCCACAGCGTATTACGATGAATTCATCTTTTAGCATCTAGTGTAATGCTAGCGTATATTTGCGTTAAAATTAATTAAGTGCATGTTTAAACATGAATTTGGATGGTAACACGACTTTGTCGCTCCTTAGTTTGAGGAGTTTTTTAATTTAAAGGAGAAAATATGGATTTAACTACAATTAATGAGTTAATCGAAGAAGCAAAAAAAGCAATTGAATCAGTCAACAACAAGGATGAACTAAATGAAATAAAAGGCATTTACTTATCAAAAAAATCAAAAATTAGTGATTTACTTGTTTCTCTTAAAGATTTGACTGGTGAAGAAAGAAGTAAGGCTGGACAAGCAATAAACGCCGCAAAAAATTCGATTGCTGAATTTTTTGCCATTAAGCAAAAAGATATTGAGATGAATGAAATCAATTTAAAACTTCAAAATGAGTCGATTGATATTACTCTTCCAGGAGCAATGCTTAATGTTGGCGGCAAGAATCCATTCTATAAAATTATTGATGAAATAGTTGATATATTCGTATCTATGGGATTTTCTGTTGCTGAAGGAAACGAGGTTGAAAGTGATCATTATAATTTTGAATTGCTTAATTTACCAAAAGATCATCCAGCACGTGATATGCAGGACACTTTTTATATTAATCCTAACACGTTATTAAGGACACATACTTCTCCTGTTCAAGCTCATACTTTAGAGAAGAATCCTAATGAACCTTTAAAGATAATTTGCCCAGGAAAAACATATAGAAGAGATGATGATGATGCTACACATTCACATCAATTTGCTCAAGTTGAAGGGTTGGTTGTTGGAAAAAATATAAATTTAGCTAATTTAAAGGCTACATTAGAATTATTCATTAAAAAAATGTATGGCGAAAAAAGAACCATTAGATTACGTTCAAGTTTTTTCCCATTTACTGAACCATCAGTAGAAATTGATATTTCTTGCTCAGAATGCGGAGGAAAAGGATGTTCAGTTTGCAAAGGAACCGGATATATTGAAATTTTAGGAGCTGGAATGGTTCATCCAAATGTTTTAAAAATGAACGGATATGATCCTGAAATTTTTAGTGGATTTGCCTTTGGAATCGGAATAGAACGTGTTGCAATGCTAAGATATGGCATTGATGATATACGCAAATTTTATCAAAATGATATTAAATTTTTAAATCAATTTGATAAAAGAAAGTAGGTAACAATATGAAAATTAGTATTAAAGAATTGTCAAAATACGTTAAAATCGACAATATTTCACCAGTTGATATTGCTAACAAGTTAACATTTGCTGGAATTGAGGTTGAAAGCGTTGATAAAATCGCTTCAGGAACAAATTTAGTGATTGGTCAAATTTTAGAATGTGAAAAACATCCAGATAGTGATCATCTTCACGTTTTGAAAGTTGATTTAGGATCAAAATATGGAATAGTTCAAATAGTTTGCGGTGCACCAAATGCTCGTAAAGATCTTAAGGTCATTGTTGCACGCGTTGGTGCACAACTTCCTTCTTTAGAAATTAAAGCCGGAAATATTAGAGGAGCAGATTCTAATGGAATGTGCTGTTCTTTATTAGAACTAGGTGTTGATAAGAAATTCCTTGATAAATCCGAGATAGATGGCATTCATGAATGTGATGTTAATGCTCAAGTTGGAGATGAAGATGTTTTTGAATTATTAGGATTAGACGATACTATTTTAGATTTAAAACCATTAGCAAATCGTCCTGATGCAAACTCAATTTTATGTATTGCTAAAGAAGTCGCTGCTTTATTTCAAAGACAATTTACTAATATTTATTACGATTCTGAACTAAAAAAGAACATTTTACCATTGCAAGTTCAATCTTTTACCCCTGCTTGTAAAAAATTTGAAGCTGTAGTAATTGACGGAATCGATGTTCATGAATCACCAATGTGGCTTAAAAATATATTAACTTCATCTGGTATAAGAAGTATTAATAATATTGTTGATATCGGAAATTACGTTATGTTGTTAACTGCTCAACCACTTCATATGTATGATTATGACAAATTAGAAGTTAAAGAATTAATTGTGAAAGATGATATAACACAAGAATTTGTTGCATTAGACGAAAATAAATACAGTGTAATAGTAGGTGATATCACGATTAATTCAGGAAAAAATATTGAATGTCTTGGTGGCGTGATGGGTTCACTTCATAGTGAAACAACATCGGAAACCAAACGTATTGTCATTGAAGCAGCTGTTTTTGAACAAAAAAGCGTGAGAGTCACTTCAAATAGACTTGGTTTATCATCTGATTCCAGCGCCTTATTTACAAAAGGAATTAATAAAAATGGACAAGAATTCGCGTTATCTTTAGCTATTTCATTACTTAAAAGACTCGCAGAAGCTGAAAGTGCTTCTGTTATATATTCATATGATGAAATTAAATTTAGAAATTTAGAAATACCATTTACATATGAATATATAAATAAAAGACTAGGAACGAATTTTAGTTTTGAAACTATTAATGAAACTTTTGAAAGACTGAATATTTCAGTTTCAAAACTTGATAATACAAATTATCTCGCTATTATTCCTGATTATCGAATCGATATTACTGATAAAGCTGATTTATCTGAAGAAATAATAAGATTACAAGGATTTGATAAGATTAAATCAGTTCTTCCAGAAACAAATATGTCGGTTGGAATTAAAGATGACAAATATATTAAAAACGAATTAATTTCTGATTATTTAGTTAATAATGGATATTATCAAATATTAACTTATTCATTAGTTAATGAAAAACAAACAAATGAAATTAATTTGTTTGAAAAATTACCAGTTATAGCACTATTAAATCCGCTAACTGATGACCACAAATATTTAAGAACGAGCCTTATTCCATCGATGTTAACAGCAATTTCGTATAATATTAAAAGAAAAAATAAAGATTTAAAATTCTTTGAAATTTCAAATATTTATACTGAAAACACCGCAAGTTCGCATTTATGTGTTTGTGTTTCTGGAAATGAATTATTACAAGGACAGCTTCATAAAGAGTCGTTTAGTTTCTTTACGTTAAAAGGTGTTTTTGAATCAATAATTCATATGTTTGGAATCGAACAATCAAGATATAAACTTGAAAAATGTGATTGTTTAAATTCATATTTCCATCCAGGTAAATCTGCCGTTATCAAAATTGGCAATAAGATCGTTGGCGTAATTGGCGATTTGCATCCAAATATTTATAAAGAATATGATTTAGGAAAATCTGCAACTATTGTTTTAGAAATGGTGTTAGATCCATTTTATGAAATGAAAACAAGTGAGATTAAAGCAAAAGAATGGTCAAAATACCCTTCTGTGCAAAGAGATTTAGCTTTCTTTATTTCTAAAGATATTACTGCTGGAGAATTAATTAAAGAAGTTAAAAAGGCTGGTAGTCCATTAGTTCAATCAGTTGATATATTTGATATTTACGAAAGTGCAAATACCGATGATAAGACTAAATCAGTTGCTATTTCATTAATTTTCAACTCTCAAGAAAGAACGCTTAAAGAGGAAGAAATTGTTCTTACTGTTTCAAAAGTCATTGAAGATTTAAAACAAAAATTTAATATCGAGCAAAGATCATGAATATAAATCGTTCGCAATTAAGAGATAATAAATGTATAGAATTTAAAGAAACTGTTCATTTAAATCCAGATTTCTATAAAGATAGTACGCTTATTGCTGATATTAACGCATTAGAAGTTGTTGCAAAGTGCAAAGAAACTGATGATATTTTAATTATGCAGCTTAATGTAAAAGGTCTTGTTTCGTTAATTTCTTGTTATACACTTAAACCATTTGATTATGATTTAAGTTGTAGTGAAGAAGTATATATAACAGATGATAAAGACAAAGAAAATGACGTTATTTTTTATAGTAATAAATCAGTTATCAATATTGATGAAATAATTTATTCGTTAGTTTATTGTTCATTACCTGTGGCACCTGTTAAAAAAGGCGAAAAATTGCCAAAAAATGGTAAAGATTACACAATTAGAAAAGAAGAATAATAAAAGAAATTTTGATAAATGCTCCATTAGAACGATATTCTAATGGAGCATTTTTATTTTGAATAAAATTTTAAGAATATTTATTTAAATAGTCTTTTATTTTAATTTTTATAGTTTATAATATAGATAAGTGGTAGAAAGTGGTAAGGAGTGGTAATTATGTTTTATGGAACATACGAGCATGTGCTAGACAATAAGAACCGTCTCATGATGCCAGTCAAACTTCGTTTATTATTAGGTGATAAAATATACCTAATGAAAGGGTTTGACGGATGTGTGAGTGTTTTTGATTCTGCATCGTATGAAAAAATGGTTACCAAACTTGAAGAATTATCATTTAATAAATCAAAATCAAGAGCATATGTAAGAACTATTTTATCTTCCACCGTTGAAATAGAAATAGACAATTTAGGAAGAATAACATTACCAACATATATCGTAAATAAATATGAGATATCAAAAGAATTAACAATAATTGGTGCCGGAGATCATATAGAAATCTGGAATAGAAATAAATGGATTGAATACTCTAAAAATAATGATGAAAACTTCGACGTAGAAGCTGAGGAAATATAAATATGGCAGAATTACATATCCCGGTTCTATTAAACGAAGTTATTAATGGACTCAATATTAAAAAGAATGGAACGTACTTAGATTTAACTCTTGGTAGAGGTGGTCATTCAAGAAAGATTTTAGAAAATTTAGGAGATAAAGGCCAATTAATCTCTTTAGATCAAGACCAAGAAGCAATCGACTATGTAAAAAATACATTAGGTTTAGAATATCCTAACTTAACAATAGTAAAGTCAAACTTTAAAGATGTAGATAACGTACTTAAAAATCTAAACATTCTTGATGTTGACGGAGTAATGCTAGATTTGGGAGTTAGTTCTCCTCAATTTGACGAAGGTGAAAGAGGATTTTCTTATAAAGCTGATGCTCCATTAGATATGAGAATGGATAAATCTTCTGCATTAACTGCCGAAGAAATTGTAAATACTTATTCAATTAGTGATTTAACTCGAGTAATACGTGATTATGGCGAAGACAAGTTCGCATATCAAATTACTAAAAATATAATTAAACATAGAGACGTTGCACCTATAAAAACAACAGGAGAACTAGTTGAAATTATTAAAGAATCAAAACCAGACAAAGAACTAAGAAAAAAAGGACATCCAGCTAAACAAACATTCCAAGCTTTAAGAATAGAAGTTAATAATGAACTAAATGTATTAAGCATTGTTCTAAATAAACTATCAAAGCTAATCAAAAAAGCAGGAAGAATATGCGTAATAACATTTCAACCATTGGAAGATAAAATTGTTAAAGAAAAATTTAAAGAGCTTTGTGTGGTTGAAGGCGACAGAATGAATTTCAATATAAATGATAAAGTTGCTACATTTAAACAAGTATCGAAAAAACCAATTACGCCAAACGAAGAAGAAATTGCAACAAATAATAGATCGAGAACAGCAAAACTTAGAATTATAGAAAAAATATAAAAACATGGAGGAAAAATATGAAAGATAAACTTAATAGAAATGGTAAAAAAACACTTCTTTTTAGACTAACAAACAGATTAATTGCAATTTGTATTTTTGGTTCTGCAGCAAGTCTATTTATTATTCCTTTTGGGATTGAAAATTTAGCAATAAAAGAAGAAGCAAAAGTAATTGAGAAAAAAGTCAATATTGATGTCGCATCACAAATGCATGTATTTACTCAAAAATCATTTTATTACTAAAAAACAACTAAAAAACGACTAATAATATACTAATAAATATTTCATTTACTACTTTATTATTGCTAGTTAAAATATTATAATTAAACTATGAATGCAATAACAGTTTTTGAAATTTCGAATGAATCAATCTCTATGGTTGTTGGATATAATGTGGATGCTGAAAAATCCGCAATTATTTATGATGAAAAGCGTTATTATGAGAAGCTTTTTAAAAATGATATTTTTTTGAATCCAGAAAATATTCTTTCAGAAATTAAAGATATTATTGATAATGCTGCTAAAAAGGGCATTATCATCAATAAACAATTAGTTTTTTTCTCGCTAGTTCCAACAAAAATGATCGGAAAAGAAACTTCTTCAATTACTGCCTCTTCATCAGGAACTGATGATCAAACCGCAAAAATTACGAATTCTGATATATTAAATTTGTTCAATATGGCATATAACCAAAAAGTCAGCGAACCAAATTATAAAATTGTAGAAGTTGTTCGTACTTTGTATAGAGATGATAAATCGCATGTATTTTACAGACTTCCCTTAAACGAAGTTTCTAAAACTGCAGAAATGGTTTATTCATATTACTGCATCCCAGAAGTTACATTTAATGCAATTAATGAATTGTTTAAGTCGCTTGATATAAAAATCAGGAAAATTACACTTAAAAATGTTGCGATTTTTGAACGTATAAAGGCAGATTCGAATTTTCCAAAAAAATACATATTAGTAGATACATTTAAAACCACGACAAATATTTCTTTTTGCAATCAAAATACTGTTTATGATCACAAAATAATGAATTTCGGATTATCGAATTTAATAAATGAATTTTCATTAAAATTCGACATTTCTGAAGATATTGCTAAAAATATATTATTTACATACGGTTACGATCCACGTAATTATAATTTTAAAGTTTATGTTGGTGAATATACAAATAAAGAAGGCAAAGTCTGCAAAATTTATCAATCTGATGTTAATAATTCAATTATAAATTTTATTAAAACGTTTACAGCAAAATTATTAGAAATTAAAACATCTGTTACATCCGAAAATGTTAGTTATATTTTTGTAGGAGTAATAAGCCATGTTCCTGGAGTTGAAAAGTTTATAAAGGAAAAAGATATGAGTAATATTATGATATTTTATAAAAATATAAATGTTGCCTTTAAAAACAATGCTCAAATAGGTCCGCTTTGTGTAATAGATATGCAATCAATGTATGCTGAATATTTGAATTTAGAGAAGAAAAATAATATAACTGAGCCACGTTTTTTATTAAATAGAGGAGAATAATATGTACGATGATTTAGATAAATTTGAACCAGTAGCAAAAATAGTTGTTATTGGAGTTGGCGGAGCTGGCAACAATGCTGTTAATAGAATGATTGAAGACAACATTAATTCTGTTGAATTTTATGTTGCAAACACAGATAAGCAAACATTAGCTCTTTCAAAAGCACCTAATAAAATTATTTTAGGTGAAAATTTAACTGGTGGGTTAGGAGCAGGTGGTCTTCCAGAAATTGGAAAAAAAGCTGCAAATGAATCAAAAGAAGAAATTAAAAAAATACTCGAAGGAAAAGATATGTTGTTTATTGCCGCCGGAATGGGTGGCGGTACGGGAACAGGAGCTGCTCCTGTTATTGCACAAATTGCAAAAGAACTAGGACTTTTAACTGTTGCAGTTGTAACTAGACCTTTCTCTTTTGAAGGAAATACTAAGATTGAGTATTCTATATTTGGAATAAATGAACTTTCAAAAGTTGTTGATTCAATTATTATAGAATCTAATGATAAATTGCTATTAATTGGTGGAAATATGACAGTTTCTAAGGCATTTGAAGAAAGCGATGCCGTTCTTGCAAGATGTGTTAAAACTGTTACTGATATGATTTTAACCCCATTTTTAATGAATATCGATTTTGCTGATGTAAAAAATGTTTTAAAAGAATCAGGAATCGCATTAATTGGATATGGAACAGGTAGTGGCGAAGGAAAATGCAAAGAAGCTGTAGAAAATGCAATTAATTCACCATTATTAGAAACTGGAATAAATGGAGCTAGAAGAGCAATTTGCGCAATTACGTTTGGCCCGCAAATTATAATGAATGAAATAAACGAAGTAATAAATTTATTAAAAAAATACTCAGATCAAGAGTTGAATATGAAATTTGCTTTAAGCAAAAATCCAGCTTTAGGTGATGATATTATTGTAAGTATCATCGCAAGTGATTATGAAAATGCTCACGAAATATTAAATCAAAATTCAAAATCATTTGATTTTTCTTCAATAAAAGAGAACAAATCTGAAGATAATTCTTCTGTAGAAGAAGAAGAAAGCAATGAAGTTAGCACTGAAGACATTTTACCCAATTTCTTAGAAGATGATGAAGATGAAAACAAACCTTATTAACTTGTAAATATTTAATAATAATGTAAAATAATTATATAAATTCTATTATAGAAGACAGGTGAAATATTTATTTATATCAGAGAGACGATGTTTGGTGAAAATCGTTTATAAAAAAATACTTCATATCACTTCTTAGAAGATATTTTGAATTAATAGTAAAAATATTCGTTAATTCCCGTTAAGAATTAAAGTGCTAGAGAAATCTAGAATTAAGGTGGTACCGCGTTAAAACGTCCTTTCTGGGCGTTTTTTATTTTTTAAAAAAAGGAGAACACAAACTATGGAAGTCAAACAAACATTATTAATGCCAAAAACAACATTTGAAATGAGAGGCAATTTAGCTCAAAAAGAACCAAATGTTTTGGAAAAATGGCAAAAACAAGATATATATAACGAAATGAATGAACGTCATAAAGGAAATAAAAGCTACGTCCTTCACGATGGTCCTCCATATGCGAATGGAAATATTCATTGTGGACATATGCTAAATAGAATATTAAAAGATTTTATTTTAAGATATAAAAACATGCAAGGATTTTATACACCATTTATTTTTGGATGGGATACACATGGTTTGCCAATTGAAAACAACGTCACAAAAAGTGGAGTTAATAGAAAAACTACTCCAATTGTTGAATTTAGGAAAAAATGTGAAGAATATGCATTAAAGCAAGTTGCTAACCAAAAACAACAAATTATTCGTTTAGGTGTTTTAGGAGATTTTGGTAATCCATATTTAACCTTGAACAAAGATTTTGAAAAATCAGAGATCGAAGTATTTGCAACAATGGCATTAAAAGGTTTAATTTTTAAAGGATTAAAACCTGTTTACTGGTCATATAGTAGTGAATCTGCTCTTGCAGAAGCGGAAATTGAGTATAAAGACGTTGAATCTTCAACAATTTATGTCGCATTTGATGTACTTGATGGAAAAAACGTGATTCCAAACGATGCAAAAGTCGTTATTTGGACAACTACACCATGGACTTTACCTGCTAATTTAGCTATTTGTTTAAACGAAACATATGAATATGGTCTATTTGATACAAATATTGGAAAACTTGTGTTCCTCGAAAAGTTTAAAGATAAACTTTTCGATGTTTTTAAACTTGAAAAATGCGAGTTAATAAAAACATTTAAAGGCAAAGAACTTGAATTTGCAACTTGCAAACATCCATTTCTTGATAAAGAATCTTTAATTATTTGCGGTGATCACGTAACTGATGAAGCTGGTACAGGATGTGTACACACTGCTCCAGGACATGGTGAAGATGACTATATTGTAGGCAAAAAATATGGATTAGTTCCATTATGCCCTGTTGACTATAAAGGCGTCATGACCGAAGAAGCAGGAGAAGAAGTTGCCGGTATGTTTTATGAGGCAGCTAATGAAAAAATTATTTCCATGCTTAAAGAAAGTGGTAAATTACTTAATTTAGAAAAAATAGTTCACTCTTATCCACATGATTGGAGAACAGGAAAACCTGTTATTTTTAGAGCTACTCCACAATGGTTCTGTTCAATTGAACCAATTAGAGAAGATTTATTAAAATCAATTAAAGAAGTAAAATGGACTCCTTCATGGGGTGAAATTAGAATTCATAATATGATTAAAGATAGAGGAGATTGGTGCATTTCGCGTCAAAGAGTTTGGGGAGTACCAATTCCAATAATTTATGCTGAAGATGGCACACCAATTATGGAAAAAGAAGTATTTGATCACATTGCACAATTAGTTGGTGAACATGGAAGTTCTATTTGGTACGAACTTGATGAAAAAGAATTGTTACCTGAAGGATACAAAAATAGCCATAGTCCAAATGGAATATTTAAAAAAGAAAAAGATATTATGGACGTTTGGTTTGATAGTGGAAGCTCGTTTAATGGTGTATTAAAAGAACGCGGAATTAATTATCCTGCAGATTTATATCTTGAAGGAAGCGATCAATATAGAGGTTGGTTTAATTCATCCTTAATTATTTCACAAGCTGTCTTTGGATGTGCTCCTTATAAAAACGTCGTGTCACACGGCTTTATAATGGATGAAAAGTGGGAAAAAATGTCGAAATCAGCCGGAAACGGAATTGATCCAATTAAAATTACCAATGTATATGGAGCTGATATATTACGTTTTTGGGCAGCTAACGTTGATTATCAACAAGATGTTAGAATTTCTGAAGACATTATTAAACAATGTACAGAAGGTTATAGAAAAATTAGAAATACCTTTAAATTTTTACTCGGAAATTTGAGCAATGGCGACGGAAAATCTTTTGTAAAAGAAGATATTCAATCGACATTTGAAAATGTCGATTTGTATATTCTTGCAAAATTAGAACAAGTTAAAAATAAAGTTATTTCTTATTTAGAAAATTATAATTTCCAATTAGCAACTCAAGAAATTCTTAATTTCATGACAAATGATTTATCTAGTTTTTATTTAGACGTTACAAAAGATATATTATATTGCGAAAATGCAAAATCTTTAAGACGTTTACAAGTTCAAACTGTAATTTACTATATAATTGATGATTTGATGAGACTTCTTAATCCAATTATTCCATTTACAATGGATGAAGTTAACGCTTCATTCGGATTATCTGGAGAAGAAAATGTTCAATTATTGTCCTTTCCAAAAGAAACACATAATTATGCAAGTGAATTATTAAATGAATATCAACAAGTAATTACTTTAAGAACTGATGTATTAAAAGCTATCGAATTACAACGTAGAGCAGGTATAATCGGAAGTGCACAAGAAGCTTTTGTATTTATCCTTTTAAAATCAAATAATCCAATTGAAAAATTCTCACAAATTGAACTTAATAGATTATTTATCGTTTCTAAAGCAACTATTGTAACTAAATTAGATAATAATGATGCATATACTGGAGAATTATCTCAAGTTTTAGTGACTAAAGCTTCAACTCATAAGTGTGAAAGATGTTGGAACTATGTTGATGAAACGTATAATGTTGATGGAACAGAATTATGTGAAAGATGTAAAGAGGCAATTAAATGAAAAAAATAATTAATTATTTGAAGTTAGGCTTTAGTTCGATGATATGGGTGTTTTTCATTGTATTTATTGTTGATCTTGGAACAAAGTTAGGCTTTCAACATATGCTTCAAACTCCAGGCACAAGCGTGACTTTAATACCTGGTTTTCTGCATCTTACCTTACTTTATAATACCGGAGCAGGTTTTGGAATATTTGGAAACCTCGATAACGACGCATTAAGAAGAACCTTGCTTATTGGAATATCAATAATCATGTCTGGTGCATTTCTAGGCATTTACATTTGGAAATATAAAAAGCTCAACGCTGCATATAAGGTTAATTTAATGTTACTTTTAGGTGGAGCTTTTGGAAATTTAATAGACAGAGCTTTTTATCCAAATGGTAGAGTAATAGACTTTATTGATGTAGATCTTGGTTCATATACTTCATTTCCTATATTTAACATCGCTGATGCTGCACTTGTAATTGGTGTTATTATGATGATGATTATGTTAATAATTGATGAAATAAAAGAAATTAAAGGGAAAAAAGCTCCTGTAGATGGCAGTTCATTAAATGAAGAACATATCGAAGAAAAAACAATTATAGAAGTCGACGAAAGTAAAGGAAATGACAACAACAATGAAAAAAACAATAACAATAAATGATGAATTAAGCATTTATGTCAAAGAAAGATTAGATAAGACTCTATCAATAGTTGAACCAGATATTTCTCGTTCAAAAGTAGAAAAGATGATAGAAAATGGTGCCATTACTGTTAACGATATAATTAAAAATGGATCGTATAGACTTCGTGAAAACGATGTTATTAACTATGAAATAAAAGAAGAAGAAGTCATTGAATTAAAACCTCTTGATAGTGGCCTTGATATAGTTTTTGAAGATCAAAATGTCCTTGTAATTAATAAGCCACGTGGACTAGTAGTTCATCCAGCTCCTGGACATTACGATGATACTTTAGTAAATATTTTAATCGCTAAAACGCAGTCTTTATCGACTATAAATGGAGAATTCCGTCCAGGAATCGTGCATCGTATCGATAAAGACACAAGTGGTTTACTACTTGTCGCCAAAAATGATATTGCACATGCATTTTTGGCAGAGCAATTAAAAGATCATTCTATGAGTCGCGAATATTACGCAATTGTCGAAGGACTTATTCTTGAAAATAGTGGCAAGGTAATTGCTCCTCTTGCTCGAGATAAAAAATTTAGACAAAAAATGGCAGTGAATGTAAGAGATGGAAGAGAAGCTGTTACTTATTTTACTGTTCTTCAAAGATTTAATAACAAAACTTTAGTTTCTTTAAAGCTAGAAACCGGTCGTACTCATCAAATTAGAGTACATATGGCTTATATTGGACATCCTGTTTTAGGAGATGAAATATATGGTAAAAAGAATCAAAATTTAGGTGGACAAATATTGCATGCCTATAAATTAAACTTTATTTCTCCTACAACAAAAGAAGAAGTCACAGTTGAAACTGGACTTCCTCAATATTTTGAAGATATATTAAACGAACTTAAATAAGTTTTTTATAGTTAACGAAATTAGTTTTTATAATTCCTTTAATTTCATCTAAACCATATTTTTTTACAAATTCTTGGGCGAATAAATCAACTTTTGTGCTGGCACCAAGTGGAATATTTACGTGATACTTGGCATTTAATTGATCAATTCTAGTAAGAAAAGTATGACGGGCAATACAACTTGCTAAGGCAATACTTGGATATTTTGATTCGCCTTTCGTTTCAAAAGTAATACCTTTTAAAACTTGTTTTTCATTTTGCAAATAAGAATAATAAAGTTCTTCTTTAGCAAACTGATCAATAAAAGCATTGGTGTTTTTTCCAATTTTTTCTCTAACTTTTAGTAAAACAGCGTTATGAAGGATACTTTTTATTTTATTTAAATTATATCCTTTAGTAAATAGCTCTGTTAATTTCGTATTTTCTACTACCAAAGTAGAAAATACGACTTTGTCTTTAAGCTTCGGAACGATTATTCGAATTTGTTCATCAGTAATCTTTTTAGAATCTTTTATTCCTAATTGATTAATTAAAAGCAAAGTTTCTTTATTACAATATGCAGCGGTAACAACAATTGGACCAAAGAAATCTCCAAAACCAACTTCATCACTTCCGATTTGTTCATCAGTATTTAAATATGATGTAACAATGGGAGTTTTTTTCTTTTTTTCTATGATATATTGTGAAAATTCATTAGCTAATTCAAACTCATAATTGCCAGAAAAAGTACATTTAGAAGGCTTATTTGTTTTGTCTTTATAAATAGTAATTATGGTATTTTGATATTTTGCAACGAAAAGCATATACTCGCTTGTGGCATCTATCGAATAATTTTTGTATTTTTCATGTAGTTTATTAAAAACATCATCATTTATCTTTATAGTTATCATAATTAAATTATAAAATAATTTACTCAACTATGCTAATATATTTACATATATGAACAAACATTTCGAAGATTTACAGATTAATATCATTTTAGATAGAATAAATATGTATATACTTACCAAACAAGGTAAGGATATTTTATTTGAATCTGAATATTTTAATTCTTATAAATCTTTTAAAATAGAAAAAGATATACTAAATGATGCATTAGCCTGCTGTTTTAAATACGGTAAGTTTTCTTTAAATCATTCTCAAAACATTGAAAGTAAGATGATTTTTGCTACAAAAGGTGGGATTCTTGATCGTGAAGATTTTGATACTATTCTCAGTGATATTTCTTCAGTAAAAATGCTACATACATATGACAAAAAGTTCGCTTCGCAGTATCAAAATTTTCATAGCTTATTTTTAGATTTTACTTTGTTGGATAATTTGGAAATTGAAATAAGACGTGTTTATGATGAAAATTTTGATATTAAAGACGATGCTTCATCAAATTTACATGATATTAGACGTAAATTAAAAGCATTTGAAAGAAATTTGAAATCAACTATCGAAAAAGAAATGTCAAGAAATGCTGATTTATTAACAGATTCAGTTTATACACTTCGTGATGGTGCGTTTGTTTTACCAGTGAAAACATCATTTAAAGGCCGTGTAAATGGACTTTTACATGATATATCTGATAGTGGAGAAACAACTTTTATTGAACCACAATCATGTCTTATTATTTCAAATGAAATACATAGATTAAAATCAGAAGAAAAAGAAGAAATATACAAAATTGTAAAGGCTCTTTCATTAAGTGTTTCTACTCATGCTACTGAAATTATTAGAAATAATGAATTAATAGGTAAATTTGATGTTTTATCTGCCAAATATCAATTTGCAAAAGAGATTGATGGAATCAGTGTCGACACGGAGAATAATAGACAAATATCATTAATTACGGCAAAGCATCCTTTGTTAGATAAAGAAACAGTGGTTGCAAACAACGTAATTATTGGAGAAGAAATTAACCAATTAATTGTAAGCGGACCTAACGCTGGTGGCAAATCAGTTTTATTAAAGCTTGTTGGAATTATTGTTTTGATGAATCAAATGGTTATCCCGGTTCCTGTTGCCGAAGAATCTAAAATAGGATTTTTTGATCATTTATTCATTGATATTGGCGATATTCAATCAATTCAAGAGAATTTATCAACTTTTAGTGGTCATATTACGAAAGTTATTAATATTTTAAACAAAGCTGGTTCAAATGATTTGGTGCTAATTGACGAACTTGGAACAGGAACTGCACCAAATGAAGGTGAAGCATTAGCTGTTTCTATTGCTGCTTATTTAAATGATAAAAAGGTAAAATCTATTATTACTAGTCACTTTGATGGTGTAAAACAATATGCTTTATGTACATCGGGAGTTATTTGCGGATCAATGGCTTTTGATGAAGGCAGTCTTACTCCTAAATATAAGCTATATATCGGCATTCCCGGAAATAGTTATGGTCTTGAGATTGCTAAAAAATATGGAATGAATAAATCAGTTATTAATAATGCAATAAATTATTTATCAGATTCTGAGCATAGTGAAACAAATAAATATTTATCAATCTTAATGGATAAAATTAATTATAATGAAAAGCTTATTAAAGAAAATGAAAAATATAAAGACTCACTTAATAAAAAAATAAAAGAAAATAACGCTCTTCAAAACGAATTAGATAAGAAAAACAACGATTTTAAGAAGGATATAACGAATATCAAGGAAAAATTAATCGAAGATACACTTGTTGCTCTTGAAGAAACAAAAAGAGAAATATTACAAAAAGATAATCCAAGACTTCACGAAATTATTAGTAAAGAAAAAGAACTTAGCGATATTTTAAATGCTTCGCATGAAGCAGAACAAGAAGATGAAATCTTCGAAGTTGGAGATTTCGTAAAAGACGATACATTTGGAATTAATGGCGAAATTATTAGTATTAACAAAAATGGATACAAAGTAAAAACAAATGGTGGAAAACTTTATACTTTTTCCGCTTCTAATCTTAAAATTGTTGATCGACCAAAAACAAGCAAAAAAAGACCTGAAATCAATAAAGTTGACTCATTTATTATGTCAACTCCTTTAAAATATGAATTAAATATTATTGGATTTCACATCGAAGAGGCTCGTCAAGCTGTTGAAACTTACATTGATAAAGCGATTTTACAAAACGCAAAACAGATTAGAATAATTCATGGATTTGGCAGTGGAGCTTTAAGAAATTTAGTAAGCGAAATCTTAAAAAATAACAAAAACGTCAAAGATTCATTGAGTGGTGGACAATTTGATGGTGGATATGGTGTCACGGTGGTAAATCTTAAATGAATCAAAAAATAGAAAACAATATATTATTATTATCAACGAATCCTGGTTGTTATCTAATGTATGACATAAATAACGTCGTTATTTACGTTGGAAAGGCAAAAAATCTTAAGAATCGAGTTTCTCAATATTTTTTGCAACCGCACACAGGAAAAGTTGGAGCAATGGTTAGCCATGTCGATCATTTCGAAACAATAGTTACAACAAATGATAACGAAGCCTTTGTATTAGAACTCAATTTAATACATAAATATTATCCTAGATATAACGTAATGTTAAAAGATGACAAGCATTATCCATATATTGCGCTAAAAAAAGGATATGATCCTCAAGTAAAATTGCTTAGAAATACGAATAATAAAAATTACTTTTATTTTGGACCATATCCACGTTCTTCATATGCTCGTGAAGTTGTAGATTTATTAAATTCCATTTATCCAACAAGAAAATGCAAAACTATGGGATCTAAATTATGTATCTATTATCAAATGGGACAATGTTTAGGACCATGCGTCAAGAAAATAGAAGATATAAAAATTAATGAAATCTCTAATGAAATTAAATCATTTTTAGCTGGTAAAACATATGAAATAACTCAAAGATTAAAAAACGAAGTTAAAGAGTTAAATATAAATATGGAATACGAAGAATCGCAAAAAAAATATAAATTATTAGAATCAATCGAGCATATAAAAATAGTTCAATCTGTTGATTTTCACGATGATGTTGATCGCGACATTTTTGGATACACTGTCCGCGATGGTTTTATTTCTATAACTCTTCTTATTTATAGATGTGGAATGCTTTTAGGAAAAGATAACTTTATGGTTGAGATATTTGAAAATGAAATAGAATCAGTTGCAAATATTATTGTTCAATATTATGAAAATAAGATTGTTCCGGAAGAAATCGTCCTATTTAACGACGATTTAGCAAACGAATTAAGAACTTTGTATGGTAAAAAAATTAAATTTGCACAAAACGGAAAACTTTGTGATGTACTTCCTAAACTCATTGATAATTCACAAAAATATCTTGATGAGTATTTTTTATCAGCTAGATTAGATGACAAAGTAGAAATAACATTGGATAATATTGCTTCTCTTTTAAAGATTAATGTTCCATATACAATTGATTTGTTTGATAATTCTCATATTAGTGGCGATGATGCAGTTGGAGTTGCTATAGTTTTTAAAAATGGTCGTCCTTTTAAGAAAATGTATCGAAAATACAAATTAAAAAACATAAATACTCAAGACGATCTTGAAAATATGAAAGAAGTAATTTACAGAAGATACTCAAGAATGAAAGAAGAAGGAACTAAATTTCCTGATTTGATTTTATTAGATGGTGGTGAAAACCAAATAAACGTGGCAGAAGACATTTTGAGTTCACTAGATATCGTGCTTCCAATATATGGATTATATAAAAATGATAAGCATCAAACTGAAGGAATTATTGATAAAAATGGACAAAAATTTGATCTAACAGATCATAAAGATATATTTCTATTACTTACCGCTATGCAAAACGAAGTACATCGTTTTGCAATTACTTTTCATCGAAAATTACATATAAATAATTATAAAAAAACCGTTCTTGATGGCCTTCCAGGTCTCGGAGAAAGTCGCAAAAATGCAATATTTTCAGTATTCAAAGATTTTGAACAATTAAAAAATGCTACGATAGATGAGCTAAAACAAATAATACCTGAATCAGTCGCAAACGTATTGTACGAAAGAATACATAAAAATAGTTAATTACTATTTAATTATTCTTTTCCATGTGGTATATTATTTAAGCATCCTATGTCCTTGTAGCTCAGTTGGATAGAGCAACAGCCTTCTAAGCTGTGGGTCAGGCGTTCGAATCGCCTCAAGGACACCATTATTATATTAAAAAGCTAACACAAAATTGTGTTAGCTTTTCTTTTTTATTATTATGATTGACTTTTGATAATATCCTATTGATTGACTTTCGATTAGTTCCTTTGCGATAAACAAAAACAAAATAAAAATATATTAATTTCTTCTAAAGGAGAAATTGAAAAAAGCCTTAATGCCAGTAAAATATGTATTGAGGTGAATTAAAAATAT
The DNA here is from genome assembly GCA_036649855.1 of Bacilli bacterium. Classification (GTDB taxonomy): domain Bacteria; phylum Bacillota_I; class Bacilli_A; order RFN20; family CAG-826; genus Alectryobacillus. The sequence goes on along the minus strand of JAVWAV010000002.1, from coordinate 1,432 downwards.
GAGAAAGGTTGAACTTAACATGAAAGAAAAAACAATATTTGAAATTATTAAAAGGCTTGTCGATTCTAATGGAAACAAAAATAGAGCAGCTATTAAACTTGAATGTACAACTCGTTATATTAATAAACTTATAACTAAGTATAAAACAGAAGGAAAAAGCGGTTTTATTCATAAAAATGCGGGTAGAAAGCCGAAAAATGCGATATCTATCGAGATGAAGAATAGAATATTAAAATTGTACAAAGAAAAATATTATGATTATAATTGGTTTCATTTTAAAGAGAAATTAAACGAAATCGAAAATATTCCAATTACTTACACTCCATTAAGACACGTTTTATTAAATGAAGGATACATTTCTCCATTGTGTAACAGAGCTACAAAACGAGCTAAAAAGAAAGAATTAGAAAACAAGAAAAAATTATCCGAAATTGATAAAAAAATATTTATTGAAGGTCACATTTTAGATGATTCGCAAAGTCATCCAAGAAAGCCAAGATCTAAATATTTTGGAGAACAAATTCAAATGGATGCTTCAGCAATTCTTCGGTTTAAAGGCATTCTAACAACTTTACATCTAGCAGTTGATGATTCTACTGGTACTGTTGTTGGCGCATATTTTGATACACAGGAAACTCTGAATGGCTATTATAATGTTCTTTATCAAATATTGATAAATTTTGGTATTCCTAGCGAGTTTTTTACAGATAATCGAACTGTTTTTACTTATAAATCAGCAGTTAATCCTACAACTGAGAGCGATACATATACTCAATTTGCTTATGCATGTAAAATGCTAGGAATTTCTATTAAAACATCTTCTGTGCCACAATCTAAAGGAAGAATTGAAAGATTTAACCAAACATTTCAAAATAGGTTACCTCAAGAACTTAGAACAGCAAATATTAAAACGATTGAAGAAGCTAATGAATTCCTGCAATCATACATTAAGTTATTTAATCAGCGCTTTGCTTTACAAAGAAAAAACATAGCATCAGTATTTGAAATGCGCCCAGAACTCGATAAAATCAATCAAATATTAGCTATTTTATCTAGTAGAAAATTCGATAGTGGTTCATCCATTAAATTTAAAAATCATTATTATCAAGCTGTAAATTCTACTGAAACGGAAATAATTAACTTTAGAAAAGGCACTGAAGCTCTGGTTGTTCAGACATTTGACAATCGACTTTTCGTTACAATTGAAGAAAACATTTATCTTCTAAAAGAATTAAAAGAACACAAAGATCAATCAGAAAATTTTGATGAATTTAAAAAGGAAGTTATTAAAAAGAAATTTGTGCCTGCAATGTCTCATCCATGGAAAAAAGCAAGTTTTGACGCTTTTCTTGCAAAACAAAAGCATCGTCCTGAATATCAAAATAGGGCTGATGTTTCATGAATTTTGGGAACTAATCAAAAGTCATTGACA
>JAVWAV010000001.1:91990-114856 GCA_036649855.1 Bacilli bacterium | reverse complement strand
TAAATTGCAATATTTATGCATTATCTTTTGACTAAAAGGCGTTTTTGTGATATATTTATTACGTTGTTGCCTCACTTGGCTACAACCGCCTAAAAAAGGTTTATAAAATTTGAAATATAATTACCTTACTAGCGAGTAATTAAAAGAAGGAGGAAACTTAATGTACGCAATTATTGAAACTGGTGGAAAACAATTAAGAGTTGAAGCTGGCCAAAAGATCTATGTTGAAAAACTTGATGCTGAGGTCGGTAGTGTTGTAACTTTTGATAAGGTTTTACTATTAAACACTGGTAAGTTAGTTGTTGGCAACCCTGTTGTAAAAGGTGCAACTGTTACTGCAAAAGTAGAGAAACAAGGACTTTCAAAGAAAATCCATATCTACAAATATAAAGCAAAAGCAAATTCACGCAAATCACAAGGTCATCGTCAACCATACACATGTTTAACTATTGAAGCTATTAATGCATAATGATAAACATAGAAATTATTAGACGAGATGGCAGCATAATTTATCTTAAAACTAGTGGTCATGCAAATTATGACGAACAAGGAAAAGACATTGTGTGTGCTGGTGTGAGTGCGGTTATATTTGCTGGTTTAAATTCATTTGAATCAATTAACGATTTTGAAATCAATATCGTTGATAGCAGTTCAGTTGAAATTAAAACAAAAAATAAAATTACTTCACATGATGTAACCGTATTAGAGGTTGTCTACAATGGACTTAAATCAATTGAAGAAAGCTATTCTAAATACGTAAAAATTAAAACAAAGGAGTAAAAATATGTATTTTATATTAAATTTACAATTCTTTGCATCAAAAAAAGGTGTCGGATCAACTAGAAACGGACGTGATTCCGCTGGTAGAAGATTAGGCGCAAAAAGAGCTGATGGCCAATTAGCTAAAGCTGGTGCAATTATATACCGTCAACGTGGAACTAAGGTTCATCCAGGATTTAATACAATGAAAGGTGGAGATGATACAATCTTCGCAACCAAAGAAGGCATTGTTAAATTCGAAAGACTTGGAAGAACAAAAACCAAAGTCAGCGTTTACGAAGTCGAAGCAAAATAAAAAATTGGCCACTTATAAAGTGGCCTTTTTAGTGGGTAAAAGAAATGTTTATAGATAGAACAGTAGTCGAGGTAAGAAGTGGAAACGGTGGCAATGGAGCCATTGCTTTTCTTCATGAAAAATTTATCGCTAAAGGCGGTCCTAGCGGCGGAAACGGCGGTAGGGGTGGCAGCGTTATTTTTAAGGCAAGCTCAAAAATAACGACGCTAATAAATTATCGTTTTTCTAAAGTTATTGCCGCAAAAGATGGCGAAAATGGAGCAACAAAGAATAGATACGGACATAAAGCAGAAGATGTTTATGCCGAAGTACCAGTTGGTACTGTTCTAATCAATGAAGAAACAAATGAAGTCATCGAAGATTTAGATGCTGATGGTAAAGAATTTATTATCGCTAAAGGCGGAAGAGGTGGAAGAGGCAATGCTTGTTTCAAATCTTCTGTTAATCGAGTTCCACGTGTGGCTGAAAATGGAGTTCCAGGAGAAACAAAACGTATTGTTCTTGAACTTAAACTTTTAGCTGATGTCGGAATAGTTGGTTATCCAAGTGTTGGAAAATCAACATTTTTAGGATTAGTTACCAAGGCAAATCCAATTGTAGCAGATTATGATTTTACAACAATCGTTCCTAATTTAGGGGTTACTAATTTAAAAGATGGTCGCAGTTTTGTAATTGCTGATCTACCTGGATTAATTGATGGTGCTCACTTAGGAAAAGGCCTTGGAATTACGTTTTTAAGACATATCGAACGTTGCAAGATCTTAATGCATATTGTTTCAATGGATGGAAAAAGAGATCCTTTTGAAGCTTATAACGCAATTAAAAAAGAACTTTTAGAGTATGGGTATGGTCTTGAAAAGAAGGCTGAAATTGTGGTAGCTTCTAAAATGGATGAAGACGGCGCTCTTCTCCGCTTTGAAAAGTTTAAATCACAAATGAAATGCGATATTATTCCAATTTCAGCTTATACAAATGAAAATATCGATAAAGTATTGTATGTATTAGCTGATAAACTCGATGAAGTAAGAGAACAAGACATTCTTAACGCAACAAATGTTAAAGAAGTTCCTGAATCAAAAGTTTATGATGCTAAAAAAGATGAAAAGCCATTATTTGAAATTAGAAGAATCAAAACTGATACTTATGAAATATTTGGTGAAAGCATCGAACGTACTTATAAATTAATAAATACAACAACCGATGAAGGAATGATGAAACTTATTTCTTACTTAAGAAAAATTGGTATTGATCAAAGATTAAAGGAAATGGATGCAAAAGATGGCGACACTGTCATTTTATGTGATTTCGAATTTGAATATATCGAATAAAAAAGTTGGGTTTTAAAAAAACTCAACTTTTTTTCTTAAAAATAAAAATTGTGCTACACTTAATATATGAATAGATATAAAAACGAGATTTTAAAAATCTTAATTGGAACGACCTGCATCGCTATGGTAGTTTTAATAGTGATTATTTTTGCGATATCAATAACACGTTAATGATAATTAATGGTCAAATAACAGGATTTGAAGAAAATTTTATATTTATAAAAAACAACAACATAACCTACGAAATAGAAACGCCTAATACTGGGTTTTTTGAAGTAGGAAAAGAATACGATATATTTTGCAGATTTTTTCTAAAAGAAGATACTATGCGTATCTTCGGATTTACTGATAGAATAAATCTGCTCGTTTTTAACACACTTAATAATATCACGGGGATTGGTCCTAAAATATCGCTTAATATTTTGCGTCTTTTAACGATTAATGAAATATTTAGTAGTGTTAAAAACAACGATAATACTGTATTTTTAAATATTCCTTTAGTAAGTGAAAGTACATCGATTCAAATAGTAAGTAAACTAAAAAAGATACTACATAAATGCGAAGATAAAATTGAGCCACTTTTATTTACAAATTTCACGCTTATTAAGAACATTTTAAAAAGCATCGGTTATCAAGAAAAAGACATTACTAACGTTTATCCTTTGCTAATTCCATCGATGTCGATCGAAGAAAATATCAAAATTGCGATTAAAGGAATGAAGAATGGATAGTTTTCAAAACCATTCTATGTATTTATCTGATTTTGTTGGACAAAAAAGCATTAAAGAAATATTAAAAATTAATATTAATATTGCTAATAAAAATAAAACATCCCTTCCTCATATTTTATTATCAGGAAATCCGGGTTTAGGTAAAACAACTTTAGCTAAAATCATTGCTAACGAACTAGATAAGAGCTTTATTTATGTAAATGGGCCAACAATTAATAAAGTTTCTGATATTGTTACCATCCTTGCTTCAGTTGAAGAAAATGGAATTGTATTCATTGATGAATGTCATCGAATGCCGACATTTATTCAAGAAGTACTCTATACTGCGATGGAAGAATTTAAATTAGTTTTTATCTACGAAAATCAAGAAAATTCTAAACCAATCAATGTAGATATTGCTCATTTTACATTGATTGGTGCCACAACACGACTTGGTTTATTATCGTACGCATTTCGTACTAGATTTCCGATAAACATCGCTCTAGAGCCATATACAAGCGATGATTTATTTAATCTTCTTCAAAAAGAATGTCAAAATTCAAAAATTGAGTACGAAATAAGTGCCCTTAAAATGATTTGTGCTTCTTCTAGAAATACACCAAGAATAGCCAAGAATATTTTGCTTAATTCTATTAATATTGGCGCTTATTTCGATCAAAAAATTGATGAAAAAATAGTAAATAAAACGTTAGCTTTATTGTCAATCGATAGACAAGGTTTGAATAAAATTGACTTAAAAATTTTAAACGCAATGAAAAATAGATTTCATGGAGCGCCAACGTCTCTTGAATCCTTATCTAATATTATTTCAGAAAATGTTAAAGATATTGAACTGGTAAATGAGCCTTTTTTAGTCGAAAAAGGATACATAAATCGCACAAAAAAAGGCCGAGTTATTACGGAAAAGGGAATATCTCTTTTAAAATAGTTCTATTATATATAAAATATATATAAACATTGATAAAAGGTTGTAAAATATTGTATTATATATTAGCAATTTATTTTGATTGGAGGGTTTTATATGCGTCGTTTTATCGCTTATCTATCGTTAATGATATGTACTATATTAGGAATAGGTTTTTTAATTAAACCAACACTAAATAGTGTTAATCCAGGTTTGGATTATTCTTCAGGAAGAGAGTATGTTTATCAGCTCACAAATTTAGGTGAAAATATTTCTGATAACACCGAAACAGTTACTGACAAAAATGCTGCAACAGGTGTTGCAAAAGAAATGGAAAGTAGACTTAAAAATTATGGTGTTGAACAATATAACATCGAAATTGAAGGCACTGATACAATTCGTGTATCAGTATATTCAAAAACCGAGACATTATATGACCATGTAATGAGCTATTTATCATTTGATGGCAGATTAACACTTGCTACATCGGATTTTGAATATGTTTATCAAAACTATACGGATAGAAACCAAGCTGACAAAACTGATACAAATATGTTTGGCGTAACTGCCCCTTATATTGGTTATCGTGATATATATCCAGCAACAGTTATTCCACTTGAAGATCCAACTACTTTTAAAAAGGCAGTTGAACACGCTCTTTCACTTAACAAAGCATCATCTGAGGATGAAGAAGCTAAAACAAGCGAAGAAGCTTACTTCTATTTATGGACAAATTGGCAAGAAGGCGACGATTTTGTTAAAGCCAACGAAAATGAAAATATTAAAAATAAATTAGTTATGCGTTTTGATCCTACTAATATTTGGTGGGAAGAAAAAGAAGATGACCACAAATCAATTTGTGTTTTATATAATGTTGCAGGAGAAGGCGAACAAAAACCAAATTCTGTTAATGATTTACAATTTAAAAATATACAAGACGCTAATGAAAATGCAAAATATTTTACTGCATTATTAAACACTTCAAAATTAGACTACAAAGTTAACCTTATTTATAACGGAGCAGCTACTCCAATTATTGAAAACATTATTAATTTAACCAATGTTATTAATCCTGCATTTAGTGCAACTCTTATTGGATTTATGGTTGCTTATGGATTATTAATCATGTTCTCCATCGCTATTTATAGATTAGGTGGAATTTCTTTAAGTCTTGCTAATATACTTGGCGTAATCATTGTATTAACCGTATTTAACGCATTAGGCGGCATATTGAGCGTAGCGTCGATGATTGGGTTTGGTATACTTTCTATAATTATGTTTATCTCGAGTATGGTTTTCTGCCAACTCCTTAAAACAGAGATTAAAAAAGGCAAAACAACGAAAAAAGCAAATCAAGATGCATTTAAAAAATCGGCATTATTTACGATTGATATTTCGGTTGTTACCTTAATTATTGGATCATGTATTTATTTATTAGGTGGATCTTATCTAGCAAGTTTAGGTATTGTATTCTTCTTTGGATCATTTATTAACATTTTTGTTAACATATTTTATTTAAAGGCTTCAAGCTATTTCCTCACGAGTTCGTTTGTTTGTATGGAAAAAGATGGAGCTAAATACCTCGGTTACAATCCAGAGGCAGACAAAAAGAACGAAGAACTTATTGCAGAATCTGCTGATCAAGGCGTTCTTAATAAAGAAAACAATACAACAGTTGTCGAAGAATCAAGAATTCCTACTAAAAAGAACAAACTTTCAAGTGGTTTAAAAGGTGGAGTACTTGTAGGATTAGGCGTATTAGCTACATTAATTACAATTGTTACAACTTCGTTTGTAAGCACTCCATATGCTCAAGAAACAGTTTATAACGTAACTGATAAAATTTATGTTAGAGTTGAAGATAAAAAGACTTTCTTTAAGGATGCTGGTAAAATTGAAAATATCGTTGATTTCATTACTTTTGAAAAGGTTGAACTTACAGAAGAACAAAAGAACGACGATGCTAAAATGAAAGAAGCCTTAAAAGCTAAGAAAGTTTATAAAAAAATAGATTCAAAAGCATTTAGTGATACGACAAATCCATCTAATGCTGGAGATTCAATCAAACATGATTATTTGTTATATGTTATTTATTTAAATAAAGGCATTGATACAACAAGTACTAAAGTTTTCTATAAAAACGTTCTTGCAAGCGTTACGCTTGAAGAACTTGTTTCAAATAATGTCTTAATTTTAGATACTGAAGCAAATGTTTCATTGAAAAAATCTTCATCATTTGGACTAGCTGATCAATTCCATATTAGTGAAATTGCATTTGCTCTTTCGATCGGAATTGTCGTTGTAAGCATTTATCTTGCTTTAAGATATAAGACTTCACATGGTATTGTTGCTGGCTTACTTGCCTTTGCAACAGGTGCAATTGCAATTGGAGTTTACGCAATTATAAGAGTACCAGTAAATCAATTCATCACTTTATCTGCAGTTATAGCTGTTATTGCTATGCTCCTATTCAGTCTTATTTATATGTTTACGTTTGCAAACAACGCTAGAGAGCTCAAAGAATCTATTAATAGCAACAATCGTAAATTAGCTGATAGTTCTCTAGAAGATAGCAGAAACACCATTTTCGGTGCATCAGCTATATTCTTCTTAACCATTATTAGTTTACTATTTGGTGTAAATGCTCTTCTTACTAACATGTATTTAAGTACAATTGTTTACGTAATTATGTGTTATGGTATTTCATTATTTGTATTTATACCTTTCTCAGTGGTTGTTGATAAATTCATGAACTACTTATCTAATAATATAAAACTTCCAACAAGCAAAAAAGGCAAGCTTAGAAAAGAACATAAAGCTCGTCAAGGCAGCAAAGAAGTTGAAGAAGCAACATTTATAGGAATAAACGACTAAAAGCTATTTTATATAGCTTTTTTTAACAAATATGAGTGTAAAATTCTTGTATAAAATGCTTGAATATTACGGTTTAACAAGCGAAGATTACGATCGTCTTGCTGAACCTCCAACCTTGGGATTGATTCCAATTACCAAGCATTTTAGAAATGTAGAATTTGCAGTTGTTTGTTTAGAAGAGCATATTAAAAGAAAAGATAAAATAGTTGTTTACGGTGATTATGATTGTGATGGAATATTAGCTACATCAATTATAATAAAGGCCTTAGACTATCTTCATTATGAAAATAAAGGTTTTTACATCCCTTCAAGATATACCGATGGATATGGATTAACTCTTGAAAAAGCTAAACAATTTCAAGAAAAAGGATACAAACTTGTTATCTGCGTCGATAATGGAGTTTCTCAAAATGAAGCTGTAAATTACTGTATCGATAATGGAATAGACGTTATTATATGCGATCATCATACATTACCAGCAGAATTGCCACATACTAAACATATTATTCATCCAGAATTTTCAAAAATTAAACCGGAAATATGCAGTGGTGGATTTTGTGCTTATATTTTTGCAACTGCATTTTTAAGAAAACATGACGATTATTTACTTGCACTTGCTGGAATTTCGACGATTTCAGATTTAATGCAACTTACTAAAACAAATAGAGAAATTGTTAGATATTCATTAAAATTAATCGACAATAATTCGTTTGAACCAATATTATTGTTGAACAATTATTCAATCTTTACTGATGAAAGCACGATTGGTGGTTTAATTGCACCAAAAATTAACTCAGTAGGACGTTTACAAGAAGGAACAGGCGCAAATAAAGTTGTCACTTTCTTTACTACGGACGATGAAGAAGAAAGATTGAGAATATTAAAGTTTATCGAAGCAAATAATAACGAAAGAAAAGAAATTACGAAAAATTATAGTTCTGATAACGATACATTCAAGATTGATAAACCATGTATTTTTAATGTTACTTCAGAAAAAGAAGGCATTATCGGCTTAATAGCTTCTAAACTATGTAACGATTTTAATAAACTTGCTATAGTATTGACAAATGGAAAGAACGAAAAAGAACATATATATAAATCAAGTATAAGATCAAAACCAGGAATTAATGTTTCTGAAATGCTCGAAAATAGTAAGGATCTATTATTAGGATATGGTGGACATGAAGGAGCAGGTGGCTGTTCTATTGATGAAGCTAATCTTAAAGAATTTGAAGAGAGATGCTATGATTTTTGCAAGGACAAAACATTTGTTGAGGAAGAAACGAAATATATTGAAATTTATAAAGCTGATTTTACCAAAGCTGAAAATTATTATATTTTGCGTAATTTCGCTCCATTTGGTCAAGGAAATAAGAGACCAAAATTTATAATGAAAAATTTTACTCTTTCAGATTTAGTAAAAAGTGCTGATGGAAAACATATTGTTACCTTTTTAGGCCCAAGATTCAAAATCGTAAAATTTTTCCTTAAAGAAGGAGACATTCCTAATAAGAAAATTGGTAGTTTATATGGAACTATTGGTCAAAACGAATTTAAAGGAAAAAGAACATTAAATTTTTATATTGAAAAAATAGTTTAATGTAATTAATATTGTAATATGACAAATATAGAAAACGATGCAGTTGCACCAGTAATTAACACTAACAAAATATATTTACACACTTTTCAAGAACTTCAAGAATTGTTTTTTATCTATATAAAAAATGAACAAGATCGTGAACTAATTAAAAAGGCATATTTATATGCTGAAAAGAAACATGAAGGGCAATATAGGAAGTCAGGAGAGACTTATATTCATCACTTGATTGAAGTGGCTTATATATTAGCTCAATTGCAATCAGGACCAACAACAATCGTTGCAGGCCTATTACACGACGTAGTAGAAGATACAGATACTCCAATTAGCGAAATTGAATCTCTTTTTGGAACGGATGCTGCAAATCTTGTTGATTCATTAACTAAAATTCAACGTTTAAAGCTCTCAAAAAGAACACAGGAAGAATTTGAAGCTGAAGATCATCGTAAAATATTTTTGGGAATGGCAAGAGATATTAGAGTCATTATTATCAAACTTGCTGATAGATTACACAATTTACGTACATTAAGTTCTTTAAAACCTGACAGGCAATATGCAATTGCAAAAGAAACATTAGAAGTTTTTGCTCCTATCGCACACCGTTTAGGTATGAATAAGGTTAAAAGTGAACTTGAAGACCTATCATTAAAATATGTTGAACCAGATATTTTCAATACCATTTCGACATTATTAGATCAAAAAACGAGAAATAGACAAAAATCTTTAGACAGCTTAAAAAAGAGATTAGCTGATTTATTATTTCAAAACAAATTTGAATTTGAAATCGAATCAAGAGTTAAATCAATATATTCTATTTATAAGAAAATATATATAAAAATGCATAATTTTGATGATATATACGATATTTTAGCATTGCGTATAATTACTGCTACAGAAATTAATTGTTATGAAATTCTGGGATTAATTCACTCAATATACAAACCAATTCCTGGCAGATTCAAGGACTATATTGCTGTACCAAAGCCAAATATGTATCAATCTCTTCATACAACAATTGTTTCTGGTGATGGAAATGTTTTTGAAATTCAAATTAGAACTAGAGAAATGGATGAGATTGCAGAAACAGGTATTGCTGCTCATTGGCGCTATAAAGAAGGATTTAATTACAACGCAAAAGAAGAACAAAAACAAATTGAAGAACAATTACATTGGTTTAGAGATTTTGTTAATATGTCATCTGAAAGTTCTGATAATGCAAACGAATATATAGAAAACTTATCAAAAGACATATTTAGTGCAAACGTATATGTATTTACTCCAAAAGGAAAAGTTATTGATTTGCCAATAGGATCAACACCTATTGATTTTGCATATAGAATTCATACAAGAGTTGGTGATCAAGCTATTGGAGCGTTAGTTAACGGCACATTAGTTCCACTAAACTATGTTTTAAAAACTTCTGACGTTGTAGAGATAAGAACTTCAACAACGTCACCCGGTCCAAACGAAGGTTGGCTAAAATTCGTTAAGACGAATAATGCAGTTTCTAACATTAAAAAGTTTTTGTTAAAAAAGAATAGTGAATTTCTTAAAGATGACAAAATAGATAAAGGAAGAGAAGGAATTTTCGAATGTGCTAAAGAGAGAGGAATAACTGATGAATCTTCTATTTTAGCATCGATAAGTACTAATAAAGTACTAAATTACTACCATTGTTCTACTACTGACGATCTTTTTGTTGCAGTTGCTAATCACAACCCACTTCCATCTTCTGTCTGTGATTTTATCGGTATTAGTGATAAAAAGCCTAAATTTAAATTTGTTTCAAGGGAAAGAAAAGTTGACAATTCGATGCCGGTATATGTTAAAAATGCAGATGGCATTGCAATAACTTTAGCAAAATGCTGCAATCCAATACCTGGAGATGATATTGTAGGATACATTACAAAAGGAAAAGGTGTGACAGTACATAGAGCTAACTGTCCAAATATAATTCATGAAAAACAACGTGTTATTGATGTTTTATGGAAGGAAAATCTTGGTTTAGCTACATATCCAGTTGATATTGTTATTGAGTGTGGAGATAGACCAGGTTTACTAATTGATGTGATGACAGCTTTATCTACTAACAAAATAAGTGTTGCACAATTAAATGCAAAATTTAATTCTGTTGCAATGACCACAAATATAAACGCAACAATTTATGTAAGTGATGCTAGATCTTTAACTGATATAATTAACGTTATTTTAAACATTAAAACTGTTTTTAATGTTAAACGCGTTATTCATTAGATAACTGTTTTGTATTCCTTTACTTTAACGCCAAAAATTAGTATAATTTAATGATATTTGAGGGCAAAATAATATGGAATATTCAGTATTAAAAGGGACGCACGACGTAATAAAAGATGAAGCAGATGCTTATTCAGCCATTGAATCTTTGCTAACAACTTGTGCAACTAATTACGGATTTAGAGAATTCAGAACTCCTATAATTGAGAAAACTGAACTATTTGTACGTACATCAGGCGAAAGCAGCGATATTGTTAGGAAAGAAATGTATGATTTCAAAGACAAAGGAGATCGCAACATTTCATTGAGACCTGAGGTTACGGCTGGAACAATTCGTGCAATGATAAACGCAAAGCTTTTTGCAATACAAGATTTTCCGATAAAAGCATACTATGTTGGACCTAATTTTAGATATGAAAGACCACAACAAGGAAGATTTCGTCAATTTAATCAATTTGGCGTCGAATCAGTTGGCTCTGATTCGTATATAAATGATGTTGAAGTAATAGTTCTTGGATTTACAGCATTAAAAATGCTTGGTTTTAAGAACCTTAAATTTAAGATTAATACTCTTGGTGACTTAGAATCGAGAAAAAAATATAAAGAAGCTTTAGTTTCTTATTTTTCAAAATATATAGACAACATGTGTTTCGACTGTAAAGAACGTATCAATCTTAATCCGCTTAGAATTTTGGATTGCAAAGTTGAATCTGATATTGAAATTATTAAAGGTGCTCCAAAATTAAAGGATTATTTGAACCAAAAATCAACAGAAAGATTTGAGAATGTTTTAAAATTATTAAAAGAAAATGAAATTGATTATGAAGTTGATGACACATTAGTTCGTGGACTAGATTATTACAGTGAAACAGTATTTGAATTTCACTATATTTCTGACTTAGGAAAAAACTATGGAGCAATAGGAGCAGGCGGCCACTATTCCGAATTAGTCGAACAACTAGGCGGCCCAAAAGTATCCGGAGTCGGATTTGCTTGTGGTATTGAAAGATTGTATAGCATATTAGCTGATAATAATAATTTACCAGAAATAAATTCAATAGATGTTTATGTTATGACAATGAAACCAGATTTCAATGAAGCAGCGTTTGGATTAGTTACATCACTTAGAAATTGTGGGTTTTCCGCTGATATGAATGTTGAAAATAGTTCTTTTTCTAGTATGTTTAAAAAAGCTGAGAGAAGAAATACAAAGCTTGCAATAATAATAGGACAAAATGAAATAGAAAATTCTGTTGTCCAGCTTAAAAATCTACATACAAAAGAACAATTTGAAGTTAAACTTGATGATTTAACTGATAAAATAGATGAAATTTTAGAAGAATTTGAGGATCATGATCATCACCATCATCATGAACAACAGGAGTAAATATGGAAAAACTTGATAGAACAAATTATAATGCTGAAATGTCGCTTTCTATGGTAGGAATGAATGTCGCATTAATCGGCTGGGTCTCTAAAAAACGCGATTTAGGAAGCATAACTTTTGTAGATTTAAGAGATAAAACAGGAATCGTTCAATTACTTATCAATCATGAATTGAAAAATTTTCCAAATGTTAGAAATGAATATTTAATTCATGTCTATGGTCAAGTAGTTAAAAAGGAAGTTCCTAATAAATTATTAAAAACAGGTGAAGTGGAGATAGAGGTACATACATTAGAAATAATTAATGAATCTGACACTACACCGCTTATTATCGATGATAAAACAGATGCATCGGAAGAGGTCCGTCTAAAATATAGATATCTAGATTTAAGAAGACCGTGTTTACAAAACAATTTAATGTTACGTGCAAAAATTGTTAAATGTGCCCATGAATATCTAGATAATAACAATTTTTTAGAAATAGAAACTCCAATTTTAGGTGCTTCTACTCCAGAAGGAGCTAGAGAATATTTAGTACCTTCAAGGGTAAATCATGGACAATTTTATGCTCTTCCACAATCTCCACAATTATTTAAACAATTATTGATGATTGCTGGATTTGAAAGATATTATCAAGTTGCAAAATGTTTTAGAGACGAAGATTTAAGAGCTGATAGACAACCAGATTTTACACAAATTGATATAGAAACATCGTTTTTAAATCAAGATGAACTTCTAAAATTGATGGAAGGGCTGCTTGAAAAAATATTTAAAGAAACGATAAATTATGATATTCATTTACCATTAAGACAAATGGAATATGATGAAGCGGTTAATGTTTATGGAAGTGACAAACCTGATACAAGATTTGATTTAAAAATACATGATCTTACTAGTATTTTATCAACTTCTAATTTTGAATATTTTAATACAGTTAAATACATTAAAGGATTTGTTGTTAAAAATAAAGCAGAGGTTTTTTCAAGAAAATATGTCGATAATCTAAGCTTACTTTCAAAAAAATATAGTATGCGTAATTATTTTGTCATTAAATTTGTTAATGGCGAATTAGAAGGTTCACTTGTAAAATCATTAACAGAAGAAAACAAAGTTGAACTTATTAAAGAATTCAATTTATTAGAAAATGATGTAATTTGTATTGCAGCAAGTGATATAAAATATGATGTCAACTTTGGTTTAGGAGCTTTAAGAAGCCAATTAGGGCATGAATTCAAACTAATTAATACCGATATATTTGATGTTTTGTGGGTTGTTCATTGGCCTTTGTTCGCTTATGACGAACATACCGGAACTCTTGCTCCTGAACACCATCCATTCACTCGCCCTTGCGACGAAGATTTGAAAAAACTCGATACTAATCCACGTGATGTTTATGCTTATTGCTATGATATAATTATAAATGGATACGAAGCAGGTGGCGGCTCACTAAGAATATATAAAAAGGATGTTCAAAGTAAAGTATTTAATTTACTCGGATTTACTGATGAAGATATTAAACGTAAATTCGGTTTCTTTATTGATGCATTCAATTATGGAACACCACCACACGCTGGAATTGCATTTGGTCTTGAAAGATTAACAATGTGTCTTGCAAAAACCGATAACATTAAAGATGTTATCGCTTTTCCAAAGAATCTTAAGGCAAGATGCCCAATGACAAATGCTCCAAGCAACGTCACTGACAAACAATTAGAAGAATTAGGAATTAAAATTACAGAGGAGAATACAAATGAATAAATTTAATGAACTAGACAAATTAGCAGTTGCTTCCATTAGATCAATGGCAATTGATATGATTAATAAGGCAAATAGCGGACATCCAGGTATGGCACTTGGCAGTGCTCCTATTTTATACGTTTTATATAAAAATCATATGATTGCCGATCCATTTGATTCAACCTGGATTAATAGAGATAGATTTGTTTTATCTGCAGGACATGCAAGTTCTTTATTATATGTAATGCTTCATTTAGCAGAATATCCATTAACTTTAGAAGATTTAAAACAATTTAGACAACTAAATTCACTTACTCCAGGACATCCGGAATATTTACATACTCCAGGAGTTGATGCAACTTCGGGTCCATTAGGACAAGGAATAGCTCAAGCTGTTGGTATTGCTTTAGCTGAAACGAATCTAAAAGCATCGTATAATTCAAAATTTATCAACCATTATACATATTGTTTATGCGGAGATGGATGCCTTGAAGAAGGATTATCCCATGAAGCAATTTCATATGCAGGATTAAATAAACTTAATAAATTGATTTTATTTTATGATGCAAATAAGGTAACTCTTGACGGACCTTTAGCAAATAGTGAAAACGGTGATGTTAGAAAACGTTTTGAAGCCGCTCATTGGAATGTTTTAGAAATATCCGATGGAAACGACCTTCGCGCAATTGATGAAGCAATCGTTAAAGCAAAAGAATCAACTGAATGCCCAACAATTATCATAGTAAATACTGTTATTGGTTATGGTGCACCAGCACAAGGTACACATAAAGTTCATGGATCACCAATAAAAGGGGATGATATTGCTGCTACAAAGAAATTTTACGGATATGATTACCCAGAATTTACTATTCCAAAAGATGTTTATGATTTATTTAAGCAAACATTTGTTAAAAGAGGTGTAACCGCTCATACTGAATGGCTTTTAGATACTAAACGTTTTAGAGATGAAAAAGGAAATGAAGGAATTGAATTTTTATTCAAGCATGATGTTAGCAAATATATAAATAATAAAGATTTCACTGATTTTGTTGAAGGTTCAAGTGAAGCTACAAGAAAATCTAGTGAAAAAGCATTAAATTATTATAATTCATTACTACCAAACTTAATTGGAGGAAGTGCCGATGTTGCTGGATCAGTTTTAACAACAGTTCCTGCTCAAACAGTGTATTCACCAACAAACAGAATTGGAAGAAGTATGAATTTTGGTATTAGAGAATTCGAAATGGCAAGTATTGCCAATGGAATGCTCTTACATAGCGGTCTTCGTCCATATGTTGGCTGTTTCTTAGTATTTGCAGATTATATGAAATCCGCAATTAGAATGGCTGCATTATCAAAACTTCCAGCTATTTATTTATTTTCGCACGATTCAATAAGTGTTGGCGAAGACGGTCCAACTCATCAACCAATCGAACAATTAGCAATGCTAAGAAGTATTCCAAATGTAAACGTGATTAGACCTTGCGACGCAAGAGAAACATATGCTGCTTATAAAAATGCATTATTAAGTTTAACTACACCTACGGCAATAATTACTACAAGACACAATTTGCCATTTATTAGTACTTCTTCATATGAAGGACTAGAAAAAGGTGCTTATATCATCTCAAAAGAGAAAAATAAGTGCGAATTTGTTATAATAGCTACAGGTAGTGAAGTTTCTTTAGCAATTGAAGCACAAAAAATACTTGTATCTAAAGATATTGATGTACGTGTTGTTTCAATGCCTTCTATGTTCAACTTTGAAAAACAAAAAGAAGAATATATGGAAGAAATCCTAGGAAAGGATTATAATAAACGCATATTCGTTGAAATGGCCTCTTCATTTGGCCTTCACAAATATGCCAAACACGTTATGTCAATCGACGAATTTGGTAGATCAGCACCATTTAGTGACGTTCAAAAATTCTTCAATTTCACATCTGAAGAATTAGCTAATAAAGTTGAGAATTTTTTAAAAACAAAATAACAAAAAGGAGAATTAGTTATGGCATCATATTTAAGTATTAATAATTATTCTAGAAATGGTAAATTATTCGTTTCTACTAAGGTTATTGAACAAATTGCCTCTGGTTCTGTTGAAAAAATGGCAGCTGTAACTAAAGCTCAGCATAAATATAGCAACATTTTTCAACTGAACAAGAGTATTTCATGTTCAATTCATGAAGGAAAAGCTGAGATTAAAGTAAATTTAGACATAAAGAAAGGCTATAATGTCGAAGAAACGTGTTCCGCTATTCAAAAATCAATAGCAGAAGATCTTATTTCTCTTTTGGAACAAGTTCCTTTTAAGATAAAAGTAAGAGTTGAACACATTATTAAATAATATATGGAAATATCTAGAAATAAAGCTAATGAAATAATATTTAGTATCATTTATTCATGTGTTTCTTTAAAAGATGCAAATCAAACAGTTGATTTTAAAGAAATTGTTGAGTTACATACTGAAGAAACATTCGAAAACAGTGATTTACATATTAAACTCGTTTCATTACAAGCAATTAAAAATCAAAACGAGATAGAAGAGATGATTACTCCATTTTTAAAAAACTGGAAATTTTCTCGTTTGTCAGAAGTGACTAAATGCATTATTTATTTTGCCTATGCATCTTATAAATATGTAGGAGATATCGATAAAGCAGCAGTAATAAATATTTCCGTTGACCTTTCTAAAAAATACGACGGAGAAAAAGAATACAAATTTATTAATGCTTTATTAGATGCTGCATTATGATCGAATCCAATATCGACATAACAAAAGAAAAACTAAGTGTTTCTCAAGTTAATAACATAATAAAAGAAATTTTTGATGGTGCTTATTTTCTTAAAAACATAAAAGTTACAGGTGAATTATCATCTTTTAAAAAAAATGGTGCAACAGGTCACTATTTTTTTAATTTAAAAGATAAAGAATCTTCTATTTCAGCTGTGATTTTTTCGTATTCATCGATTAAAAATCTAGATTCATTTAAAGATGGAGATCAAGTTGATGTAATTTGCAGCGTGAATGTATTTAATAAAAGAGGCACTTATAATTTAATAATCAGTGCCATGACACCAGCAGGATTAGGAGAAGATCTAATAAAAAAGCAATTATTACTAGAACAACTTAAAAAAGAAGGTTTATTTGATGATGCTAGAAAAAAAGCTTTACCTAAATTTCCACAAACTGTTGCTATTGTCACAAGTTCGACTGGAGCAGCGGTTACAGATATCGTTGAAAATATCAGCAAAAGAACAAAACGTGTAAATATTTTGATATTCGATTGTTTGGTTCAAGGCAAAGATGCACCGCACTCAATAGTTGAGGCTTTAAACAAAACAAAAAATTATAAAATTGATGTATTAATAATTGGACGTGGCGGAGGATCAAAAGAAGATTTGTCTGCGTTTGACGATGAAATGGTCGTTAGAACTCTTGCTAGCATAACTGTGCCTAAGATTTCTGCAATTGGACACGAAATAGATACAACAGTATCAGATTTTGTTGCTGATATAAGAACTAGCACTCCAACAGGTGCTGCTGTTGCAGCTGTTCCACGTGATGCAGACTTGTTAGATTATATTAAAGTCGTAGAAAATAATATCGATAGTTCTATAAAAAGACAAATCGAAAATTTATCTAATCGTATTAAATTATTATCAAAAGAACAGTTTTTCAATAATTTCTCTAGCTTTATAGACACTGAAATGCAAAAATTGACTACATTAGATGAAAAACTTGAACAAATAATTGCAAATAAATTATCAAGTTATGCAAACCGCATTAATGTGTATAACGCAGTTATAGAAAAATATAATCCAGATGAATTATTAAAAAAAGGATTTGCATTAATAAAGGATCAAAATAAGCATATTTTATTTAAATATGAAAAATTAAAAGAAAATGATATATTATATATCGAAACTTCTAATTATTTAATAAAGACGAATTTAATATCTAAGGAGAAAAAGAATGGAAATGAATAAAGAACTTACTTTTGAACAAAAACTTAACCGTTTAGAAGAAATATTAGAATCAGTTCAAGGCGAAGAAATTGGTTTAGAAGAAATGATGAAGCTATACAAAGAAGGAAAAATTATTATTGCTGAAGTAAGCGATGAACTTGAAAAAGCCAAAGATATTACAGTAAAAGTAGTTAAATAGTAGTTTATGAGTAGTAAATTAGTAGATATTGTGCAATTTGAACAAATTGATAGCAAAACAATTAATACATTACCTAAAAAAGAAATTAAAAATTACTGTTCTTTTTTGCGAACAGAAATAATTGATGCAGTTTCTACTAATGGTGGTCACTTATCAAGCAATCTAGGCACAGTCGAATTAACAGTTGCCTTGCATAGAATATTTAATTTTGATAAAGACAAGGTTTTGTTTGATGTTGGGCATCAATGTTATGCGCATAAATTAATAACTAATAGATCATTGAAAAATTTAAGACAAAAAGGTGGAATTTCAGGTTTTCCTTCCATTAATGAGTCTAAATATGACTTTTTTGAAAGCGGCCATTCATCAAATTCGTTAAGTGCTGCTTTAGGAATGGCATTAGTAAGAGATTTAAATGGCGAAAAATATGATATTGTCGATGTAATCGGAGATGCATCTATTGTTAATGGTTTAGCTTTTGAAGCTCTTAATGATTCAGATTTTGCTAACCACAAGGTTATAGTAATTTTAAACGATAACGGAATGTCTATTTCAAAATCTGTAGGAGCAGTTACGAAATTATTTGCAAAGATATCAACATCAAAATTTTATAATTCATTCAAAACTAGATACAAAGTACTTTTAAAATTAGGTAAATTTGGAAAATTGATCTATAAACGTTCATATTTAATAAAAAATTATTTAAAAGGTTTGTTTATTAGGAATAATATATTTAGTTCATTAGGTATGGATTATATCGGTATTATCGATGGAAACAACGAACAAAAAGTTGAATCTGCAATCCAAAGAGCAAGAATATGCAATAAATCTGTTGTTGTTCATATAAGAACGAAAAAAGGTTTTGGATATCCACTAGCTGAACACGATGAAAACGGATATTATCATGGAGTTTCTCAATTTGATCCTTTAAAAGGATGCACTCAAAAAAACAATACCAATAGTTCAAATGAAATAGTGTCGAATCAAATAGAAAAAATAATGGAAAAACATACTAATACAATGTTGCTTTGCCCAGGAACCTTGGTTGGTTCGCACTTTGAAAAATTTGTACAAAAATTTGGAACAGAAAGAGTAAAAGATGTCGGAATAGCAGAAGAACATATGTTTTCATTGGCTGCTGGATTATGTTTATCTAATATTCATCCAATTTTATCTATCTATTCAACCTTTTCACAAAGAGCATTTGATGAAATAGCAAACGATATAGCTAGAAAAAACTTCAATTTAACTCTTTTGATTGATAGAGCAGGTCTTGCTGGAAACGATGGGCCAACTCATCATGGCATATTTGATGAATCATTCTTTTTATCTTTACCTAACACCGTAGTTTCAATGCCAAGCAACAAATTTCTTGTTTCTTCATTAATAGAAGAATCAATGAAAGAAAGAGGTCTATTCATTATTAGATATCCAAAATGCGAAATCTCTGATTGTGGGAAAAATGAATATTTAGGTTATGGTAAATGGAATATTGAATCAGCAAAAGAATCAAACACAATTATTGTTTCTTTTGGTCCGATAATTAACAAAATAGCAGAACGTATTAATTCAACCAATACAAAGGTTGATTTAATCAATGCAATATATCAAAAACCGCTTGATTACGCCATTATTGATCGAATGATGTTGAAATACTCAAAAATTATAATATATAACGTCTACGGGGTTAAAAACGGCTTTAATAACGAATTTATCGATTATTTAGTTAAACATAATTATAAAGGACAAATTATATCCCTTGCAATCGATAATAAATTGATTGAGCATCAATCTATTGAAGAAGGTTTAGAAGAACTTAAAATATCTTTAGATGATTTATTCTTAAATATTTAATTAACCTCTCTAATAAGTTATAATTTTAATATGGCTAGAGTTATTGCGCATATTGATTTAAATGCATTTTTTGTAAGAGCAGAAGAACTTCGTAATCCATACCTTGAAAACAAACCTGTTATCGTTGGTGGAGATGGACGTTCTGGAATTGTTTCAACATGTTCTTATACTGCTCGTAAATATGGAATACACAGTGGCATGCCAACATTTAAGGCAAAAGAACTATGTCCTAGCGTAATAATAATACCTGTTGATTTTAACTATTACGAAGTTTTATCAATTGAGTTTATTCAATTGATAAAATCATATACTTCACTCGTTGAACAAACTTCTATTGATGAATGTTTTGCCGATTTTACTGATGCAATCAAAAATGTAACAAATCCATTTGAGTATTTTAAAGGAATTCAAATGGATTTGTTTAAAAAAACTGGGTTGAAATGCTCAATAGGCATTTCAACAACGAAGTTTTTGGCCAAAATGGGCTCTGATCTTAAAAAACCAATGGGTATAAGTATTTTAAAAAGAACTGATATTAAAGATAAATTATTTCCACTTCCTGTTGGATCATATTTTGGAATCGGTAAAGCTTCCGCGCCAAAGTTAATAGAACATAACATTAAAACTATTAAAGATCTATATACAGCAATTATTACTAAAGATGAATTTATAATGAAATTTTATGGAGAATATACAAAAGATATTACCAATGCCTTAGAAGGAAGAACTGATAATGTCGTTGTAACAGGATATTACGACACTCAACAGTCAATTAGCAATCGAACAACACTTCCTTACGACATCGATAATATCGATGAAATTAAAGACTATTTGTTCGATTGCTTCGATTATGTTTTTTCGAAGTTTTTGGAATTACAAATGTTTACTGAAGAAATTACCATTTCTTATCGCTATACCGATTTTACTACTCAAACATGTGCCCAAAAACTTAAATTTGCCACTGATGATAAACTATTATTAAAAGATGAACTAAATAAATTAGCAGACAGATCTTATAATAAAAAACCTATTAGGCAAATTGGAGTTATTCTCTCTAAATTCGTCGAAAAATCCGATAGTATGACACAAATGACGTTATTTAACTATAAATATTATGAAGAAAAGGATCAAACAAAAACCATCATTGATAGCTTTAACAAAGATATCAATGATGCGACTTGTAAATTAAAAAGAACTAGTGAGCTCTTAAAGAAGAACAAATGAAAATAAATGAAGCAATTGAAAGATATATACAGTATTTACAAGTCGAAAAAGGCTTGTCTTTAAATACGTTGTTAAGCTATAACAACGATTTGAAGAAGTTTTTTGTCTTTTACGACGATAAAAAAAATACCGATGATTTATTAGAATCTGATCTAAATGATTACGTAAAAGATATGTTAATTGAAGGAATGAGTTCTTCATCTGCTGGAAGAAAAATATCAACAATTAAAAATTTCTATTTATTCCTCATGGACGAGGGAATAGTTAAAAATAAGTTTAATATTAATATCGAAATTCCTAAGAAAGATAAATATTTGCCTTCATTTTTGTCGGTAGAAGAGGTTGATGCATTGTTAAACGCACCAAATGTTGAAAAACCTGACGAACTTTGCGATAAAGCAATGCTTGAAGTAATGTATTCATGTGGATTACGAATTAGTGAACTTACTAATTTAAAGAAAACTCAAATAAACTCTCTTGAAAACTTCGTAATTATTTATGGTAAAGGTAATAAGCAAAGAAGAGTTCCTATTAATAATTATGCATTAAAATGGGTTAATAGATATATATCTGAGGTAAGAGACAATAATAATAAAAAGAAAAGTCCTTATTTATTCATTAATAAAGATGGTAAACCAATTTCACGACAACATATATATGTAAAAATGCAAAAATACGCAAAGATTGCCCACATAGATAAAGAAATATCGCCTCATACATTGCGACATTCATTTGCTACGCATTTGCTTGAAGCTGGTGCTGATTTACGTTTAGTTCAAGAAATGCTAGGTCATACTAATATAGAAACTACACAAATTTACACACATTTATCAAATAATCGCATTTTTAATGTTTATGATTTGTATAATAAAAGAAAATAATCTAAAATATAGCAGGGTATAATTATGAAAAAATATAAAAGAACTATTATTATTGTTATGGATTCCTTAGGAATCGGAAATGCAGTTGATGCAAAAAAATTTAATGACGAAGGTGCTAATACCTTTGGACATATTGTTGATAAGGTACCAAATATCAAGATTCCAACCTTAAGAATGCTTGGAATTAAAGATTTAGTTCCAAATTTATCAGGTGATAAAGCAACACATCTTAATTCATATACTTTTAAGTTGAATGAACATTCAAACGGTAAAGACACAATGACTGGACACTGGGAAATGATGGGAATTTTAACAACCAAACCATTTATTTCTTTCACAGACACAGGATTTCCAGAAGCTCTTATTAAAGAACTAGAAGAAAAAACTGGATATGAATTAATAGGTAATTATGCAAGTTCTGGTACTGAAATTCTTGAAAAACTAGGTGAAGAATGTATGAATGAAAGAAAACTTATCGTTTATACCTCAGCCGATTCTGTTTTACAGTTATGTGCTCATGAAGATACAATACCTGTTAAAGAACTTTATAGATGCTGCGAAATTGCAAGAGAAGTCTGCATGAAACCTGAATATAGAGTAGGTAGAATTATTGCAAGACCATTTATTGGTAAAGATAAAAATTCGTTTAAACGTACACCAAATAGACATGATATTGCATTAGATCCAACTGGAATTACCGCAATGGACATCTTAAAAAACAATGGTTATACAGTTTCATGTATTGGTAAAATTGCCGATATATTCAACAATGTAGGCGTTTCACAAACACAAAAAACAATTTCTAACGTTGATGGAATGAATAAAACTATCAAAGAAATCGCTTCAACTGATTA
>JAVWAV010000001.1:0-91890 GCA_036649855.1 Bacilli bacterium | reverse complement strand
GTTCTTGAAGATTTAGGATTAAAATCTGATAAAACCATGATTGGAACGCCAATTAAAGAAATTTTGTAAAAATAAGTAAAATAATTTACTAAAAAATAAAATAGCCTCCTACTTGAATAGTAGGAGGTTATTTTTATGGAAATTGGTCCCTATAAATACGAATATGCTAAACAACAAACAAAACAAGAAAAAATCATACTAGAAGGTCTCTCTTTAAAAGAGTTTCCCAGTATGGAAAGGAGTTTGAGTCGTAACTATAAAGCAGGTTATATCTATTCATCTGTAAAAACTGATTCGGACGGTATAGGGACCACTGTTTATTTGTTATGTTTATCAAATATCATTTTAAATAGAATTTTGGTGTGTGGACTTATTTTTAGACCGATATATCGATTGAATGTAAAACCGGGCGACGTTGAAATTGGAATGATAAACGATATTAATAGAAGTGAAGTTGCGTTTACGAGAATAGATCTAATACAAAATATGTCATTAGATTCGTTTGAATCATTGATTTCAGCATCAAGTATTCAAAGTATAATATTAGATAAATTTCAATTGTTAAAGGTTCAAAAACAAATAGAACGTGAATTCTTCAACATGAATAAAGATGATTAGCAGTTAATTAGTAGTTATCTAGTATTAAATTAGTAATTGAAAAATGTGGGAAAAGCGCGTATATATCTAATAAGTAAAATTATTAAATTAATCGTTTAACCTTATAACTACGTATACATGGGAGTTTTTGATTATATAATTACATAATAGATATTATGCGAAGTTGATATATAATAAAAAAAGAAATATTATCTATTTCTTTTAATAATTTGATCTAATGAAAGTCTTGTTCTTTCGTTATCTGTGAGGATATGAATGATTGTATCATATGCATCAATAATCATCCATTCAGAATCAGGAGTTCCTTGTATATCTTTAACTCTTAAACCGTTTTCAATTAAATAGTCTTCAGTAAATTCTATTAATGATTTTATATGTCTTTGGTTTAATGCAGTAGCAATTATACATTCATCATAATATGGAGTAAGAGGCGTTGTATCAATTAATACTACATCCTCTGCTTTCTTTTCAATAAGCTTAGTAATCAAATCTTGCATCATTATTTTTTTCCCTTTCTTGGTGATGTTTATTGTTTAAATAGTCATCTACGCAATCTGCCGTTAATCTGTTATCTGAATAATTGTCTTTTTCTTTATGCTTGTTCATGTTAAATTCGATATTTTGACTTAAAACATAAATGAATCCGCCAGTAATATTTGCTTTGCATAAATCAATCATATATTTTGAATCATAGCCTCTTAAAGGATCGATTTTGTCAGCCACATAAGCAATTTTTTCCAAAACAGACATTCCATGTCTACCAGTGCAATGATATTTAATAGCATTTAAAATATCAGCATCTAGAATATTGAATTGTTTTGCAGCATAATAACTTCCAACAAATTGATGATATGCGTAAACTGGCAAATCTATATATTCACTAAAATGTTCGTACATAATTGTATTTAATTCAGTTATATCGGCATATTTTCCAATATCATGAAGTAAACCAACCATAAATGCTTTTGCTTTTATACTGTTGTATCCATTTGCTTCTGCAATTTCGTAGCAAAGATTTGCTACGCTCATTGAATGTCTATATCTTCTTAAATCTAACAAGTTGTAAACATCGTGTGCAAAATAAAGCTTGTGAAGTGTAATATAATTCAAAATTGGCAATGGAGCATCTAATTTATTTAGATTTCGAATATCAGTGCTTGAAATATCACGCGAGAATCCATTAACTTTCATCATGTTATACTTAATAATATTTGGACTTGTTTCACAATATCCTGGCCTATCATAATAAATTATGTTCACTAGGCTTTTTATCTCTTTTGCTTCTTTCCATGCATTAAAGACGTTTACTTGATCAAGACCAATCAGCAAATATAAATCATCATTTGGATAAATGTCTTTAAAGTATCTTACTGTTTCAATAGAATAGCCACTTTTTGATTTAGTATATTCGTAATCATCGATTTCTATATTGCATTTACAAAATGGCAATCCAAGTTTTAGCATATCTAATCTTTGCTCAACGGTAGCAATAGCCTTTTTATTTACAGAATTTTTAGAAAGAATTAAATATAATTTGTCAAAATTAAATTGTTTATTTGCAGCTTCAATAACATTAATGTGCCCTGAATGGAATGGATCAAAACTTCCTGGAAATAATAATATTTTCATATGCGTTTACTTATTCCTTTCTTTTTTTGGCTAACTTTAAAAATTGTTATGACGCGTCCAATAACTTGGACTATTTCGCAGTTTAAGTTGCTTTTAAGCTCTTCTGCAACCTCTTTTGCTGTTGCTTCAATACTTTTTAAAGCATGCACTTTTATAAGTTCGTGAGCTTCAAGAGCTTTTACAAGCATATCGACTGTTGAATCTTTCAAATAATCTTTACCAATAGTATATTTAATTATTGGTTCACTATGTGAAATATATTTTAAATCTGCAACTTCTTTACTTTTTAACATAATTAATTTTTGCTCTTGTTGTATATAAGAACACTCCCTTTGGAACAGTAACTCTAAAAGTTTGGTTTTTACCAACAAACGATATCCAACCTAAACCTAAAATACCAATGTCTCTTTGTCCTTCTTCTGTTATTACAACATCGTAAATATCAAATTTTTCAGGACCATCAAGCATTTTTGATACTGGTTTAAAATATTTTTTATTAATGTAGTTATAAAAGACGCTATCAATCTCGTCAGTCAATTTAAATGGTTTAATTTCGATTTTTTGGGAAATAAACACTTTTACAGATGTTTTTTCTCCCTTAATCAAATCAAAACGTGCTAAACCGCCTAGAGCAATCGAACTTTGCTTTCCCATTATTAGTTCTTTTCCTTCTACAGTTGTAGATGGAAGTATCGTTGAAAGAAGATTCTTTTCAACTAGAGCAAATAATGCAGAAGTATTAGCTAAAAATCCTGGCAAGTCATAAAGAGTTGATGTTCTATCTAATGGAATTTCAACAACCTTTAAGTCGGTGCCTTGATAATTAACAGTTGTTATAAATCTTGTTGTATTGTTTGAATATGATCTTAAAAAAGCGTTTGATAGTGATGTTTTACCAGAATTTGAAAATCCTGTAATATAAACATCGTGTCTTTGTCTTAATTCATGGACTTTTTGAATAAATTCATCCATATTATAGCCTTGTTTAGAACTTGTAAGAATTATGTCTTTAACATTTATATTTGCCACTCTTAATCTATGTGCGACATATGTTTTTAATAATTCATCATCTATATCATTTGGTAATAAATCTCTTTTATTGCCAACAACTAAAACATTGCATCCTTCGATAGCAGCTGCAAATCTTTCAGTGGTTAAGCCTTCAAATGAGAACAAATCCAATACTAAAACTATTAATGCATCGCTTGCACGAGCATCGTTTAGAATTGTATAAAAGCCTTCGTCGAGTTCAAGTCTTTTTGGTGTTTTATTAAAAACTACCTTTTCAAAGCAATTATTGCACAAAAGAATTTCCGATTTGTGGTTGTTGTAGACCTCAGAAATGATATAACCTGGTTTACTTGCATCAGTATCTTGCAAAATAACACCACATTTATAGCATCTAAGTACCCTTTTTATTTCACTCATAATACTTCCTCCAATCTTTTAATAATTTCTTCTTTTCTAGAAGTTTTCTGATTCGTTTGTCGAGTATTCTGTTAAATTTTGTTGTCGGTTGATCTCTTTCTACATATTTATCAGTTAGAACGGTCATAACTTTAGCAGAATTGCCACAAGCAACATCTGTTACTGTTTGATCACCTATCATTATAACATGCTCTAAATTAATTTTGCATGCATAAATGTATTTTAAAACTTTGTGTGAAAAAGGCTTCATTGCGCTAGAAATAAAATCAACATGCATTCCTTTTGCGTAATTATAAACGCGTTCAGAATGATTATTTGAAATAATTGCTAATTTGATATTATTTTCTTCACATTTACGTGCAAATTCTAATGCTTCGGCACTAGGAGTATATGTATCAAAAGCATCTAATGTGTTGTCTAAATCTGAAATAATTAGTTTTATTCCAAGAGTTAGAAAAAAATTAAAATCAATTTCATATATTGTTTTTGCATGATACGTAGGAATAAATCTTTTTAACATAATTTAAAATGCCTTTCTTTGTATTTTTTTGACAATATATAATGGAATTATTAGAACAGGTAAAATTTCAACTCTACCTAGCATCATAGCAATAGTCGATGTTATCATCATTCCACCGCTTGACGTTGGTCCTAAAAGTCCAATTGAAAGTCCACTATTTGAAAGTGATTGAATAGCATCAAATGTGCAATAACCAAACGAAGCTTTAGAAATCATCGCGAAAGTCATTGCGAAAATAAATATCAAGGCAAAATATATCATTGTAAATGTTACAGCTGCAATAAATGAACTGTGTTCAAAAACTTCTTTTTGATCATATTTGTAAATATAATGTGTTTTTATTCTTCTTTTATTGGCTAATCCATCAACGAATGCGAACCATATGCCTTTTATGACGCATATCGTTCTGTTCATTTTAATACCGCCACCAGTTGATCCTGCTTCAGTACCAATAGCAACAAGAATACCAATAAGAGCTAAAAACGGCGTTCCTAAAGTGGCTATTCCTCTTGCATCAACGATAGATGCATTAGAAACACCAGTAGTTGTAATGCTTGAAACCATTGTATATGCTGTCACTCTAAATATATCGCTATAAGAAACTGTTGGGTTTTGAAAATAATTATAGTTTGCAACAAGCAATGTTGAAATTGGAATAAGTATTACCAAAAATGCAATCATCATTTTAGTTTCACTATGTAGAAAAACTTTTTTGTATTTTCCTTTGATTAAATATAAATTAACGAGGAACGATGTGGCTCCTAAAAGCATTAACAATGAGGTAATAATTTCAATGCCTACATTGTTATATGTCCCGATAGAATTAGCTGTCAAACCTAATCCGCCAGTTGAAACACAAGAGATTGAATAATTAAAAGCCTCAAAATACGTCATCCCATCATTATAGCCGACTGCAAAGAGGCACAATGATCCAATGATTATATATGAAATGTAAATGCTAAATATAATACGGGCGGATTTGACAATATTTGGCAATAACCTATCATTGTGCCCGTCAGCCGTATAAAGTCTCATGTTATGTCTGTCACTAATTGCACTGGTCAAAATTAAAACTAGACCAACACCGCCAACAAAATGAGTTAAACTTCTATAAATAAAGAAAACCTTTGGAACTGCTTCGTAATTAGCAATTGCACTAAACCCGGTGGTTGTAAATCCGCTTGTTGCTTCAAATAGAGCTTTCGTATAGTCGAAATTAAATTCTTTTAAAAATAATAATGGAATAGCGCCACCCAAGTAAATAAATGACCATGTTAATAAAACTAATATAGTATCTTCATATTTAGCTAAACGTCCCTTTTCTTTTTTAAATATAAAAAGAAATAACAAAAAACCAATTATAATAAATCCCATGCCAGGGCCAAAAAAAGCATACCAGTTATCGGCAGCTTCTTCAGGATAGGCTAAAAATGTCAGCATTGGTAAAAGGATGATTACTCCTAAAATCATCAATAATATACCTAAATATCCAATCACCAGTTTAAAACCTACTACAGGTTTATCTTTTACTTCATCCATATCTTATTTTTCTGTGTTAATAAAATCAGTAACTTTATCCAAGTTTTCTTTTATTGTAACAACAACAATTTTGTCTCCGCTTTTTATTAAAGTGCCACCAAATGGAATAATTACATCTGGATCTCTATAGATGCATGAAATCGTTGCATCAACTGGAAATTTAATATTTTTAAGATATTCTTGATCTAGTCTTGTGTTTGGAGCTACTTCTATTTCACTAATAACGATTTTATCGTTTTCAATAGAAAGAACTTTTTGCATTTCATCAATTGAAGATTCAATAAAAACTTTGTTAGCAAGTAAATAAGTTGAGGAAACAACTCCTTCAATGCCTAATTCTCTAAAAAGTTCAACGTTTTTTGGGTTAACAACAGTACAAACGACTTTAGTTACTTTAAAAACGTTTTTTGCCATAATACATGCGACATAGTTGTCAATGTCATTGCTACTTAATGCTAAAAAAACGTCAGCATCATGAATTTCAGCTTCTTCTAAAACAAATAACTTTGTTTGATCGCCTTGAAAAACATCGATAGAATTCTTTTTTGATATATATTTGGCCCAAATTGGATCATTATTAATTACAATAATGTCATATCCGTTCTTTTTAAACAGCGAAACAATATAGTCTGCTTCATGTGTTCCGCCAGCGATAACTGCTCTCATTTATTCTTCCTCCGCATCACTAACATCTATTTTTTCTGCAAAAAGATCATCAAAACAATCAAGACATAATGAGAATGGGAAAATTGGATAACAATTTTTTATATCATCAAGTAAGATTTTTTTATTTTGATCATTTAATCTAACAATTATTTTAAGAACATTAAACTTGGTGACAAGTAAATGTGAAAGATAAATATTAATATTGTCATTATTTGTTGCAATAACAACAAGCTTTGAATTCTCGACGTTATTAAATTCTAGTGTTTGAATATCAGTTGCATCTGCTTCAATCATGTAGCCACTAAAAGAATCGGTTAATTTATCAAAGGCTTTAGCTTTTGTATCGATAACAGACACTTCGAATCCACGATCTGATAATTTTGTTGCAATTGCAGAACCTAAATTGCCGCAACCTATAACAAATATTTGATTATTGTGTATATTTGACATAATTTACCTCCAAATACTTAACAATTATATACTTTATTTTTTGAAAAACCAACTAGTCACCTAAATCATCAAAAATCGAAATTTGTTGATACGGATCGTTTTCATCAGTTTCTTTTTCGTCTTTATCTTGTTCTTTTTCTACTGCAAAAGTTTCAAAATTACTATCTATATGTTTAACATCGGTATTAAATACTAAAGATAATACATATTGATTATTCATTCCAAGATTATCTTTTGCATTTTTTGTTGGACTCACATAGAAATCATTTATATCAAATTCGTGCATAACAAGATTTGAATCAAGTGTAAATAAATGGACATTAGAAAGAGTTTTATTTAATTTGGTTGAATAAATAGTTTGATGTAAATCAGATTTAAATGATTTATATATTTCTACTGATTTTCCTAAACGCTGCGTTAATACAAGATTGCTACAATCAAAGATTCTTGTGTGGCCTTTGTCTGTAAGCAATAATATTTTACCTTTTTCATCTTGTCTAAAATTAAGCAATGAAACAACGCTAGAATCTTTTAAACTATTCATTGATTTAACGCCTGCAGTCTTGTTTGCAAGAACTGATAATTGATTTTCGTTAAAGAATGTTGAATTTCCAATTGAGCTAATAACAAGAATATTATCATTTCCAGATGTAATCACTACATCAGCTAATTCATCGTTTTTAACCATTTTCATCATGCAAACAGGTTTGCTATAACGTAAAGCATAGAAATCTTTTAATTGAGTTCTCTTTATTTGTCCTTTTTTTGTTACAGAAACAACAAATGCCGGAACATTAAAATCTTTTATAACAAAACATTTAATTATTTTTTCATCAAATGGTAGATTAATGAGGTAATTTATGTGTTTCCCTTCATCTTTCCATTTTCCATCTTGAATTTCGTGAACTGGAATAAACAAAAAGTTTCCTTTGCTTGTAAATGCTAAGACAAAATCAATTGTATCAACTTGGTCAGCGCAAACGAGACAATCTTTAGGCTTAATTCCAGGAAGAACACTGTTTGACGATTTGTAAGATTTAATAGAAGAGCACTTTACATACCCATCTCTTGTAATTGCTAACATTACTGGTTCATTAAGGATTAGATCTCTAGCACTTATTTGAATTTCATCTTCTTTTTCGATTATTTCCGTTCTTCTTGCAATACCATATTTTTTAGAAATATATTTTAAATCATTAATAATAGCTTCATCTAATTTCTTTTCATTTGTCAAAATTAGTTTTAACTCAATAATTTCTGCTTTTAGAGCATTCATTTCTTGCAAGAATAAATCAACATCAGTATTTGTTAATTTATATAATTGTAAATTAACAATTGCTTCCGATTGTATTTCGGAGAAGCCAAAATTCTCTTGTAAATGAATTTTGGCGTCGGCTTTATTTAAAGATTGTTTAATTACTTGCACAATTTTATCAACAATTAAAGTAGCTTTATATAAGCCTTCAACAATATGAAGTCTAGCTTCATCTTTATCTAATATAAATTGAGAACGTCTAGTAATAATTTCTCTTTGGAAATCAATATAATAGTGAATATATGAAATTAAATCTAACGTACGTGGTCTTCCATCACATATTGCGACAATATTTGCACTATAAAATGATTTTAATGGTGTTTTATTTAACAAATATTGAAGAATTAATTTCGAATCACATTCAGGCTTAATATCAACAACAATTCTAACGCCATGCATTTCAGTTTCATCGCGTACTTCAAGAATGCCGTCAACTTCGTGATTTATTTTTACTTTTTCAATTTCACTTACTAAATCTTTTTTATTTAATTGATAAGGTATTTCAGTAATAACAATATATTTAGCTACTTTATCTTCTGTAAGTTCAACTTTTGCTGCTAATTCAATTCGTCCCCTACCGGTTGCATAGATATCTCTTATTCCGCTAGAATTATAGATAACTCCTCCCGTTGGAAAGTCTGGTCCTTTCACAAACTGTAATAAATCATCGATAGAAACGGTTTTATGAGTAAGGGTATAAATGATTGCATCATCAATTTCAACGAGATTATGCGGTGGAATTTCAGTTGCTAAAGCAACAGCAATTCCATTTGCTCCATTTACATATAAATTTGGGAAAAAACTTGGTAACACAGCTGGTTCTAATTCGGTGTCATCAAAGTTAAGATTCATATCAACAGTATTTTTTTCAATATCTTTAACCAATTCTTCTGCAAGAAGTGATAATTTAGCTTCAGTATAACGATAAGCAGCAGGTCCATCTCCATCAATTGAACCATTATTTCCTTGAAAATGAATTAATGGCATATTTATTTTCCAATCTTGGGACATTCTAGCTAGTGCTTCGTAAATCGAAAAATCACCATGTGGATGATATTTACCTATAACATCGCCAACAATACGAGCGCATTTTTTAGTTGGTTTATCAAAAAACATCGAGTTTTTGTACATTGAAAAAATGATTCGTCTTTGAACAGGTTTTAATCCATCTCTAACGTCAGGTATTGCTCTATTTTGAATAACGTCTTTAGCATATATTGAATAACAATTGCCCATTAAATCGTCTAATGGCGATGATATTATATTTTCAACTATAACGTTTTGTTCTATTTCTTTCTTCTTAGCCATTTTTTACTTTATCCTTAAAATTATCTTGTTCACTAAAATTAACGTTTTCTTCAACCCATTTTTTCCTTTGAACAACATCGTTTCCCATCAACACATTTATGCGTCTTTCAACTAATAATGGATCTTCAACATCTACTTTAAGAAGCATACGAGTTTCTTTTCTCATTGTCGTGTCTTTTAATTGATCAGCATTCATCTCACCTAAACCTTTATAACGAGAAATTTTGTATCCATTGCCTATTTTTTTCTTAGCAGCTTCTAAATCGTCGTCATTCCAACAATATATTTCTGTCATTTTTTTACTACTACTAGCATCTTTTGATACTCTATAAAGTGGTGGTACAGCAACATATACCATTCCATTTGTAATTAATGGTCTCATATAATAATAGAAAAATGTTAATAATAATGTTTGAATATGTGCTCCATCAGTATCGGCATCAGTCATAATTATTATTTTCCCATAATGAGAATCAGTTACATCAAATTCTTGTCCAACACCAGCTCCTATTGTGCTAATTATTGTTGCAAATTCTTCGTTTTTAAGCATTTTGTCCATACCAATTGATTCAACGTTTAAAGGTTTTCCTCTTAAAGGTAAAATTGCTTGATGAACATAGTCTCTTCCTTTTTTGGCGCTACCACCGGCAGAATCGCCTTCAACAATGAATAATTCATTATTTTTATAGTCTTTAGATTGAGCAGATGTTAATTTTTTGGATAAAGTAACATCGTTTTTCACTTTTTTATTTGCTCTTATGTCTTCTTTTGCTTTTCTTGAAGCAACACGTACTCTTTGAGACTCTAAGCATTTAGAAATAAGGTTTAATGAAAATTCTTTATTTTCATTTAAATAGTGAATCAATTCGTTATAAAAAAAGTTTGAAACAATGCTAACAGCTTCTTGAGTACCTAACTTACCTTTAGTTTGCCCTTCAAATTCAAGAATTGATTCCGGAATTTTTAAAGCAATAATAGCAGTCAATCCTTCTCTTATATCGTTAGCTTCGAATTTTAACTTGTTTTTTAAAAGTTTGCTTTCTTCTGCAAAATCATTAACTGCTCTTGTGATAGCGATTTTAAAACCAGTTTCATGAGTTCCGCCATCTTTAGTTCTGATGTTATTAACATATGATAATAACGTTTCGTTATAATCATTTACACAATATTGAAATGCAATTTGAATTTTAATTTCGTCTTTGTTGTCTTCAAAATAAATAGGAGCATTTAATGGCGTTTTATTTTCATTAATTGTATTTATATATTCAATTAAACCATCTTTATAGTAAAATTCTTCTGTACTATCAATTCTTTCATCAGTTAATAAAAAGTGAACATTACCTAAAAGGAAAGCCGATTCTTGTAAATGGTTTCTTATTATATCGTATTTAAAGTCAGCCACTTGAAATATTTTATGGTCAGGTTTAAAAGTAATAACTGATCCATGTTTATTTGTATTGCCTAATATTTCAAGTGGCACACTTAAAATTGAACCACCTTTTTCAAATCTTATATGATATATTTTATTATCTCTATAAATTGTTGCATCAAAAAATTCGGAAAGAGCGTTTGTAACGCTACTTCCGACGCCGTGTAATCCAGCACTAGAAGAATATGCATTATCATTAAATTTACCGCCACTATGAAGCGTTGATAAAATTAATTGAATAGTAGGTATGTTTTCTTTTTTATGAATGCCACATGGAATACCACGTCCTTCATCAGAAATAGTGATTGATCCATCTTTATGAATGCATACAGAAATTTTATTTCCAAATCCGTTTAATGCCTCGTCAACAGAGTTATCGATGATTTCCCAAACTAAGTGGTGAAGACCTGTAGAATTAGTAGAACCAATGTACATTGCTGGTCTAACTCTAACGCCTTCTAGCCCTTCTAAAACCTGAATATCAGTTTCATCATATTTGTGTATTTTTAAATTTGTATCTACCATATGTTTAATATTATACAATATTTAAGTCAAATATATTATAATAAATTGTACATTTTATAAGAAAGGGGTAAATATGACAAATCAATACATTTTATCGGCTAATTTGTCTTCTTTAGATTTATTTATAAACATTATTGTTCCTATTTGCGCATTATTATTCGCCTATTTGTTGGGCTCAATAAGCATATCTGTCATTCTTGGAAAATTATATTTTCATCAAGATCCGAGACAATATGGATCTAAAAATCCTGGTGGTACTAATTCCGGAAGATTGTGGGGAAAGAAAATCGGTGTATTAGTCATGATTTCAGATATGATTAAAGCTTCATTGGGATTTTGGATTACTTATATAGTAATAAAATATACTCAATTAGATTCAATATTAGTTCATGATTCACAAATGGTCACACTTTGGATTACACCATTAGGATCAGTATTAGGACATTGCTACTCATGTTTCTTAAAATTTAAAGGCGGAAAAGGCGTATCTACAATGGTTGGTTCTCTTGGATCATCGAGTTTATTGCAATTAGGGTTTGGTGTATTTTCGTTTTTTATTCCATTACTTTCAAAAAAATACGTTAGTTTGTCTTCAATTTGTTTATCAATCGGTTCAATTATTATTAGTTGGTCTATTTATATAACATCTTTATTTGGCGATAAATCAATTGCTAATTCATTATTAATGCCTAATGGAATGCTAGAAGTTCATATTATCTATCCGCTTGTTTGCACAACTATTTCACTTATCGTTATTTTAA
Source organism: Bacilli bacterium (assembly GCA_036649855.1). Classification (GTDB taxonomy): domain Bacteria; phylum Bacillota_I; class Bacilli_A; order RFN20; family CAG-826; genus Alectryobacillus. Next base: position 79,702 of record JAVWAV010000001.1, on the reverse strand, counting down.
GACATAAAGCAAATATCAAACGTCTTTTAAATCACACTGAAACTCAAGTAGGCTTCTTAGTAAAGAAATAGTAGTTTATTAGTAGTAAATTAGTAGTACATGACTTTTAGTAAATTTATCTTATAATCTATATTTAATCGTATTCAACGCTATTTTAGATTGACAAATAAAAAAGAAGAACTTTCAGTTCTTCTTTTATTTTGAATTTTTCATTGAATTCATTACTTGTTTTATTTGAGCTTCACTTGGTTTTCTTCCCATTGAAACAAACATAGCACGAATCATTTTTTCACTAATTGGCGGATTTTTTTGCATTTCTTTTTGAATTAGTTTTCTTGTTACGAAGAAACCAACTGCAAGACCTACAACTAAACAAGCAATAGCTATTCCTAACCAGCTACCATCAAATTCCATTAAAAACATATGATTACCTAGTTAGCCCTTCCATCATACTCACCAGTATCAGTTCTAACTAATACAGATTCGCCTGATGCAATAAATAATGGAACACGAACTTTAAGTCCTGTTTCTAATGTAGCTTCTTTCATTGCTTTATTAACAGTATCGCCTCTAACTGCAGGTTCTGTTTCAACAATTGTTAATGCTACCTTTGCTGGTAAATTAATACCCATTATTTCATTTTCATAAGAAATAACTTCTATTTCTGAATCACCCTTAAGAAATTTTTGTTCCCATTCAAGTCTTGTTTTTTGAATTTCGATTTGTTCATAACTTATTTGATCCATAAATACTAATGCATCGCCTGCATCATATAAAAATATCATCTTCTTTTTGTCTAATCTAACAACATCGACATTATATCCACTGTTTCTTGCAATTTCTATAACTGAGTTCGTTCTTAAATTTTTGACTTTTACTTTTGCAACCATTTTTCTCATTGCAGTTTTATTTAATAATATATCAAGAACTTGATATAAATTACCTTCATCAATAAAATAGTTGCCTGGCCTTAATTCTGTAACGTTTGCCATATACAATCCTCCTAATAAATCGCTTAAATATTATAACAATATAATTGTAAAAATGCACTATAAAATAGTTTACTAGATTATATTTCTATTGTGCTTCCTCTCATATCCAATCGATGTAAAAGCATCGTGACCTGGATAAACCACGATATCATCGTTTAATTTCATTAATTTCGATAGAGATTCCTGAGTTTTATTACCACATGATGTTATTAAATCTGTACGTCCAATATCACCTTTAAATAATGTATCACCCGAAAAAAGTATTTTATTTTTGCTTAGATAAAAACATGAAGATCCATTGGTATGAAACGGAGTATGAATAACATTTATTTCAATATCTTTAAATTTAAGCATCTCTTTGTCGCGAAATACGATTACTTTTTCTTTTAAATCATCAAAAGTAACATCTTTATTAAACATTAAAGATTCATTTAATTTCGAACTAAATAGCATTTTTTCATCTTCTTCTTCGATGTAGATATCGCAATTAAACAATTTAACCAGTCTTTCTAAATCTCTTATATGATCAAAATGACCATGTGTTAATAAAATAGTTGTCGGTTTTAAATTATTTTCTTTTAAAAATAATTCAAAATCTCCAGTATCATCACCTGGATCAATAACTAAACAAATGTCTCCATCACTGACTACATAAGTATTTGCAGCAAATAATTTCTTTGCTTTATAAAAATTAATTTTCATAGTTTAATAAAAAAATAAGGATTTAACCTTATTTTTTCTCTTTGTGTAGTGTCATTTTGTTGCATCTTGGGCAGAATTTTTTAATTTCCCTTCTGTCTGGATGGTTTTTTTTATTTCTAGTACCAATGTAGTTTTCTTCGCCACATTCCGAACACTTTAAGATAATGTTATCACGCATATTACATTCCTCACTTTTTGCTTAATTATTTTAACATATATCAAAATAAATATCTATAAATAATTTTTCAATAATATATAATAGTAATATGAACACAAGAGAACACACAAAAGCCATTAAAGTTGGCAATAAAACAATAGGCGGAAGCAATACCGTTTTAATTCAGTCCATGTGCAACATAAAGACCTCAAATTATGTTGCTGTCGCAAATCAAATAAATGAATGCGCTAATTATGGAGCTGATTTAATGAGAGTATCCATTTTAGATATGGAAGATGCTAAGGCTATTAAAGAAATAAAAAAACGTATTAATATTCCATTAGTCGCCGATATTCATTTTGATTATAAATTAGCAATTGAATGTATTAAAAATGGAATTGATAAAATCCGCATTAATCCAGGGAATATCGGCTCGATTGAAGGCATTAAAGAATTAGTAGAATATTGTAAAAAATATAACGTTCCAATTAGAATTGGAGTTAATTCTGGATCAGTTGACAAGGAATTATCTAAAACTGGCGTTCATAATGCCGAATTATTAGTAGAATCCGCCAAAAAACATGTCAAGATCTTAGAAGATCTTGACTTCACTAATATTATAATTTCGATTAAATCATCAAATGTTAGAGAAACTATTGAAGCTTACTCATTAGCTAGCGAAATATTTCCTTATCCTCTTCATTTAGGAGTAACGGAAGCTGGTACATCAGATTATTCCTTAATTCGTTCCGCTGCTGCTCTTTCTCCTCTACTTTTAAATGGAATTGGTAATACAATTAGAATATCTATCACTGGTAATCCAGTTGATGAAATAATCGCAGCAAAACGTCTTTTACATGACGTTGATTTATATAATTCATATCCAACACTTATATCTTGTCCAACTTGTGGAAGAACATGTGTTAATTTAGAAGATCTTGCTAAAAGAATATCAATCTATCTTGAAACTATTAAAAAACCAGTTAAAGTAGCTATTATGGGTTGTATTGTAAACGGTCCTGGTGAAGCAAAAAATGCTGATATTGGTTTAGCTGGTGGAAAAGGATGCTTTGCATTATTTAAAAAAGGAATTGTTATTAAAACAATTCCCGAAAAAGATGCTTATACTGAACTTATAAACGAAATCAATAATTTTTAAATAAATCTTTATCGAAATTTCCGCTTAAAAGCATTTCAATTTCGTCTTTATATGGTGGTTTATCGTTAAAATAAGGTGTTTCAAGAATTTTTGGTATATCTATGAAGCGCTCATCAAATAATATTTTGTGTAAAATATCAAAACCAATATCACCAAAACCAATGTTTTCGTGTCTGTCTTTATGGCTATTGATTAAATTTTTTGAGTCATTTAAATGAATAACTAAAACTTTATCAATTCCAAAACTGGAATCAATAGAGTGAATAACATCTTCATAATGGTTTAAATCATAGCCAGCATCGTGAATATGACAAGAATCAAGACAAACTCCAATTCTATCTTTGTTTTCTATTTTAGATATTATATAACCTATATCTTGAAAATTAGAACAAACCTCGTTTCCTTTACCAGCCATTGTTTCAATGGCTATTTTTATGTTTTTAGTTTTGCTTATTGCAGTATTTATTCCAAGAACAATTTGTTCAATAACAGCGTTTTTATCCTCGCCAAGACTTGAACCTGGGTGTAGTACAATAACTCCAGAACCAAATGCTTCTGCTCTTGTCATCTCGTTAATAAGCATTTTTAAAGACATATCATAGTTTTCTTTTTTTATGATATTTCCTAAATTAATTAAATACGGAGCATGACATATTATTTGAGACTTATTAAAGCCATTTTCATTAAGTAAAATCGAAGCTTCTTCGATTTTACAGCGTTCTAAAGGGACTCTTGCACTATTTTGCGGAGCGCCAGTATAAAACATTAAAGCAGTTGCATTATATGAAATTGCTTCTTTTACGCTTCCTAAAAAATATTCAGGTCCAGTCATGCGAACGTGCGAACCTAGTAAAACTTTATTCATCCGATCTGTTGCCTCTTTCAGCTTTATTTCTTTCTTCTATTTGTCTTCTTATATCTTTTTTAATTACTTCTCTGCGATGTTCTTTTTTTACTTTATCAACAGCAGTTTTTATCTTTCTTTTGTATCCAGGTTTAACTTTTCTTGTGTTAACTTTTGATTTAGCAGCCCAGATCTTCTGATCTAATTCTTCGTTTTTCTTGCTTTTAAATATCTTTTTGTAATCTACAGCTTTTCCTTCTACTAATTCGTTATCACCGAATTTAAGATATGAAATCTCAAGCTTATCTTCAATTAATTTTTTAACTTTTTTAACAGTTTCAACATTATAAAAGAAATATGATTCACCTGGTCTATCATAGCGACCACATCTTCCTGCTCTATGATAATAAAATTCTTCATTATTAGGTAAATCTACGCTTAATACTACATCAATTGCTGGAATATCAAGACCTCTTGCGACTATATCAGAAGCAATAATTACTTGAAACTCATCAGTTTTAATTCTTCTCATTAAAGATTTTCTTTCACGAGCTGAAAGATCACCATTAAATAGACATGTTTTAAATTTTGCACCAGCAACTTTTTTATAAATTGCTTGCATATCTTCTTTTTTTGAAACAAATATAAGTATCATATATGCTGGTTTCACACGTAAAAATTCTAAAACTGCATCTTCAATTGGTTTATGTTTTATATCAATGCCATAATGTTTTACATTTTTAGATGTATTACCGGTGCTATCATTCGTAATAAAGAAATCAGCTTGAATATATTTACTTAAAATGTATTGAAGCGATTGTGAAATGGTTGCAGAAAAAACTAACAGTTGCGGAGCACCTACTTTTGTAATTACGGAGTCTACATCATCCATAAATCCCGATTCTAGCAACATATCAGCTTCATCTAGTACGATAAATTTAACATCATCCAGTGGTAAAAAAGAACTTTTTACCAACATCTCGTGTAGTCTTCCGATTGTAGCTACAATGATTTGTGGATTTTTAGACATTTCTTCCACACTTTTGGTGCGTTCATCAACTGATGAAATAAGCTTTACTGATAATTTAGGCATTTCTGCACAAAATTCTTTAAAAAAATCAAATGTTTGCTTTGCCAGTTCTCTTGTAGGAGAAACTATAACAGCTTGTAATTTATTAATATCGACATTTATTTTTTGTAAAATTGGAACAATAAAAGAATGCGTTTTTCCGCTCCCTGTCTCACTTTTAACTACAAGTGAATTTCCTTTTAGGGCCTTTGGAATAACTAAGTCTTGGATAGGCGTTGCGCTTAAGTAGCCTTGACGATTAAGTGATTTTATAATTGTATCAGATAAACAATATGCTTTGAAATTTGCCATGTAATAAATATACTATAAAAATTGCTTAAATTGAATAAAATAGATAAAATATTTATATGAAATATACATTATTAAAACCAACAAGTTATTGTCCTGGTGTTAAAAGAGCAATTGATACAGTTATTAATAAAAGTGAAACATCAAATAAAAAGATGGTTACTTTGGGAAAATTGATCAATAATAACGAAATTATTAAAACCTTCTTAGATCATGGTGTAGAAACGATAGATTGTAATAATAGTGAATATTTAGGCGTTTTAAGGTCGTTAACTAGTAGTAATTTAGTAGTTTTTACAGCACATGGTCATAATTATGAACTTGAGACATATTGCAATGAACACAATATTGAATTTTTGGATACCACTTGTGACATTATTAAAGACATCCTTTTAAAGCTTTATATATATAGAACTAATGGTTATAAGCTTATATTAGTTGGAAAAGAAAATCATCCTGAAACTGAATGCTACTTACAAACATTTAAAGGTGATATTCAATTATATGACGAAAATAAAATGCATTTGTCTGAGAATGAAAAATACGTTGTGTTTGCTCAAACAACAATAAGTTATGAAAGATTCTTTTCTTCAATTGAAAAATTAAAAAAGGAAATTGGACAAAGTCATTTCATTATCGAAAATACACTTTGTCAAATCCCCTTATCTAGACAAAAAGTAATATCAAAACTATCAAGCGACGAATTTGATTTGCTTGTAATTATAGGGTCAAATTTATCCTCAAATACTGTAGAATTATACAATTACGCGATTTTAGAGTGTGCTGTTAAAGAAGTTGTTTTATTAGAAAGTCTAGATGATGCAATTTCTAAAACTCCCATATTAAAAAATCATTCACATGCAGCTATAATTAGTGGTTCTTCAACATCGCTCAAAACAATAATAGATATATCAGAATTCTTATCTACTTTAGATTAATATAAACATTAGGTTCTTTTTCGTGATTTATTTTAGTAATAATTAGATTATTGTCGATTTTAAGTAATACTTTTTCCATTTGTGCCATAAATATTCTTTCAACTTCATGAGGAACGTCTATATAATTGTATGAATTTATAACTATATCTCTTCTTCCGTGATGTGGAATATCTCCTGAGATAAAGGCATCGAATCCCTCTTTTTGTGCATTTGAAAAGCCAAACCATCCGCCACCGCCAATAATAGCAATTTTGCTAATTTCTTTTTTTCCATAATTTAATGTTGTACAATAACTGACTGATAATTTTTTCATAATAAAATTTGCTAATTCAGATATATCCATTGGTTTTGGTAATGTTCCGCCTCTTGCCATGGGAAGTGTTTCTAATGGTTTAATATTTGACAAACAAAGTTGTTCTGCCAATGCATCGTTCATTCCATCGATTCCTTGATCAAAATTTGTATGAAAACTATATACTGGAATATTATGTTTATTCAATATATCTATTAATTGTTTTTTAAATTCATCGTGTTTTAATACATCTCTTTTCTTTCCATATATAAAAGGATGATGTGTAATTACTAAATCTGGATTTATATTTAAGACATCATCAATAATAATATTGTCTAAATCAAGACATAATACTACTTTATTGACTTCTTCTGATAATTTTCCACACATTAACCCAACATAATCTTGATTTTCTTTTGCAATGCGTTTTGGAAATTTTTTGCCTAATTTTTTAAGCAATAATTTTGTGTTCATACTTATTTATTTCCTCTATTTCCATTCTTTCTTTAATGTATTCATCCTTAAAAACAAGAAAACCATGATTTCTAATAGAGTTCTTATATAGTAAATAATTTTTTAATACAATATTAGAATAATGTATGTCGTAAGGATTATGATTTTGCCAAAATAACAAATTGATATAATATTTTCCTAAAAAAATTTCATTCTTTCCGTTTAAATCGAATCGATATAAATCATAGATCTTGCCATTTTCATCAACTTTTTTATAAGTAGTTAGTGAAAATCCCAATTTATTTAGTAATGTTATAACAATATTTGATTTTGAATGAGCAGAAAACACAATTGTTTCAATAAAAAACAATTTTTCTAAATTATCTAAAATAATCGAATAAATGTTATCGCCTCCCATTCCACAAATAACCAATGTGTTAACATAATTTGGTATATTTGATATTCCAGAACTTAAGCTAATTTCAATATTTTTGCATTTATGTAAATCAATTGCTTGTTTTAATGTATTAAATGGCCCATTTTTATTTTCCACAGCAAAAAATTTATTATTAATATAAGTTTTTGCTAATTTAATAACTAATTGTCCATGATCAGCACCAATATCTGCAACATAGCACTTTTCATCGAGCATCGAATATATTGAGTTAAGCCTTTTAGAAAGAGCTGCTGTCATTTTTTTATTTATTTAAAGATTCCCAATCATCTAATTTCTTTTTTCTACTTTGATGCTTTAGCTTTTTGATAGCTTTTGCTTCAATTTGTCTAATTCTTTCTCTTGTAACACCAAATTCTTTTCCTACTTCTTCTAAAGTGTGGCAAATATTATCATCAAGACCATATCTTAATCTGATAACTTTTTGTTCACGTTCATTTAATCCCTCATTTAAAACTTCTTCCAAAGATTCTCTAAGCATTATTCTTGTAGCTTCATCTACTGGTGATTTTGCATTAGGATCTGGAATAAAGTCTTCCATTGTTGATTCATTTTCATCTTTAACAACTGGTCCATGTAATGAAATAGGATCAAGTGAAGTTGCTTGAATTTCCCTAATTCTTTCTGGAGTTAGTGCTTTATCATCTAAATGTTTTGAAATTTCTTCTGCAGTTGGTTCTCTACCAAATTCTTGGAGTAAATGACGTTGTGCTTTAGAAATTTTGTTAATAGTTTCTACCATATGTACTGGAATTCTAATAGTTCTTGCTTGATCAGCAATAGCTCTTGTAATAGATTGTCTAATCCACCATGTTGCATAAGTAGAAAATTTAAAACCTTTTGTGTAGTCAAATTTATCGACAGCTTTCATCAAACCGATATTTCCTTCTTGAATTAAATCAAGAAAAGGTAATCCACGACCTAAATATTTTTTAGCAATACTTATAACTAAACGCAAGTTAGCATTAATTAATTGTTCTTTTGCGTATGGATCGCCTTCATTTGTAATTCTTTTAGCAATTTCTAGTTCTTGTTCTTTATTTAACAAAGGAACTTGACCAATTTCGTGAAGATAGGCTTTAACCGAATCATTTGGAATTGTTTCGCTTAAAATGATTGGATCCTCGATTGCTGGCTCTTCTTCAGCAGCTAAATCTTCTGGTTCTAAACCTTCATCGTCTAAGATATCGGCTTCTGAATAGTCTTCTAGTTCATCAACTTTTTCTTTTTCAACCGAATATCCATTTTCCATAAAATAATCGATGACTTTTTTAATATCTTCATCTTCTAATTCAAAAACATCGTTTAAATCTGCTAATAAATCTGAACTGCAGATAACTTTAGATGTTTTTGTTTTATTTTCATATCTTTTGATAATGTCTTCGAATGAAGAAATGGTTAGTTGATTGTCTTCATCTTCTTCACCTAGAATTTTCTTAACTAATTCCTCTACTTTGTTCTTTTTAACTGATTTTTCCTCGTTTTTCTTTGCCATAATTAGTGACCTCCCTTTTGGTTTTTAGATCTTTTTAGCATTTGTTTCTCATAAAGAATTTCAAATTTTTTAACGTTATCAATTTCTTCGTGCATCTTTTTATCAAGTTCTATCTCTTTAAAATAGTATTCTCTTTCGAATTCAAGTCTATTTTTGATATTAACTAATAAAGTATCAGTAAGTTTTTCATGTCTAGTGCCATCTGTTAGAACGTTAGTAATTGTGGATTGGCATTTGTTAGCCTCTTCTTCATTTGAATTTAAGTAAATGTAATTAATTAATTGCGATGTATTAACATTACCATTTTCATTAAAATAATTAATTAAGAAAATTGCTACTTTTGAATAAATTTCATTATAGAAAAATTCTACATTTGTTTGATAAAATTGTAACGCTTTTTCGCTTTTCAATATTTGATAGAATAATTCATTTTCAAGTTTTTTAATAGTACCATCATATAATTGATAATTTTGGCGTTCCCCTGGAATTAATGCAGAATCCGGAATTTTTTGATTATATATCGGATCCACATTCTTTTTTACATAAATGTGGTTTTTAAACTCCGATAATATGCTTTCTTTCGAATAATTAGTTACAGTTGATAGTTTTGTCGCATAAGCTTCGATATCTAACGAACTAGAAGCATTTTCAATCATTGGCAAGAACGAACGTATTAATTCTTTTTTACCATCATCAGTTGTTAAATCGTGTTTACTTATATTGAAGTCAATGCTAAATTCTTGTTTAGAAATAAGAGTGTTTGCTACTTCTAGTAACTTTTCTTTTCCGAATTTAGTAAGTATTTCATCAGAATCTTTAGCAAATTCGACTTTTTTGACAATTCGATAGTTAATTTTCTCAATTTCTAATTTGGAAATGATATCTGAAATAGCTTGTTGACCTGGACAATCAAAATCTAGGCACATTCTTATTTCAACATCTAAATATTTAAGCAAAGAAATATGTTCTTTGCTGCATGCTGTTCCCATTAAACCTACAACCGATGTAATTCCTGCTTTATATAACGCAATTACATCCATAAATCCTTCAACAACGTAAATATATCCATCAATTTTAGCTGATTGTTTTGCATTATAATAGTTATATAGGATGTTTGATTTATGAAATATATTAGATTCAGGTGAATTTATATATTTTGGAGAATCGCTGTTATCAATTCTTCTTGAACTTAAGGCAACGGGTTCATTATTCTTATTTTTAATTGCAAAGACAAGTCTTCCTCTATTTAAATCATTGGCATCATCATTAATTGTATTAGTAATACCTAATTCTCTAATTTTAGCAATAGAATTACCAGCTGATCTAAGAAATTTAATTGTATTAGTTCCATTTTCAGGAGCAAAACCGATCGAAAACTTTTCACAAATATCACGATTTAATTTTCTTGATTCACAATATTTCTTTCCTTCAGAACCATCATTTAAATTAAGGCTTAATGTATAAAATTCTGTTAAATCTTGAAATATTTTTTTTAAATCTTTGAATTTATCTTCAACAACATTTTTTGGCTCATCCAATTTAATGCCAGCTAAATTTGCTGCAATATAAATAGCATCATGATAGGATACTTTTTCATAATCAGCAATAAAGTTAATGGCGTTTCCACCCTTTCCACAGACAAAACATTTAAATATTTGTTTTTCTTTAGAAATAGATAAAGAAGGATTCGTGTCATTATGAAAAGGACATACTGCCACATAATTTTTTCCTTTTTTTATAACATTAATATATCTTGATATAACATCGACTATATCTAAAGAATGCAAAATGTTATTTACTATTTCATTGCTGATCAAGTTAGTTCCTCCTAAAATTCACAAATAGTATCAATTTCAGAGCTAAGTTCTTCAATTTTCACTCTTTTTTGTTTCATTGTATCGCGGTCTCTAATTGTTACACATCCATCTGTTGCTGTATCAAAATCTACAGTTATACAAAGTGGTGTGCCAATTGAATCTTGTCTTCTATATCTTTTTCCTATACTTCCTGCATCATCATATGCAACAGAATGTTTTTTTGCTAATGTATCAAAAATCTCATTAGCTTTTTCACCTAATTGTTTACTTAAAGGTAAAATAGCTGCCTTATATGGGGCAAGAGCTGGAATTAAATGTAATACAGTTCTAATATCGCCACTTTCTAAAGTTTCTTCATCATATGCATCACATAAAACACATAACATTAATCTGTCTAATCCCATCGAAGGCTCAACAACGTATGGAATGATTTTTTCGTTAGTATCTGGATCAAAATATTCAAGTGATTGTTTTGAGAACTCCATGTGACGTTTCAAATCGTAATCAGTTCTATCAGCAACTCCTAATAATTCACCCCAACCAAATGGGAATTTGTATTCAATATCAGTGGTTGCTTTTGAATAAAATGCTAATTCTTTTAATTCGTGATCTCTAAATCTAATATTTTCATTGTTAATTCCAAGGGAAGTAACAAATTTTAAACAATATTCTTTCCAATAGGCAAACCATTCTAAATCAGTTCCTGGCTTGCAAAAGAATTCGCATTCCATTTGATCAAATTCTCTCGTTCTAAAAATAAAATTACCTGGAGTGATTTCGTTTCTAAATGATTTACCAGTATTGCATATACCAAATGGTAGTTTTCTTCTTGTTGATCTTTGGACATTTTTAAAGTTAACAAAAACTCCTTGTGCAGTTTCAGGTCTTAGATAAACAACTGATTTTGAATCATCAGTTACTCCCATATTTGTTTTAAACATCAAGTCAAACTTTCTTATGTCGGTAAAATTATTACCTCCACAATGTGGACATTTAAGTCCTTTTTCTTTGATAAATGCGACCATATCAGCATTATTCATGCTATTAACATCAACATCTGGATATTCTTCTTCAATTAATGTGTCAGCTCTGAAACGTGATTTGCAATCTTTGCAATCAATTAATGGATCGCTAAAACTTGTAATATGACCAGTTGCTTCCCACACTTTTGTATTCATAATAATGGCACTATCAATACCAACATTATATTTATTTGTTGTAACAAATTTTTTCCACCAAGCATCGCGCACATTGCGTTTTAATTCTGCTCCGAGTGGTCCATAATCCCATGCATTTGCTAGTCCGCCATAAACTTCGGAACCAGGAAACACAAAACCAGACGTAATAAGATGATTAACTATTTTTTCGAAACTATACATAATTTCCTCCAAACTTCTTGCTTTTTTTAAAAAGCATACTGAAAGATTATATATTTTTACTTATATTTTGTCAACTCATTATGAGTGTAATTACTATAACATATCAATGGAATTCAGTTTTGTATTTGTAAAAAAATTAAAAAAGTAATTCATCTTTTTTAATTCAATAATTAACGTTGGAACATCACTTTTAATAAACTCTTTATAATCAATACTTGTACCATTACTAGCACAATATTCCTTGTAATCGTATCCGCTTATAAAAAGAGCGTTTGTAAAAAGCATGAACATTCCTTTTAAAATATTTTCTTTAGTTAATCCACCATCAAATAGCGTCATAACTTTTTCAATAGTCTTATATAATGCCGGAAGTTCTTCTTCTAAAAGCACTTTGCGACAAGCTTCTTTATAAAAATTTAAAAAGATTAAACCATCATATGTTTCAAAAAGTTTCCAATAAACTCGATTAAACTGGCTATTTGTCAATATATTACGGTTATTTGCAACTATATATTCAACATCTAAAACAGAAAACTCAAAACAAGCATCCCTATTTTTAGCATTTTGTTTTCGAATTCCTTTTGCTAGCAAAGGAATTACTTTATCTTTTGTTAAAAGATTAATTATTTTATCATTATCATTGTATTCGGCCGAATCTATAACTATCCCAACAACTTTCATTTATTCACCTTTAAAACCATAACTCTGTAAATTCTTCTCGTTATTGCGCCAATCAGGATCAACTTTAACAAGAAGGTCAAGATTTACGTGAGTGCGAAAAATCTTTTCCATTTCTGCTCTTGAAGCGATTCCAATTTTCTTAATCATATTACCTTTTTTACCGATAACAATTCCTTTTTGAGATTCTTTTTCGATAATAATAGATCCTTTTATATCAAGCATTTTTCCATGCATCGTAATTTCATCAATTTTCACATAAACAGCGTGTGGAACTTCTTCATCTAATAAAACGAGCATTCTTTCTCTAATGATTTCAGAAATCAAAAATTTATCATTTATGAGTTCTTTTTCGTCATCTGGTGAAAAATATCTTTCAGATTCATTTAAATGATTTTTAATTAACAACAATAGTTCGTTGATATTAAATTTTTCCAAGGCTGAAACTTCAATTATTTCTGCTTCAGGATAGACTTGCAAAAATTTCGACTTCATTCTTTCTACCAACACTACATTTGTTGTATCAATTTTATTAAATACGCCAATAAGAGGTATATCAAACTTTAAATGTTCAAATAAATAATCATCACTAGCATTGAAATCGTGTCCTGCATCGACAATAAAAACAGCTACATCAGCGCTTCTTATAGCATTATATGAACTTTTGTTCATAATATTACCTAATGCTTGTTGTGGTTTATGAATCCCAGGAGTGTCTATAAAAATAATTTGACTATCTTCATCATCATACACTTGAACAATACTGTTTCTAGTGGTCTGAGATTTGCTTGTTACAATTGATATTTTTTTATTAAAAATATCATTCATAATAGTAGATTTACCGACGTTAGGTTTGCCAATTAAAGCTACATAACCACATTTCATGATAAATCACCTTCACTAAAAGAAAAAGGCATAAGTTCTTCAACGGTCATTATTTTTAGATCACCTTTTAAATTAAACATATAAACTGGAGTTTCTTTATTTAAAAGTTCGACCATTACTTGTCTACAGCTTCCACATGGACTAATTGGCAGTTCTGTATCTCCAATTATTCCAATTGCCTCAATATCATCCTTTTTAATCCCTTTTGAGTAGGCATTAAATAAAGCTGTTCTTTCAGCACACATGCATAATCCATAAGCAGCATTTTCAATATTGCATCCATTTATTAATTCGCCACTTTTGAGTACAACAACGGCTCCAACAGCAAAATGTGAATATGGTGAACGCGAAAATTGTCTAGCTTTTTGACAATTTTCGAATAGTATTTTTGTATTAATCATAATTCTTCTCCTTTAAATATAATTCTTTGTATTTCGTACATAATCTCGGCTTCTTCGCTATCTATATGATTGTATCCTAACAAATGCAATAAACCATGAACAAATAAGAAACACATCTCTTTTTCAAATGTATTGTTTAATTCATCCGCCTGTTCTTTTGCTCTTTCAGAAGATATATAAATGCACCCAAGAAAATCAATTTTGCTATTAATTATTTGAGGCTCTCCCTGAATTTTATCATCAAATGCAAATGATATGACATCGGTAATGCGATCAATATTTCGATATTCCGCATTTATCTTTTGAATTTGATTATTATCAATAATATCAACTTCTAAAAATGTTTTTCTTGTTATTTTTAATTGCTTAAGCGTTTTTTTATAAAAGTAAGAAAATAACTTCTCAAATTTATTAAAACTTTCATCGCAACAATTTACAAAATCGATATTCATATTAATATTATACATTTAAAAATCTAATTTTTATATATCAATGATACTATTTTTGCAGTTAATTTTCGATGTTCATATAAGCTGTTTCTGTAACCTTCAACGTTTGATAAAGCATCATAAATAAACCACAACATTAAGCATTGAAATAATAAATAGTTTATACTTAATTTATTAAAAATAGCCATAGAAACGAATGATAAGACTAAAATAACAAAATATGCTAAATATTTCTTGATGTTAAGTATTGATATAAGTTTAGTTGAAAGTGTTCCTAATTCTTTATAATTTGCAAAAGCATCATTGTTATTTTGAATCTTTAATTCCTTATTTCTTATTTCTTTTTTTACATTTTCAATTACGGGTTTATATATTAACAGGTCAAACAGCTTAAGCAGAAATATTCCTAAAACAAAATATAGATTCGTTGCATTATTGATAATAAGCAAAACAGATATTGAAATGGAACTAATAAAATTAATTATTAATGACGAATATTTGAATGATGATGACATTTTATATTGCACTATTTCTTGTAAATTAGAAGAAATATCATTTTGTTCGCGACTTTTAAGTTCGCTAATTAAAATGTCATCAAAATTTGCAAAAAACTTATTTATCATAAATTTTTGCAAAATTTCAGATATTATCGCCGCTGCAAAAAATGCAATTGGGGTTGCAAAATGAAATTTTTCGTCAATAAAGAAAAACCCAACAATTAAAAATATGGAAGACATTATTTGCAAAATAATGTTAGTTATTCTATAACATTTTCGATATATTTTCTTCTCGAAACTTGCATATTTTTTTGTTGGGCGTTTTAAAACGACAATACAATTTCCATCCCAAATATTTAGAAATTGTTCTATTTTCATTTTATAAATTCCTAGTTTAGGATCATAAACTGTAAGCTTATTCATCACAATCTTTTGAATTACGACTGCGTGATGTGTGTTATTATCACTAATACTAGCAATAAATGGCGTTTTTAACAGTTTTTTAAGATCATTTTTTTCTCCAATGTGGTAACAAGTTAATTTGAAATCATATTTGTTGCCAATTTTAAGCAAATCATAAAATGAATAAGCTTTGTCTCGTGTTTCTTGTGGAATATATAAATAATTTGTATTTTTACTCGTTAAAGAAAAAAGCATTTTTAAAGAAGCAAATCCACAGTCTTTTTCCATAATTTGATTAATATAATATCGCATAAAAAAACCTCCTTACTATATAAGTAGGGAGGTATTTTAATTTTTATCAAACTATTTGTTTTTTCTACGAGCAAGCTCGCTTTTCATCTTTCTTTTCAAAGATTTTTTCAAGTAGAAATCGCGTTTTCTAGCTTCTTCTAGAACGCATGATTTGTTTACTGTTCTCTTGAATCTACGAAGTGCTTCATCAAGTGTTTCGTTATCTCTTACAACGACTTTTGGCATATTAACTCAACTCCTTCCATTAAACGCCTTATTCATTATACACTATATTGTGTATGAAAATAACAATATTTAGATAATTTTTGGACCGGATGATGTTCCGATTCTATTTGCGCCTGCTTCAACCATTTCAAGTAAAGCTTCGTGAGTTCTAATTCCACCACTTGCTTTTACTCCAATGTTTGGTCCAACAGTCTTTCTCATTAAGGATACTGCATGTGCAGTTGCTCCTTCTTTACTAAATCCTGTTGAAGTTTTAACAAAATCTGCTCCAGCTTTGACTGAAAGTTCACATGCTCTAACGATTTCTTCGTCATTTAATAAGCATGTTTCTAAAATTACTTTTAAAAGTTGCTTTTTGCAAGCTTTACGAATAGCAGATATTTCATTGAAAACATATTCATCCTTATGATCTTTAAGAGCTGCGACATTGATAACCATATCAATTTCTGAAGCTCCTTCTTTTACTGCTAACTTTGTTTCGAAAACTTTTGTTTCAGTAGTATTTGAACCTAATGGAAATCCAATAACAGTGCAAACTGCAACATCACTGTCTTTTAAACATGATTTTGCAATTTTAACATAGCATGGATTAATACAAACTGACATAAAGTCAAATTTCTTTGCTTCTTCGCAAAGTGCAACAACATCACTTTCAGATGCTTCTGGTTTTAAAACTGTATGATCGATTAATTTATTGTAATTCATAAATCCTCCAATTTAAAAGCTTATTCAGCTTTCTTTGTTTTTACTTTAATAACTTGAACTCCATCATAAAATCCACAATGTGGACATACTTGGTGTTGTTTAATCATTTGTCCACAATGTGGGCATTTTACTAAACTTTGTGGTGTTAACTTAAAATGCGTTCTACGCATTCTTTTCTTTGTCTTCGATGTTCTTCTGAATGGGACTGCCATATAATTCTCCTTTATTTAACTTACATATTATATACATTATAAAATATTTTTACAATAAATTTTTGACACATTATTCAAATAATGTTATAACTTCGTTTATAACGCAATAATAATTATTTGACATTGTCAAAATTTATTGTAGTTTTTACGACTTCACCAATGATATTTGTAGGACTATTTACCATCACTTCAAGAAAATTGGAGGTATGCCCTGTATAAATATTATCGCTGATGCGACACTCAATCAAGACTTCCATTTCCTGACCAATAAATTTGTTTATATATGTTTCTTTTAATTCATCACCTAATGTAATTAATCTTTTTACACGGTCTTTTTTAATATTTGTATCTATTTGGTTTGGAAAAACAGCAGCAGCTGTTCCTTTCCTAACCGAATATGGAAACACGTGAATATGAGAAAATCCACAGGTTTTAACAAAATTAAGTGTTTCCACGAAATTTTCTTCAGTCTCACCTGGGAATCCTACAATAACATCTGTAGTGATGTTAATATCAGGAACAGCTGTTTGTAAACGACGTAATTTTTCTAAATATTCTTCTGTCGTATATTTTCTATTCATCTTTTTTAGAATATAATTACTTCCACTTTGAAGTGAAAGATGCATATGACGAGCAATTCTTTGGTCTTTTTCGATAAGATTTATAAATTTATCATCAATCATTGATTCTTCAATTGATGATATTCTGATAATTGTATTGTTTTCGTCTATTTCAAGGATTTTTTCGAGTAAATCAGAGAAGGAAATTTGTTCTTTTAAATCTTTTCCATACGATGCAACATCAATTCCCGTAAAAACTATTTCTTTATAGCCGTTTTTAATTAGATCTTTTATTTCCTCAATTATATATTGAGGTTCTCTTGAACGAGATTTTCCACGAACAAAAGGTATTAAACAATAAGAACAAAAGTTATCACAGCCATCTTGAATTTTTACATATGCACGTGTTTTTTCGCTGAATTGAATGCTTGGCATATTGTCATATGTAAAACTTCTATTGTCATGATCAATATCAACTATTCTTTCTTTATTTTTTAAAAACTCTTCGATTTTATCGTAAAGAGCGGATTTATTTTTATTTCCTAAAATAATATCTGCTTCAAAAGGAAAATCAATATTGGAAGAAATTCCTTGAGTAAAACAACCAATAACACATAATATTGCTTTAGGTTGTTCAATTCTATATTTGTGAATCATTTGACGTGATTTTTTATCAGCAACGCTTGTTACACTACAAGTATTTATGACAATTACGTCAGTATTTTCATCTTTTTTTGCTTCAATTAAACCTTTTTTTGTTAGTAAAACACGAATGGAGTCAATTTCATAGGCGTTTACTTTGCAGCCTAAGAAAAATAATTTAAATTTCATATTATAAACACTTTTCAATCAATAAATCATGCATTTTTTGAGATATAAATTCTTGGTTAAACAGTTCATCAATGAATCCTTTTTTATCATTTGCAAAATATAAATCAGTTACTTTCTCTATTTTTTCAGCAACGTGGGATGTTTTAATTTTAGTTAGCCATTTATCAAAAATTGGAAAAATAGCATCAAGTCTTCCTTGATCATTTATTACAAAGATCGTTGCTAAATCAAAATGATAAAAAACTACTGATTGTCCATATTGTTTTATTTTAATTAATTTAGTGAAAAGAGAATCAAATAAATTATGAGAATAACATTCAAATGGATCAATTAAGTTCTCGGTATATTGATCAAATAATATATTATATGGTTCATTTAATAGCTTATAGGGTTCATTATAGTAAATATTGTTAATTATATGTGAAAAGAATGGAACAAAAACATGCGTATCATTTGATACAAACGACTTTAAATCAATGATTCTAGCGTGATAATATTTTAAAAACTCTTCTTCAGTAAATTTATCCTTTAAATAGATTGAAGAAATAGCATCTTTACATATTTCATCAATTTTAATCTTGTTAATAATTGTGGTGATATAAATATTTGTGCAAATTAAACTAAATGAGCTATTAACATTAATAGTTCTTTTTAATTTTGGCATAGTTTTTAAATATTTCTTATTTTTCTTATAATAAGCATATTCTTGAGTCTTTCTAAATCCAAATTGTTTATCTTGAAACTTATTTAATAATGCAAATATTTTCATATGTTACTTACTCCTTCTAACAAAAATGAGACGACTGAGGCTATATAAATCGGCGCCGTTTCGCATCTTAAGATATTTTTTCCTAAACTAATGGTTTCAAATCCATTTTTTTCAAGAAATAGAATCTCTTCTTCCGAAAACCCACCTTCTGGACCAGTAATAAATAAAGTGGAAGGATAGGCATATACGGATTTGATGAGATTAATTTTTCTTTCATAAGCGTTTTCATAAGCAACTAGTTTGTTTTCTATATCTAAACTAATAAGATTAGCTAGTTTTCCTACATATTTAACTGTTGGAACACTAATTCTTTTTGATTGTTGTGCAGCTTCTTTAACTATTTTATTATATCTATTAAGTTTATCATCGAGTTTATCAGCACTAATTTTTCCAATTGTTCTTTCGCTTGAAAATAAGACAAATTCATCAATTCCTAATTCTGTACATTTTTGTAGAATAAGTTCGATTTTATCGCCTTTTGGGATAGCAAATCCAATAGTGATTTTTCTATTTTTCTTCTCATTTGAAAGTTGTGAAACTTTTACAATTTTTAGTGGATTAAGCGATTCAATTTTGACTGTGTACAAAATTGAATCAAAAACTATTTCAATTTCTTGACCTTTTTCTGTTCTTAAAACATTGATTAAGTGATGTTCATCATCTTTGGAAAGAAAAAAATAATTTTCATTAATGCCTTCAGCAAAATATCTTTGCATTATTTTAGCACCTCATTATCGCTATCTTTTGGCTCCCCAAAAAATATCGTACTAATTCCTAAAATAATATAAAGACCTAAAACAACGCCTAGTGCGACTATCCAGTTTAAAAAGTACTGTGAATTAACAAATATTTCAAAAATACTTAAAAGATAACCACCGCCACCAATAAATAAAGCATTAGCTCCAATTAAATAAGCAGCTTGATAGTAACGTTTTATATAAAATAAATGAGCAGAAAAAATTCCTAAAATCATCATTAAAATGATATAAGTTTTTCTGCTCTTTCTTACAAATTTTTCTTTATGATCGATATTTTCGATATTGTCTATTATTTGCGTTACATCAATCGTTTCAGTTGAAGATTCATCAATTGGATTTCTTGCGCCGCAATAAGGACAAAGATCACGATCAAATTTTGTTAATTTATGACCACAATTTTTACACTTTAGCATACATTTCTCACAAGTTGATTATACCATTATTCCGTTAAAAATTTTTAATTATTTCTTTAATTTATCCTTCAAACGAGAAAATGGACCATTTTGTGAATTACTATTTATTTTAAAATCATTTAAACATTCTTTTTGCTTTGTGTTGAGGTTGGTTGGAGTTTTAATAATGATATGAACGTACTCATCGCCTGGTCTTCCATTACGCATATCTTTAATACCTTTTCCAGACAATTTCAATACAGTATTTGGTTGTGTACCTGCTGGTATTTTTAAACTGACAGTATCGTAAACAGTTTTAACGTCAAGTGTTATTCCAAGTGCAGCATCAACAAAATCGGTTTCTAAATTTAAATGAATATCATTACCGTCTCTTTTAAATAAATCATCTTCTTGAATTACGATTTCAATATATAAATCGCCGTTAGGACCGCCATTAGAGCCTTTCATGCCTTTGCCTTTAACTCTAATTTGTTGGCCAGCATTAATTCCGGCTGGAATAGCAATATCGATATTTTCTTTAACACGTTTTGACCCAGTTCCGTTGCAATCTGGACATTTATTAGCAATAATTTTGCCAGTTCCACCGCAATACGGACAAGTAGTTTCACTTTCCATTGCACCAAAAAGTGTTTGTTTGGTTTGTCTTACAACACCACTTCCACCACAATGCGAACAAGTTTTAATATCACTACTAGATTTTGCTCCTGTGCCGTTACATGTATCGCAAACTTTATCATATGTGACAGGTATAGTTATTTTTTTGCCCATAATTGCATCAATAAAACTAACTTTAACTCTCATTAATGTATCGTCTCCCCTATTTGGACCGCTTCTTTGAGCGCTTCTTCCGCCCCCCATTCCGCCACCAAACATTTGGGAAAATATATCGTTTAAATCACCAAAATTTCCAAATCCGCCTTGAAAAGGATTTCCACCACCAAATCCAGATGCTGCACCATTTTGGTCAAAAGCTGCACTTCCAAATTGATCAAATGTTTTTCTTTTTTGATCATCATAAAGTACATCATATGCCTCTTGAACTTCCATGAATTTTTTCTCAGCACCAGGTTCTTTGTTTCTATCTGGATGGTATTTCATTGCAAGTTTTCTATAAGCACTTTTGATTTCATCTTTTGTTGCGGTGCGTTGTACACCTAGCGTCTCGTAATAATCTCTCTTTTCTGCCATAATTTACCTCCAAAAATGAGTATTAGAGGCAAATGCCTCTAATACTCGATTCAATTTTCTTTTTACTTTTTATCAGTAAAATCAGCATCGACTACATCATCAGCTGTTGTTTGACCTTCTGTTGAAGAAGAAGCATCAGCAGCACCTTCAGTTGGATTTTGTCCTTGAGCTTGTGCTTGTGCCATATATTCAGCAGCTTTTTCTAATTCAGACATTTTATTACGAAGTGTCTCAATATCGTTTTTATCAAGAGCTTCTTTTAATTCATCTCTTAATTTAATAGTATCTTCTTTTTGCTTTGGATCGATAGAATCTCCCTTTTCGGCAAGGGAAGAGTCAATTGAGTTAATAAATTGTTCAGCCTTATTTTTAACTTCAATTTCTTCTTTTCTTTTTTCATCAGCATCTTTATTTTCTTCAGCTTCACGGACCATGCGATCAATTTCTTCTTTAGATAAGCCATTTGAGCCAGAAATTGTGATTTCTTGAGCTTTATTACTATCTAAATCTTTTGCAGAAACTTTAACAATGCCGTTTACGTCGATTGAGAAGGTAACTTCAATACGTGGTTCGCCTCTTCTTTTTGCAGCAATACCAGTAAGTTGGAAATGACCTAATAATTTATTATCATGAGCCATTGGACGTTCACCTTGATAAACCATAATATCAACTGCAGGTTGGTTATCAGCAGCGGTTGAGAAAATTTGTGATTTAGTCGTTGGAATTGTCGTATTTCTTGTAATAAGAGGAGTCATTACTCCACCCATAGTTTCAATACCAAGAGTTAATGGGGTGACGTCAAGTAAAACAACATCTTTAACGTCTCCTGAAACGATTCCGCCTTGTAAAGCAGCACCAATTGAGACTGCCTCATCTGGACTAACTGAATAGTTAGGTGCTTTATTTGTTAATTTCTTAACAGATTCTTGAACAGCTGGCATTCTAATTGAACCACCAATTAGAATGATTTGATCAAGATCTGAAGCAGTTAATTTAGCATCTAATAATGCTTTTCTTACTGGTTCTTCTGTTCTTCTTAATAAATCTTTAGTTAAATCTTCAAATTTAGCGCGTGATAAAGTTGTTTCAAAGTTAATTGGACCACTTGCATTCATACCAATAAATGGTAATGAAATAACAGTGCTTAATGAACTTGATAATTCAATTTTAGCTTTTTCTGCAGCGTCAGTATATCTTTGAAGTGCGACTTTATCGGATATATCGGTTCCGGTTTGTTTTTTAACTTCTTCTCTAATCCATCTAGCAATAAGAGCATCCCAATCATCACCACCAAGTTTATTATCACCTGATGTAGCAATAACTTCAAATGTACCATCGCCAATATCAAGAATAGATACATCGAATGTACCTCCACCTAAATCATAAACTAAAATCTTTTCAGATTTTTTAGATTCAAGACCATAAGCAAGAGCAGCAGCAGTTGGTTCATTAATAATTCTCACGACATCAAGTCCTGCAATCTTACCTGCATCTTTTGTTGCTTGACGTTGGGAATCGTTAAAGTATGCTGGAACAGTAATAACTGCTTTTTCTACTTTTGTGCCAATAGCTTTTTCCGCATAATCTTTCATATAAGCAAGAATTTTTGCTGAAATTTCTTGTGGTGTAAAATCTTTATTTAAACATGCGATATGTTCCTTTTTAGATGAACCCATTTCTCTTTTAATAGAGCTGATGGTGTTTTCAGGATTAGTAACTGCTTGACGTTTTGCAGCGTTACCAATAATTTCTTCACCATTTTGTTTAAAAGCAACGATAGATGGCGTAGTATTTGTGCCCTCTGGGTTTGGAATAACCTTTACCTTTCCATCTGCTTGTAAGTATGAAACGACCGAATTTGTTGTACCTAAATCAATACCTAAAATAATTTCTTTTGCCATAAAATTTCCTCCTTTTTGATTAATCTATGTTTTCTTCTATGACTGCGTCTTTGTCTATCTTTTCGTCTTTAACTGCCGGTTTTTTTGAAACATATACCATAGCTGGTCTTATGATTCTGTCATATATTTTATAACAGCTTCCTGCAACGTTAACTATAATATTTTCATCACCTTCTTGTTCTACGGTATCGAGAGCATGCATGGTTTTTTCATCAAACTTATCTCCAATTTTTGGAGTTATTTCTGTTACACCCTCTTCTGCTATAGCACTAATAATGTTGTTGTAAATATATCTAAATCCGGTAATAAATGCTTTCATTTCTTCTGTTTTGCCTTCAATTTGAGTTGCCATATGGAAACTGTCAAGTGAGGGTATTAAATTAATTACAAATCCTTCCGAACGATATTTCATTGCTTCACGATGATCTTTTTCAATAACTTTTCTAAGATTCTCCATGTCTGCGTAAACGCTATAATACTTATTTTTCCATGAATCGCGATCTGCTTCTACGCCGCGTAATTCTTCTTGAACTTTTTCAAGTTTAGCAAGTGGAACCTTTTTTTCTTTTTTTTCGTCTTCTTTTACATTTTCTTCTGTTTCTTTTTTAATCTCTTCGCTTCTTAAATTAACCATTTTTTAACTATCTCCTTTCGATATTTCTTCAAACTTCTTATTAAGCTCATCGACAAGTGTCTCGATTGCTTCATATGCTTTATCATAATTCATTCTTTTCGGTCCAATTAAACTGATAACATTTTCGCCAACGCCAGGAATATAGATTTTTGCTGAGACAATAGATATATCGTCGCGTTCGTCTACCCCACCGATTTTAACAGTAATATCTTTATCAATAAATTGAACTTTTTCCGTAATTTCTTTAAAAAATGTAGGAGATTCAAATAAATCAATGACATCTTTAATTCTTTCTGGATCCTTACTAAACTCTGGTTGATCTAATAGTTTATCTTTTCCATACATTACTACTTTATCATTCGCTAACGTTCCAAGTGTTTTGAGGATTGTCTGATAAATGACGTCACCATCGATAATGTAATCATGAATAATAGGTTCTAGCAACTTCATCTTTGGTACTAATTCAGAAACACTTGTACCAACTAATCTTTTATTTAGCATTGAAATGCATTTTTCAAGATCGTCAACTTTAATGTTTTTATCAAAGAAAAAGGTTTTACTTTCAACCGCGCCTCTATTTGTTACAAAGATAACTGTTGAACTATTATTACCAATTGGAATCATTTGGAGAGATGCCAAAGTTTCTTCACTAGTGTTATTTCCTAAAACCAAACTTACCAAATTAGTCATTTCTGACAATATCTCACAAGATTCTTTAAGCATATCTTCAATGGTTTGTGTTCTTTCATTTAAGATTGTTTGAAGTTCAAATTTGATTTGGTTGTTCTTCTTTTTGTCTCTAAGGTTTTCAATATAATATTTATATCCCTTAGAAGAAGGAACTCTTCCACTAGATGTATGAGTCTTTTCAAGAAAACCTTCGTTTTCTAATAATTGCATTTCATTGCGAATAGTAGCGCTGCTAAGTTGGAGATCATAGTTTTCAATAAGTGTTTTTGAACCAACTGGTTGAGCAGTTTGTACAAAATGTTCTATAATCAATTTCAATATATAATCACTTCGATTAAACATACTTATAATCTCCTTTCTAGCACTCTGTTCTTTTGAATGCTAAAAGTATTATAAACGCAAAAATTAGCAGTGTCAATACTAAAGTGCTAAAATATTTCTAAAATTATATTATCTAATATCATTAAACCGTTATATGTGCATTTTATCGTGTTTTTAGTAATTTTAATTAGTGATTTTTTTTGCAGTTTTATAAAAAAATCACCGAATTTTTCCAGTATTTCAAAGCCAAATTTTTCTTTAAATAATTTACGATTAATGCCATTTGTCGTACGTAAATTAAGAAAAATTTGATATTTAACATCATCTTCACTTGTAATAATTTCTTCTGTTCTTTTATGGTTGTATAAATAAGAAGCGATATTTTTAGTATATGTATAACGAACATTATTTTCAAATCCCGAAGAACCAGCTCCTAAACCAATATATTCTTCGTTTTTCCAATAAGTCATATTGTTTCTTGAATAATATCCCGGTTTTGAAAAATTAGAAACTTCATATTGTTTAAAACCTGATTTCTTTAATTCTTTTTTAATAAAGTCGAAATATTGTCTTAATGTATCACCTTCTACTTCTTTATATCCTTGATTAAAAAGTAAAGTTCCTTTGTTTATTAATAAAGAATAGGTTGAAATATGAGCAATTGGTAATGTTTTTGCAATTTCAACGTCAGATTTTAGACAGTCAAATGATGAAAAAGGGAATCCGTACATTAGATCTATATTAATGTTTTTTATATATTTAAAAGACAAATTAACTGCATCAATTGCTTCTTTTCCTGTATGTTTTCTATTTAATTTAAGTAACAAATCATCAGAAAAACTTTGAACGCCAATACTCAGTCTATTAACATTATTATTTTTCAAAATACGAAGTGTATCCTTATTAATAGATTCAACATTTGCTTCAACCGTAAATTCATAAGTATTTTTTAATAATTTTGAACAATAAGAGAGTAAAATATTCAATAAAAAAGGTTCAATACAGGTTGGCGTACCACCACCTATATAGATTGTTGAAAATTTCCTTTTTTCTTTGATATAATCATTCAAACTTTTTAATAAATCTAAAACATATAAAAAAGAAAGATTATCATTTCTAATAATCTTTGTAAAATCACAGTATGAACAAATATGTTCACAAAATGGAATGTGTATATATAATGATTTTATTTTATTTCTTTTCGATTTCATTATTCTCTTTTTCAGTTTCTTTTAATTCATCAACTGGTTCAAGAATGCGCTTTAATTCTTCAGAAGCAATATCTTCTTCCTTTTTTTCAGACAATTCTTTTTCACTTTCTTCTTTTTCTTTCTTAAAAGGCTTGTAATATTTTTTAATTAGAAAGGCAGATAAAGCTATAACAGCAAAAATAACTATAATAAATAGAAAGATCATTCCAGGATTGTTGTACCATTCTCCGCTTAACATCATACTTTTTTCTCCTTATTTCCTTTTAACTGGTGTATAAATAAACTTGTTTTTGTGTGCTTCTTTTCTATAATACCCATTTGACACTAATTTGTCCATAGAAGTTCTTGCTGTTTCATATGCACATGATAATGCTTTTTTATATTGGGCGATTGTATAAAATTTGTTCATCGTGCAATGTCTTGCATAAAAATATGCTTGTTGTTCACCTAAATTTGGATCACTCTCCAATAAAAATGTTTCGATTTTTTGTGCTTCATCTTCGTTATATCCAAACGTAACATTTGTAATAGCTGAATCTTGAGTGATGATTAACGAACTAGGAAGTTCGTTTTTTTGAACAATATCATCGTTTTGTTCAATAATTTCAGGTTCTTCTTTCGTTTCTTCGACATTTGCGTTGTTTGTCTTGTCTTCTGATTTATAATAATCTTTTGTAATCTTTGAAACGTTTATTTCATTTAAACTTTCTTGAAGTTTTGCTAATGACTCATCTACTGATTCAATGAAGTAATTTAAATAATATGTCAAATCACAAGTTTTTTGTGTTTCTTGTATAATTTCTTCTAGTTTTGGTGAGTTTAGAAGGAATTTTTCAGTGTTTATTAAATAACAAATATTATCAATATCTGAACATTTCATTACGAATTTAGACATAAGTAAACTAAGCTCTTCATTATACGAAGTATATGGCTTTACGTAATTTGTGTAATATAGAACGACTGCCATTTTTACGATAAAATTAAATTCACTTGTTGATAAGAATGAAAACATTTCATTAATCATTTGTTCTACCATTGAAAATGGAGCTTCCGCATAAATTCCACTATAAATAGAGCTGTGGCCATCCGAATTACTATGTCTATAGTCAATGTTATTTTTTCCTAATATTTCAATAGAAATTTTTGCTAAATATTGTTCAATATTTTCAATTGAAGAAAATGTTTCGTTTTGTAAATCCTTTAATAATGAACTATAAGTTAATAGAAACATTTGTTCAGGTCTTGGAGCAGATAATTTGTTTTGAGCAATTAAAAGTAATGAAGATTCATCGCATTCGATATTAACGTGTTTGGCAACAAATAATAATTCATTTGAGACACATTCACTAATTATTTTATTTTGTGATGCTATATTTTCAATTTTTGCAAAATTTCTCTCTAATTTTCCAATTTTTCTTTCTAACGAATTGATTTTATTCATTATCGAAGGAGCTAAACACAATGAATAACGTGATCCTTCGACATTTTTAACACGCAAATCAGCTGAAAATTGTGAACGATAAGTAATTATTTCGTTCCAAATTTTATCCACTAAAGTCATGTTTAAGTCTTTTGATACTTCATTCTTAGTAGCGTATTTTAAATTAGTAAATCTATTTGCAAGTTCTGAATCCATCATATTGCATTCTCCTAAATTCATCTTTAATATATAATATCAAAAAAAATCGATAATTGTTAGTCAAATTAGTAATTTATTAGTAGTAATTAAGTCAATATTTAGTTTTGATCGTCATCAACACTTAGTATTGTCATAAATGCTTCTTGTGGAACTTCTACCGAACCAATTGACTTCATTCTTTTCTTACCTTGTTTTTGTTTTTCTAATAATTTTTTCTTACGAGAAATATCTCCACCATAGCATTTAGAAAGAACATCTTTTCTTAATGCTTTAATATCTGATCTTGCAACAATTTTTCCATTTATTGCAGCTTGCACTGGAATTTCGAACATTTGACGAGGTATAACCTCTTTTAACTTTGAAGTGATAGCATTTCCTCTTCTAAAGGCATTTGGTTTGTATACTATTGAGCTTAAAGCATCAATAATTTCTGAATTTAATAAAATATCCATTTTAGCAAGATTACCAACTTTGTAGTCAGAAAAATCATAGTCAAAAGATGCATAACCTTTTGTATAACTCTTTAATTTATCAAAGAAATTATAAACTATTTCAGCTAAAGGCAATTCATAAGTAATAATCATTCTTGTTTTATCAAAATATTCTAAATCAATATGAATTCCTCTTTTTTCTTGGCACAATTCCATTACTTTTCCAACATAATCACCTGGAGTCATAATTTTAGCTATGACGTATGGTTCTTCAATACTTTTTATTGTTGTTACATCTGGCATTTTAGAAGGATTATCAAGATTAACAGTAGTTCCATTCGTCAAATTAATATGATAGATAACGCTTGGAGCCGTAAGAATCAAGTCTAAATCGTATTCTCTTTCTAGTCTTTCTTGAACAACATCCATGTGTAGCAATCCTAAAAAGCCACATCTAAAACCAAACCCTAATGCTTGAGAAGTTTCAGGCTCAAAATGTAGAGAAGCATCATTTAATGATAATTTTTCAAGTGCATCGCGTAAATCTATATATTGTTTTGAATCGACAGGATAAAGACCACAATATACCATTGGATTAAGTTTTCTGTATCCAGGTAATGGTTCTTTTGCAGGATTTATTACAGTTGTAATTGTTTCACCAGGAAACACATCTTTAATATCTTTTATTTGAGCTGCTAAATATCCAACTTCACCAGCAGATAAAGATGTTACTTTTTGTTCTTGTGGTGTTTTTATGCCTAATTCAGTAACCAAATATTTAAAATTCGTTGCCATTAAGGAAATTTCATCTCCTACTTTAACAACTCCTTCTTTAACACAAATCAAAACAACAACACCACGATATGCATCATAAAAACTATCAAATATTAATGCTTTTAATGGGGCATCTCTTCTTCCTGTTGGAGGAGGAATAATTTCAACAATCTTTTCCAAGATTGCAGCAACATTTTCGCCAGTTTTTGCAGAAACTGCAACAGAATCATCAGCACTAATTCCTATTTTTTCTTCGATTTCTTGTTTGCAAACGTCTACCATTGCACTTGGTAAATCTATTTTATTTATAACTGGAATAATAGTTAAATCATTATCAACTGCTAAATAAGTATTAGCAAGCGTTTGTGCTTCTACTCCTTGAGTTGCATCAACTACTAATAATGCACCTTCACAGGCAGCAAGAGATCTTGAAACTTCATATGTAAAGTCAACATGCCCTGGAGTGTCGATAAGATTAAAAAGATATGTCTCGCCATCTTTAGCTGTGTAATTTAATGTAATAGCATTGAGCTTTATTGTAATTCCTCTTTCACGTTCTAAATCCATAGAATCTAGGAATTGTTCTTTCATTTCACGTTTTTCAACAGTTTGAGTTAACTCTAAAATACGATCTGCAAGTGTTGATTTGCCGTGATCAATATGAGCTATTATTGAAAAATTTCTAATTTTATTTTCGTTTATCATACTTGAAAATTATATCATAATTTTTCATTTTTCTTATAGAACAATGATAAATATTTATTAAGTTTCAAATCGTCGCTTACGACCGTATAATGCATCCATTCTTTTTTGAATAGAGAAATGTAATTTTTATATGAATATCTCGTATCTATCAAGAGTGCAACACCACAATCTTGAGGAGAACGGATTAATCTTCCAACCGCTTGTGCAACATTATTCATTCCTGGATATGTGTAAGCATATGCCATTCCTAATCCATTTTCATTTTTATCATAATAATCTTTTATTGAATTGTTTTCGATCGATATTGCAGGAAAACCAACTCCTAAAATAACAACTCCAATGAGTTTATCACCTTCTAAGTTAATTGATTCTGCAAAGGTTCCACCTAAAACCGCCACTAATACATTGGTGACGTTTGAAAATTCATCGAGATTATTTAAAAAATCAATTTTATCAGTTGCGTTCATATTACGCTGTTGATATTCGAAATGAACTCCTGAAAATTCTTTGTTATCTTTAAGCAATTCCATATATTGAAAACTTGGAACATAAATTATATAGTTTCCAACACGTGCATTAATAAAAGTTCTAATGGTTTTACAAACTGACTCAATCGAAAGACTTCTGTCTTTATATTTGAGAGAAATATATGGATTAACGACAATGCCAAATTTATTTTTGTCAAATGGATAATCAAATTGTAAAACTTTTACATCACTTTTTCCAAAAGTAGCATTTTTATAATAGCTCATTGGGCTAAATGTTCCAGAAAACAAAACAACATTCCTAAAATGCGAGGTAATTTCATTAATAAAAGGAGATGGACAAACACAATAA
Organism: Bacilli bacterium; assembly: GCA_036649855.1. Classification (GTDB taxonomy): domain Bacteria; phylum Bacillota_I; class Bacilli_A; order RFN20; family CAG-826; genus Alectryobacillus. The sequence continues at coordinate 49,214 of JAVWAV010000001.1, read as the reverse complement.
ATACTAATACTAATACTTTTTTCATTTTCAATTGAGAAATAATATTTAAATAAATCACTCATTTCTGAAATATGATAAAGTTTAACGAAACTTGAAACGCTATAAAAGAAATTTCTAAGTTCTCTCGACATTTTTTCTTGAATTTCACTATCGTTTTCTTTAAATTTTGAAACAAAATTTGACAAAGCATTGATTGTTTTTTTATCAAAACTATCAACAATATGCTCGCCAGGTCCAAATTCTTCAAAAATTGTCTTAAACATTTTCTTTAAACCTGTAAACATCTTTGTGGTTTTCTTTTTCGGAGAAAATTTTATTGCTAACTTCATGTCTTGATATGTAATTTTAGAAGAATACATGTCTCGAGCTCTTTTAATAAGATTGTGTCCTTCATCAATCAATAGAGAATAGTCACTGCATGTATCATCATGCAGTCTTTGCAAATATGAAAAAGGATCAAAAACATAATTATAATCGCAAATTACGATGTCACTGAAATTAGATAAATCTAATGATAATTCAAATGGACAAATGTTGTTTTTAAAAGCAATTTCTTTAATAACTTCTTCTGTATAAATTAATGTGTCGCTATGTAATTCAGAAATCAATATTTCTCTAATTTTATTGTAATAATCACGTGCAAATGGACAATTTTCCGGATTACACATTGGTTCATTCAATGGACACATCTTGTCCTTGCCTGTTAAAACTACACTTTTAGTAAATAAACCGGAAGAATTTAATACTTCTATTGTTTCTTGTGCCGTATTTCTTCCTATTGTTTTTGCAGTAAGAAAAAATATTTTATTTAAATCTGGCCCAAAATTTTTAATATGTGGATATAAAGTTGAAATTGTTTTGCCAATTCCAGTTGGAGCTTCTATTAAAATCTTTCCTTTGTCAATTATTGAATCAGTTACAGCATCCATATATTCAAGTTGATATTTGCGAGCATTAGCATATGGAAATTTTAATTTTTTAATAGATTCATTTCTTTTTCTACGATTCGATGAAACAGTACTATAAAAATCCGTATATCTTTGAATTAAATCAAGAACAAAAAATTCAAGATTATCAAACTCAAATGAAAAATCTTTAAACTTTTGGTCTTTATTATTATTTTGAGAAATGTATGTCAATCTAATAGAAATAGTACTTAAATTATTCTTTTTTGCATACATATATGCATATACTTTAGCTTGTCCTAAATGCCATAATCCATTTTTTTCGAAAAAAGCATCAATATCTTCGTTACACGATTTTATTTCTTCGATTATAATTTCGTTTTTATTTATAATAATTCCGTCAGCTCTTCCTTCAATTATAAAAATAAACTCTCCATACTCTATTGAACAAGATAAAGGAAATTCTGAAAGATATGTAGAACCTTGTTTGGCTTGGTACTTGCTATGAATTCTTGAACCCTCTAGCATTGTTTCTTTATTAAATATTCGATTGTCAATGTCTCCGGTTCTTAAAATGGGATCTACTAAATTATGTACAGAAATTTTTATGATAGAATTCATAAAAATTTCTTTCCTTTTAAATTAGAATAACCATTTATAAAGTCTGGAGCTTTCATCATTTTCTTTTGTTGACGTTGGAGCTCATCGATTATAATTGTTCCATCTTCTAATTGAACCACAATTCCTGTTTTATCAGCACATATAATCGTTCCATTTTCAAAACTTTTTTTATCATTGAGATAATGGACTTTAAAAATCTTGATAATTTCGTTATCAAGCAACAAAAATCCACCAGGTTTATACGATAATGCTCTGATTTTATTGATAAAATCGATACAATTCATATTAATATCCATTTTCTCATCTTCTTTTAAAATTTTAGGTGCAAAAGATGCTTCCGATTCATCTTGTGCGACACCAGGTAATTTTCCTTCTATATATTCAGGAAGCGAACATAAAATTAAATCTTTTGCACATTCTTTCATTTTTTCATAAAGTGAAGAGAAATTATCGGATTCATCAATTTTTATCGTTAACTTTTTATACATTAATCCGGCATCCATTTGTTTAATCATTTGCATTAATGTAAAACCAGTCTCTTTTTCGCCACTAAATAATACTCTTTGAATTGGGGCGGCACCTCTATATTTTGGCAATAATGATCCGTGTAAATTAATACATCCAAGAGAAGGAATATCTAATATTTCTTGGGATACAAGTTGCCCATATGCAAGAGTAAGTATTAAATCAGGTTTTAATGCTGCAACTTCTTCGACGTGTAATCTTATTTTGTCAAATTGATAAACTGGTATGTTATATTTTTTCCCAATCATCTTTGTTGGGGTTTCTAAAAGAAGTCCTTTGCGGTTTTTTTCTTTATCTTCTTGACTAACAATTCCTATAATATTGTAACCATCATTAATTAATGCCTCTAATACGTACGCAGCAATATCTGGCGTACCAAGGAAAATTATTCTGCATTCTTTTGATTTCATTTCTTTATACCTACTTTTATCTCATATGTATTTTATATCAAATACCCTAAAATAACAATTGCATAAGATACTATATTTTGATACAATTTTATACGTATCGAAAGAGGTGTAATTATGGCAAATATTAAATCACAAAAGAAAAGAATTTTAACAAATGAAAAGAGCAGAGTTCTCAATATTGCTTTCAAATCAAAAGTTAGAACAGCAATTAAAAAAGTAGAAAAAGCTGCCGAAGCAAAAGATAAAGCTTTAGCAACAACAAACTTAACTCTTGCTATCTCATTAATTGATAAATCAGTTGTTAAGCACATTCAACACGCAAAGACTGCTGCTAGACAAAAAAGTTTTATTCAAAATTTAGTCAACAACATTAAGTAATTTGTAAGAAAAAACTAGATTTTTTAAATCTAGTTTTTTTGTTGCAATTATTACGCAAATAACAGTCCTAAAAGCTTCAAAAGCACAAATAAGAATGCTAATAATGTCAAAATAGAACCTAAAATTACTATTACAAATGATGCTGTATTTGCGAATTTAAAGTGTGTTGGTCTCGATTTAAAAAAGCCAATTGCTGCAAGTCCAACACAAGGAACCAATGCAAGGAACGAAAAATATATAGTTGCATTTAGACTGATTAATATTGCACCGACTATTAATAAAATAAAAGAGGTCACAACGCTTAATCCGGCAATTGTATTATTTTTTTCATATAATGTTTTTTCATTTAAATCACTATATTTTTCTTTTTTTATAGGATTTATTTCGCCTCTAATATATTGATCATTTTCAATTTTTAAAGGAGTGCCACAGTATGGGCATTCTTTTAAGTCTTCTTCTATTTCTTTTTTGCAAATTGGGCAGTTCATAATTATTTTCCAAATTTTAATAGAAAGAATTCAAAACCTACATTCCTATCTATTTCACCTTTCTTTATTGATTTATCTAAATTATATAAGTTTTCTAACTCTTTAAGTAATATTTTTTCATTAATTTTATTCATATTTTTTAAAGACATGTATATTCTTCCAGGTTTAGCTTTAAGTTCTTTTGCTATATCATCATTTGATTTAAAACAAACATGAGATAAATAATAAACTTGATGAATAAAGACTAGTTGAGTTGTAAGCATCGAAATTAAAATAACTGGTTCTATTCCTCTTATTCGTAGATCTCTAAATGTTTTCAATGCTCCATTAATATTACCGTCTAATAAATTTGATAGGATATTAAAGTTATTGTCGTCTATAGGCTCAGAAACGAGCTTTTTAACATCGTCAATATATATATGATTACTGTAATTTGACAATTTTATAAATTCATTTTCAATCATGAATAAATCTGAGTTAGTTCTTCTTTTTAATTCTTCAATAGCATCATTTTCGATATTGCATTCAAGAGATGCTAATCTTTTCTTTATAAATATTGTTAAATCAGAATTTGATGGTTCGATTCGTTCAATAATCTGTCCGTTTTCTGAAACAAATTTGTAAAATTTGTTAGTTGTTGAAATATATTTGCTTTCAATACTAAATATTAAAATTAACGATTCATCTGTTACATCAATTAATTTAAACATCTGATTATATTTTTCGTTTTTCTCAAGTTCGTTGTCTTTTTCAAGCAAAAACGTCGAGTTGTTAAAAGAAACTATTTTCTTTTCATATCCCATTGGAATAATTGACAATTCATCACCAATTTTGCTAATATCATCGAGAGAAAAATCACATTCAACAAATGAAATCTCATCAGCTTCTTTTCCAAGTATTTCATTTTTTATGCTATTAATACTCTTTTTTATTAGGTAAGGATAACTGCCAAATATAATATAAATCATGATATAATTATAACTTAATTAACTTAATATGTATATACAACACTACCTAATTTATCAGTTCTTTTTATATTAATATTGTAGCTTTTTAGTAATTCCAAAACTTTTTTATCAGGATGACCATAATGATTTCTTCCAACTGATACGATTGCGTCAATTGGAGTAGTTGCTTTTATAAATTCTTCACAAGTTGATGTTATTGATCCATGATGTCCAATTTTTAAAATGTCACAATCAACATCGTAGCTTTTAATTATTTCTTTTTCTATTTCCAGAGGAGCATCACCCATTAATAAATATTTGACATTATAAAAATCAAATTTAATTACTAAAGACTGTGAATTTTCATCGCCAGTTATGTTTTTATTTAAATTATATAATGTTGAACTACCAAACCTATATGGAAATTCTTCATCTTTTCTAATCACTCTTTTAACATTATAATTAGCACAAAGTGTATCTAAAGCGCCACAATGATCATAATCATTGTGCGTGATAATCACGGATTCAAGACTATAAATCATTTTACTTTTTAAAAATGGTATGAGTACATCTCCTGCAATATTTTTAAATATTGAGCCACCTGTATCAATCATCATTGCCTTATTCTTTTCTCGAATAAATATGCAATCACCTTGTCCAACATTTACAAAAACAACTTCAGATGTTGTCAAATTTCTTATTGGAATTGCGTATATAATAACAAAAAAAGCACAACATATTGCGTATTTTTTTGTTAGAAAAAACATTTGTTTTTCAAAGAAAATAAGTTCAAAAAAATACAATATATAGTAAATAATAACAATATCAATGTTTATAGTTTGAATAAATAACGATAATTCGAAATATTTTAGACTGCTAAACATTGAAACTCCAATATAACCTAATAAATTTATAGCTGGATTGTAACCGATTAATTTACTAGTTTGCCCTACTATAAAGAATATTTGAAAGATGAATGAATAAGGTATTTGTAAAATAAGACTTAATATATTGATAGAATTCGATAAATTGATATTAAATGGAATAATAAACAAAAGCAACATAATATTTTTATAAAAAAATCTGATTCTTTTACTTTTGTTTTTAAGGGAAATGTTTAGGATGTAATTTATGAGTCCAAATCCTAAAGGTAATAAAAATTTAAGCTGATAGACATAAAAAGGATTTATAAGTAAAAGCATCAAATGAAACGAAAACATGTTTTGCAGATATCCGCTTTTATTTTTAAAATGTTTTAGATAACCTGCAAATAAATAAAAGAAAAATGTTCTAATAAATGCATAATAAGACCAATTTATCATGTAAATAGGCAAAAAGGAAACAGCTGTAAAAATAAAACTTTTTTTCTCATCAAATTTTAAACGGAATAAAAATTCTATTAATCTTATAAAAACACTAATATAAATTCCGCTAATTCCTAATAAAAAGATAAGATTCGAATTTTTGTAAATCATTCCTAACTCTTGATCATAAGAAGAATTAAATAGTAATGAATTAAATATACGTTTAGCATCTTCGCCATATTTATTTAAAAAATTCGAGGCAGTAATTTTGTTTCTGATAGGGACGTTAATTATTATATTTTTAGTTTTTACATTAATTTGCTTATAAACACACATATCGTTTAAATAAGAAACAAAATTGAATTTTTCTTCAATCATATTGTTTTGAATATCGATTGTGTTTCCTTCTAGATAAATTAAATCTCCGATTTCAACAGTATTATTTTTTTCATAAACATAATATCTTGAGAGAAAATTATCAACAATGTAGTAGTTATTGCTTGCTTTAACAACTACATAATTGCAATTATTTAAAAATATATTTTGAGAAAGATAAATTTTTACATTTGTAAGAATAATTCCAATACTGAAAAAAACGACATTTAGAATGAATAACTTCTTGTTTTTCTTCAAAATTATATAAATAAAATATAAAATCGTTAAAATTATAAAAATAATTAAATTATATTTTAATAAAACAATTCCTAAAACTAATGCAATAAAACAAAAAATAAACATTAAATCACTAGTTCTTTAATTTGATATAATTTTTTAGTTTTGAAAATGTAGCGTTCTTAATGCCATTTATTTTCATTACATCTTCTAATTTTCTAAAGTTGCCATTATTATTTCTGTAATCGATAATGCTGTTTGCAGTTGTATCACCGATTCCATCAATACTTTTTAAATCACTAGCTTTACATTCATTGATATTATGTTTTATTAACTTATCAGTTGTACAAATATCATCATTGTCGTAAATTGGCGCGATATAAACAACGTCATTAGATTCTAATTGGTAATCAATGAAATAACATAATTCATCTGCGTTGTTTGTCGTACCACCAGCAATCTTTATCAAATCTTCTAACACAGCAACATTTTCAACGATATATGTGCCAGCATGAGAAATTTGACCGCTTATTTGAACTGAAATTGTGTTTTTATTTGATAATTCTGAACTTAAATTTGGATTATTGCCTAGAGATGGACCTTTATCAATAAATTTAAGAGAAATCAAACCAATTATAGTAGCAACTAATGCACCAAGAATAATTTTGATTGTCAATGTCATAAAAAAACCTCCTTACTATTTAAGTAGGAGGGAATTTTTATTTTTATTGAATTATTTTAATTATTTTAAATTTTGGATTTCTGCCGTTTGGAAGAACTGGTTGTATAATTTCAAATAACTTTTTGCCAATGAGAGATTGTCCCATTGGAGAAAGATTTGAGATATTTTCAGCATTTTTTTCTTCAATTGTTGAAACAATTGAGTAGAATCTGCCTTTTTCTTCAGCTAATTTTTCTAATTCTTTAGAATCAGTCATGTAGCTTTTGTCTTCTGGCTCATCTTCTATTTTGATAATACAAACTTTACAGCCAATTGATATGGTTGGTTGTGCTTTTTCTTTTACAATATTAGCACATTTTTCAATATAATTTTTCATAATAGAAACTTCATTTAAAAGTTCTTTATAAGCTTCAGCATCTGCTGATGGATTTGATTTATCAGCTTTTGATTTAAGAGCATTAAAGGCTTTAAGTAAAGCACTATAATTTTTTTCACCAATAGTAATTTTAGAATTTGTTAATAGTCTTTCGATAAAAATAACTCTCTTTTTTGAATCATTAATCATTTCTTTGTCAAATATAGCATCAAGGCCGACTTCTTCTTTAAGTTTTTTAACTTCTAAGCTATATTGATCGTATTTTTCTTGAGGTAAAACTACCACAAAATTATCAAATACGTGTTCAATTTCTTGTATTCTTGCTTCAATAATTGCTTGTCTATTGCGAGCAGCATCATAATCTGCGTTTTCACTTAAATCACCCTGACCTCTTGCAGCTTTTATTTGTTCTATATTGTCAGGACGTTCAACCTGAATAAGGTGTTCTAATTCTTCGGCAAAATTTTTATAACCTAGTTCAGTTAATTGGATTTTTTCTTGTTCCATTCCTATCTCCTTTTACAACTTTAATATGATATCAAAAATAATGTTATTATTGTATAACAATTTATTCTTTTTCGATTGGTTCTAAATCTTCATCAAATGAGTCTAAGACTTCTTGACCCATTGCAAGAGTTTTTTCATCTTCTACTGGTTTTAAAACAAATTCCTCACCATCTTCAACATATTCACAAAGAATGACATTTTCATCATCTTCATTTTCGACTAAAAACAAATAATTCTTTTGATTTTCTTCACTGGTAAATCTAAAAAGAACAATCATTTCTTTTGTCTCGCCATCTTCTCCTTCAACAACTATACGACTTCCATTTTGTAGTTCTTCCATGTAACTATCTCCTTATTTGTAAATAACTTTCTAAAATAGCTACAGCAGCCATTTTGTCAATAACTTCTTTTCTTTTAGAATGTGAAACATTTGCTTCCATTAAACGCTTATTTGCAATAATAGTAGTCATTCTTTCATCAACAAATTCAACCTTTAAATTTGGACTTTCTTTTAAGAGATCATCAACAAATCTTCTTGTTGATTCGCTTCTATCAGATTCATCTCCACTCATGTGAAGAGGAAGTCCAATACAAAGTTCACTCACGTTTTCTTTTGCTAAAATCTCTAAAATATGTTCACGGCATTTCTTGTAATTTCCTGGTTCAAATCTATAATTTTCGTACCCATGAGCACAAATAAGAAGAGAATCAGTAATAGCAATTCCACATGTTGTTGTGCCGAGATCTAATCCAATTATTTTCATTAAATCAATTCCTTAATTAGATTTTCTATTTGATCAATTTGATCAACATTTTTAACAGCTCCACAAGCATAATCAGGTCTGCCTCCACCTGATCCACCTAAAATATCAACGACACGTGCCAAAATTATACCAGCTTTAAATTCATTTGTTAAGTCTTTTGTTAAAGAAATAACAATTGGATATGTCTCTCCACTTTTTTTACCGATTAAAACAATTAAGGCTTTACTAAGTTTTGACTTAATAAAATCACTGATTTTTGTAATACTTTCTCTATTATTGCTTGAATCATAATTTAATATAATGCTGACATCTTTAACTTTTTTAACATTTAAAATCAGTTCTTCGGCTTTTCCTGCAGCAATTTTATCATTAAGTTCGTTATTTGCTTTAACTAATTCTTTGTTTTCACTAATAATAGATTTCATTTTATCAATTGTTTCAATTAAGCTCTTTGATGAAACAAGTGAATTAAGAATTCCTTCTGTGCGTTCTCTGGCTTTAAGTTCTTCATAAACCGCACTACCTGTGCAAGCCTCAATCCTACGCGTTCCTGCAGCAATTGACTCTTCTGATTTAATAATAAAGATACCAATATCTTTAGTATTCTTAACATGTGTTCCTCCACAAAATTCTTTAGATATTTCACCAAAGGTAACAACACGAACTGTATCGCCGTATTTATCACCAAAATCATGTTTTGCACCTGTTTTTATTGCTTCATCAATATCTAATACCATTGTTTCTTCAACCAATCCATTATTAATATAACAATTAACTGTTTTTTCAATTTCTTGAAGTTGTTCAATTGAAATCTTATCTAAATGATTAAAGTCAAATCTTAAATATTTATCGCTAACAAAACTACCTTTTTGTTCAATTGAACAACCCAAAATTTTCTCTAAAGCAGCATGCAATAAATGTGTTGCACTATGATTGCATTCAATTTGAATTCTTCTTTCTTTATTAACTTCTAAAGTAAGCACATCACCAATTTTTATTTCTCCAGTTTGAAGAATAATGTGATGTAAGTTTTGTTTTTGAGGAGCAATGGTAACATCATCAACAAGAGCTCTTGTTGTGACATTATAAATTTGTCCATCATCAGAAATTTGACCGCCCATTTCTGCGTAGAATGGGGTTTTATCAAATATTACATATCCTTCATCATCAATTGCATTTACCGATTTTCCATCTTTAAAGAGACTGATAACTTTGCCTTTTAATAATAATTTATCATAATTAAAGACACTAGGAGTTGTAAAATCCATTAAATCTTTGGATTGTTTGTTCATTGATTCAAGTCCGTTACGTGAGGATCTTGCTCTTTCTTTTTGAAGCTCCATTAGCTTTTTAAATTCTTCCATATCAACGTTTATATCACGTTCTTCACATATTTCTTTTGTTAATTCCACAGGAAAACCGTATGTATCATATAGTTTAAATACTTCTTCTCCAGTAATTCCTTCATTTTTATCTAAAATGGAATCTAGCAATTTTCCACCTGTATGAAGCGTTTTAATAAACTTTTCTTCTTCAGATTTAATTAACTTTTGTAAGTACCCATCTTTACTAATTAAATAAGGATAATAGCCTTTCATAACGTTAATAATCGTTGGAACTAATTTATATAAAAATGGTTCATTAATGCCTAATTGCATTCCATATCTCATTGCTCTTCTTAATAATCTACGTAAAACATATCCTCTTCCTTCATTGGAAAAATATTCTCCATCTGCAAGAGCAAATACACAGCTTCTTGAATGATCAGCTATTACTCTAAAGGCCATTTTATTTGATTCATATTTTACATTAGTAATTTTTTCAACTTGTTTAATCATTGGCATGAAAAGATCTGTTTCAAAATTTGTTTCTGTTTCTTGGAGAACACAAGTAATACGTTCAAGACCTGCTCCAGTATCAATATTTTTACTTGGTAATTCTTTATAATCTTTTCTTTCTACGCCGTTAACAGCGTTATATTGGGAGAAAACAATTCCCCATAATTCAATATAACGGTCGTTTTCAAGATCTTCTTTTAAGAGTTTTATACCAATGTTTTCTTTATCGTATTTTTCTCCACGATCAAAGAAAACTTCGGTATTTGGACCACATGGTCCTTCACCAATTTGCCAATAGTTTCCTTCAAGTGGAATCAAATGTTCAGGATCAAGACCTGCTTTAATCCATAGTTTTTTCGTTTCTAAATCAGTTGGATTATATGTAACATATATTTTATTTACATCTAAACCAAAGTATTTTTCGTTAGTTAATATATCAAAAGCCCATTCAACTACTTCTTTTCTAAAGTAATCTCCAATGGAAAAATTGCCCAACATTTCAAAGAATGTGTGATGACGAGCTGTTTTTCCAACGTTTTCAATATCGTTTGTTCGAATCGATTTTTGTACGTTAGTAATGCGTCTACAAGGTGGAACTACTGAACCATCAAAATATTTTTTTAATGCAGCAACGCCACTATTAATCCATAACAAAGTTGGATCGTTTTGAGGAATTAAACTAGCACCTGGTTCAACCATGTGTCCTCTTTCTTTAAAAAAGTTTAACCACGTATTTCTGATTTCTTGGGAACTTAATTTTTTCATATTATCTCCTTTAAATAAAAAAAGTACCTTATATAAAGGAACGAATTTCTCCGCGGTACCATCCTTATTCATATTAAATGCACTCAATTGATCTTTTAACGCAAGATATACGATGTGATTAGCATAACATAAAGTGGCCTGATATTTACCTCGAATAGCTTTCACCAACCGCTACTTCTCTAATAACAAAATAAGTATCTTTTTCTTTAATATTTATATTATATACACTTATAATTTAATATAAAAGATAATTAACATTAAAAGTGTTAAAACAAAGACAATTATTTTAAATATAAAAGAAAACCCAAATAATTTACTTAAAAACTACTAATTTACTACTTATAATATACTAATTCTTTACTATTTAGCATTACTTTATCAATAATACCACCGCCTATGCATAAATCGCCTTTATAAAATGCTGCGATTTGACCAGGTGTAACAGCCTTATATTTTTGTAAATGAATGAGTTTTAAAGTTGTAGAATCAATGACTTGAATCTTGCAAGGTAAATCAGTTTGACGATATCTAAATTTAACATTTATTTCTTCGCCATCAACTGGTGTATAACCAATGAAATTGCATTTGCTAATGATAGATGAATCACTAAATAAATGATCATTCTCATCTCCAGAAGAAACATATAAAATATTGTTTTTTACATCTTTTGAAGTAACGAACCATCTTGTATTTTCTATTCCTTTAATTCCACCAATTCCCAAACCTTTTCTTTGTCCAATTGTATAATATAAAACACCTTCATGTTCTCCTAATACTTCATTGGTATCCACGTTTCTAATTTCGCCTTTTTTTGCTGGAATATAATTTTGTAAGAATTTTTTAAAATTTCTTTCTCCGATAAAGCAAATTCCTGTCGAATCTTTTTTTGTGGCAACTTTTAAGTCAAGTTCTTTTGCTATTTTTCTTACTTCTGGTTTATCAATATCTCCTAAAGGAAATATTGAATGGCTTAATTGCTCTTCAGAAATTTGACACAAAAAATAAGATTGATCTTTATTAAGATCATGAGCTTTCGCAAGATATACTTTTCCATTTTTATCTATTCTTTTTGCGTAATGTCCCATTGCAATCATGTCACAACCTGATTTAAGAGCAAATGATAAAAAAGCATCAAATTTAATATATTTATTACAAAAAACATCAGGATTTGGCGTTCTTCCTAGTTTATATTCTTCTAAAAAATATGAAAAAACATTATCCCAATATTCTTTAACAAAATCAATTCTCATAAATGGAATGCCTAATTTTTCTGCAACAGCTTTTGCATCTTCATAATCTGCTTCTTGTGGACATTGGCTGTCATTTATAGTTGGATTTCCTAAATAATCATTATTTGCAAGTGCATCCCAATTGCGCATAAAACATCCTATAACTTCGTAGCCATCTTTCTTTAGCAAATAAGCAGCTACTGCACTATCCACTCCACCCGATAATCCTAACATTACTTTCATATCTGTTTCCTCATATCTCTTTACTGTCCAAAATAATAGTAAATGGACCATCATTTATAATATGAATTTTCATATCTGCTCCAAATATACCTGTTTTAACAGTAAATTTTTCACTTATGAGTGAATTAAAGTAGTTATAAAATATATTAGCTTTATCAAAACTTAGACAATTTAAAAATGATGGTCGATTCATTCCTTTGCAAGATGCATAAAGAGTAAACTGTGAAATGCTTAATATTTCACCATTAACTTGTTCTAAATTTAAGTTAGTTTTACCATCTTCATCGTTAAAAACTCTTAATTTCATGAGTTTATTAGCCATTTTTTCAATTATTTCTTCCGTATCATCATTAGTAAATGAAACAAATAGACAAAACCCTTTATCTATTTGAGAATAAATCTCATTATTTATTTCACAACTTGCTCCAGTTACGTTTTGAATTATAATTTTCATGTTATTATTATATAAAATAATGAATAAATTAGATATAATTAATTATATGATTTACCCATTAGCAATTAGAATGAGACCTCAAAAATTAATAGATGTTCTTGGTCAAGAACATCTATTTGGTGAAAATTCTTTACTTAAAAATTCAATTACTGAAAAAACACCAATTTCTATCATCTTTTATGGTCCACCTGGAACTGGAAAATCGAGTATTGCTGAATGTTACGCTAATGAATTAGGTTTTCACACAATAAAAATAAATGCAGTCACATCAAATAAAAAAGATATCGATGAAATAATCGAAAGTGCTAAACTTTATTCTCATTTAGTGGTTATTATCGATGAAATTCATCGTTTAAATAAAGATAAACAAGATCTTCTTTTACCACACTTAGAAAACGGTTTATTTACTGTTTTAGGCACAACAACAGCTAACCCTTATATTTCAATTAATAAAGCTATTAGAAGTAGATGCCATTTATTAGAAGTAAAACCTTTAAAATCTTCTGAAATAGAAATAGGAATAAGAAAAGCAATTACTTCTCCAATCGGTTTAAATAACAAGTTAATCCTTAATAACAATCAAATATCATACATCGCTAATATAAGTGGTGGTGATTTACGTTTTGCTTTTAATATGTTAGAAATTTTATTTTTAACATTTAAAAACAAAAAGGAAATCACCGACGAAGATATTAAAAATGAACTAAAAAGTAATTATTTAATGGATAAAAACGAAGATGATCATTACGATGCTGTAAGCGCACTTCAAAAATCAATTCGTGGAAGTGATGTTGATGCCGCCTTATTTTATCTTGCTCGTTTATGTATTAGTGAAGATTTAGCTTCAATTGCTCGTCGTTTGCTCGTTATAGCATATGAAGATGTCGGTTTAGGCAATCCTCAAGCAGTTGATAGAACTCGTAATGCAATTGAAGCAGCAAAAGATTTAGGCTTCCCTGAAGCCTCTATTCCGCTTGGTTTTGCAGTTGTTGATTTAGCATTATCTCCTAAATCACGTACTTCTGTTGATGCTATTGAAAAAACCATGGAGTTTGTTAGCAAATATCAACTTCCAGTAAAAGACTATTTAAAATACACTCCTGTTGAAGTTGATGATATCGATAAATATCCATATGATCGTCCAGATCTATGGGATAAAATTCAATATCTTCCTGATCAAATTAAAGATATTGAATTTTATATGAAAAAAGGATCATCTAAATACGATGAATCCTTATTTCTAAATTATAATAAATATAAACAAATTAAACGTTCTTCTAATTTACGTGAACTAAAGAAAATTAAACAATAACTTCGTAAATAACTCTGTGTTCTTCTCTTTTTGTTGCTTTAATAATGAAATTTTCAGCTAATCCTTTTACAATTTCGGCGTAATCTTCTTTATTTGTATGGATGTAACATAATACATCACCAACATTTACAAAATCACCAATTTTCTTTTCAAGGATAATACCAGCAGCATTATCAATTACGTCTTCAAGAGTTTCTCTACCTGCTCCAAGTTTCATAGCGTATTCGCCAACTTCTGAAGCATTAATGTAGTTAATATAACCTTTTTCTTTTGAACAAACAGGAATAATGTGTTTTGCAACAGCAAATTTTGAAGTGTCATCTAAATATGACGTATCGCCACCTTGAGCAGCAATAAATTCTTTTAATTTGATAAAAGCACTGCCATCATCGATTTTTTCTTGCAACATTTTTCTGCCTTCTTCTACTGTTTTAACAATTTTTGCTTGAACAAGCATAATTGAACCAGCACAGAAACATAATTCAACAAAATCTTTTGGTCCATGACCTTTTAAAGTATTAACAGCTTCAATTACTTCAAGAGAGTTACCAACGGCGCAACCTAATGGTTGATCCATATCACTAAGCATAGCTCTTGTATCTTTTTTAAATGAATCTCCGATATCAACCATGGTATGTGCTAATTTTCTAGCGCTTTCAAGATCTTTCATAAAGGCACCTGAGCCAACTTTTACATCGAGTAAAATTGTATCACTGCCTGATGCTAATTTCTTTGACATGATAGATGAAGCAATTAAAGGAATTGAATCAACTGTACAAGTTACATCTCTTAATGCATAAAGTTTCTTATCGGCTGGAACTAAATGTCCGCTTTGACCGACAATTGCAATGCCAATATCGTTTACTTGTTTAATAAAAGCATCTCTTTCTTTTATAATACTTAATCCAGGAATTGATTCCATTTTGTCAAGAGTACCACCAGTATGGCCTAATCCTCTACCAGACATTTTAGCTAATTTAGCGCCACAAGCAGCGACCATTGGTCCTAATGCTAAAGATGTTTTATCTCCAACTCCACCTGTTGAGTGCTTATCAACTTTTACGCCTTTAATAGAGCTTAAATCAATTAAATCTCCACTATAAAGCATTGCTTTTGTTAAAAAAGCAATTTCTTCCTTGTTCATTCCATTAAAATAAATTGACATTAAAAGTGCTGATACTTGGTAATCTGGAATATTTCCAGCCACGTATCCGTCAATAAAGAATTTAATTTCTTGCTCGTTTAAAACGCCTTTGTTACGTTTCTTTTCAACTATGTCTAACATTCTCATAAATTTTTAACCTCACTTTAAGTATTATATCAAAAATAATAAAAATATATTATAATATTAGTATGAATTTTGAACAATATCTCAGTCTTAGTTATAAAAGCGATCTCATTAAGGAAATTTTGGATTCTTTTGAAAAAGAAAAAGTTTCTTCTTTTATTTTAAATCCTCGCTATAACAAATCATTTATAAGTGAAATTCCATTATTAGGTAAACATAAATTTATAGATAATGCCTATTATTACGATAACACCTATAAATTAGGCAATAGTTATCTTTTTAAAAATGGCGTACTTTATATTCAAGATGCTTCAGCTATGATGCCTGTTGAATTTTTAAAAATAGAAAAAGGTGACAGTGTTTTAGACATGTGTGCCGCTCCTGGTGGCAAATCTATCGACACTCTTTTAAAGCTAGATGGAACAGGATTTTTATTATCTAATGAAATAGATTATGAACGTTCAAAGATATTATCTTCAAATATTGAAAAATTTGGTTTTCCAAACGTCGTTGTTTCAAACAATGATTTTTCTGAAGTTTATAAAAACTTCAAAAAATCATTCGATAAAATAATAATTGATGTCCCTTGTTCTGGTTCTTTTATGTTTAGAAAAAATGAGGAAGCTTTTAAGCTTTGGAGCACAAATAAAATCGTTCGTTTATTACCTATTCAAAAAAATCTTTTAGAAATGGCTAGTTATATGTTAAAAGACGGCGGATTAATTTCTTATTCGACTTGTTCTCTTTCTCCTGAAGAAAACGAACTTCAAATCAATAATTTCTTAGCTGAACATGATGATTTTTCACCAATTTTAACAATGGAAGACGAATCTTTTTATCACCCAGATCTTTTAAAAGAATCTACATATTTATTTCCACATAAATTTAAAGGTGAAGGACAATTTATTGCAATTTTAAAAAAGAATGGCAAATCAGAAAAATCGCCATACGTTTTAGACAATAATTATCGATCAATATTAGCAAATAAATACGACATTACTTTTCATAGCAGAGTTAGAAAACTTGATAATGTTTACGGATATTTTACTACAGTAAAAACCAATTCATTAAAAGTTCTTCGTTATGGAGTGCATATAGCTTTAGTAAAAGGAAAAATAGAAACTCCAACATTTGCTCTCGCACATATGAATTTTCCGTTTGAAAGAGTGATAAATTTAACTGAAGCTGAAAAAAACCGCTATTTTTGGGGATTAGGCATAACAACGGAAGTTGAAAATGCTTATTATCAAATTAAATATCACAATGTTCCAATCACATTTGCAAAATCAGTCGAAAAATTGCTTAAAAATACATATCCTAAAGGATTAAGAAACAAGTAAATTTTTATCTTCTTCGCGAAGAAGATTAACTTTTTCGTTTATTTCATTTTTCATTTTAACTGAAAGCTCAGTTGTTTCAACATTTTTAATATCATCATATGGTACTTTTTTAAAGACATTGATACCTGCAGTTAAACCATATTTAGGGAATTTTAAAAATTGTAAAATTTTAAAAGTGCCATAAATTGCTGTTAAATAAATATCAGAGTGAGCTTTTTGAGGAATTTTGAATGTTCCGCTATGAAAGTCTAAAACATCAAGAGAAGGATCTTTTTGTCTTGTGCCTTCTGGAAAAACGCCCCAGTCTATTTCATTATTAGCTAATGAACGTTGAATTTTCATAATTACTTTAACTTGTGATTTTAAATTTTCTCGATCAAGAAATTCACAACCGATAACCTTAGCAACCTTTCCAACAAAAATAAAATGTCTACTTTCTTTTTTTGCTAAAAAAGCAATTGGACGTTTTGCATTCAATATTAATGCTAAAGGATCATACATTGATTGATGATTGCAAAACATGATAAATTTTTTATCACTTTTATACATATCGGTTGTATTAATATAGGCAATTTTATTATTCATTATTTTATTTAAATTTTCAACTAATGATTTCACCTTAAAAAAACGTAATTCTATTGGATATTTTTCTGGATGCTTGGCCATGCGCCTAATCCATCTAAAATATTCAACAATTAAGTGAGGTACAAATACGCAAATTAAATGCAATAATTTCATTATAATATCTCCAAATGAACATCTTTTGATGATAAAAATTGAACTTTTTCGCAAATAACTATCGTATTTCCGGCATCATCGTTTCCAAGACGACCAGAAATAACAAGAAGTGTCCCTGGTACAAAATTCATGAACTGACTACTGGCTTTTTCATTCCAATATTTAACGATAAATCTATTTAACATAAATCTACCACAATCAATCATCTCTTCAAATTCAACCCATCTTGTCCCTGGACTTATGATTTCTCCAGCTCTACAAACGAGATTTACACTAGCTAACATTTTTATTCCTCCACATCAACGTACCCGAAGATAGAATATGCTGGTACAGTTGCATTTTTGACTACTAAGTCTGATTTAATATTACAGCCTGCATCGCTGATAATTAGACGTTTTTCTACATCGAACTCATGATAATATGGTTCATCTGTTGGATTATAAATTATTTGTAAGTTTTTAACATTACGTAAATTCGTTTTCTTGGCAAAAACAAGCATTATTCCACCATTTTTAAGATCTACAAATTCTCCATCTTCAGCAATAACTTCTGGCCTAAAATCATGAAGACAGGTAAAATATTTTCTAAATTCTATTAAAGTTTTTAAATAATTTGCATAATCGTATCGCGCATCAAGTAAATCGTATCTAAACATATTATATTTATCACCAGTATTATATGTATTTTGATGCATGTTTTTGCTTTGGCCAATCTCTTGTCCAGCATGAATAAATGGAATTCCAAAAGAAAGCAAAACAGTAGCATTACACATTTTTAAAACACGTAATATATCACTTTCATTTTCAATGTCAGTTGATGAAATAATTTTATCAAATAACGTAGCATTATCATGACATTCAACATAATTTAATGATTGATTGGCATTTAAGAACTTTTTAGGAAATGTACGAGATAAAATTGATGCTAAATAAGCAAATTTAAATCCATCACGATAAGATAAATCACCAGTAAGATATCCTGGAACTTGGAAATCACATTCAGTAGTTGGTCCTTTTACGATATCACGAAATGATTCATTAAAGAATCCAATATGTGGTAAAACTAACGCATTGTTTGTACTTGTTTTAATAGAATCATCAAGTACAGTTGGCATATTCCATCCTTCGCCATAAATAATAAAATCTGGTTTCATAAGTGTAGCATCACGATATATTTTCATTATTGTATATTTATCAATAATGCCCATTAAATCGAACCTAAAGCCATCTATTCCATATTCTTTAATCCAAAATGAACAAGCATCAATAATCATTTTGCTAACCATTTTCTTTTCAGTGGCAACATCATTTCCGCAAAATGAACCATTAGACATGATTCCATTAATATTTCTTCTAAAATAATAATTAGGTACAACATCTTCAAATATCGAAAATTGATAATCAAAAACATGGTTATAAACAACGTCCATTACTACTTTAATTTTATTATGATGGAGAGCTTTAACCATTTTTTTAAGGTCAATTATACGTGAATAAGGATCGTTTACATCACTTGCAAATCCGCCTTCAGGAACAAAAAATTGTTGAGGATCATATCCCCAGTTATATGTTGTTTTTGTATTTGTTTCATCAACTGTTTTATAATCATAAATTGGTAACAACTGTAAATGAGTTATTCCTAAAAACTTTAAATAATCAAGTCCTGCTGGATGACCGCCTTTTGTTGTACGATGTTCTTCACTTAACCCTAAAAACACACCTTTATTTTGAATATTAGTGGCTGGAGAAATAGTAAAATCACGAACATGAGTTTCATAAATTATAGCATCTGTATAATTTTCATATTTTGGTAAATTTTCCTCTTCAAGATCAATTTTAATTTTTTTGAAGTTAATAACTACACTGTTTTTTGCGTTTGCGGTGCTTCCTTTTCCATAAGGATCAAGCGTAAGTTTACTTACGCCACTATTATTGACGAAATAATTATAGTAAGCACCATCAAAATTTCCGTTCAACTTTAAACGATAAACACCTTTAGTTTCACGTTCCATTTGATAAAATACCCAACTTTTTCCTTCATCAACGGAAATTTTGAGCAAAACTGAACAAGCCAGTGGAGCCCATAAAACAAATTCGGTGTAATCTTTTTGCCAATTAGCGCCTAAATCGTTATTTCCATAGAAGAATTTTTCATCAAAATTTGTAAATGTGGTTGCATCATTAACGTCAAGTGCACAAGAACCAAATGATTCAATAACAACATCATAAAAATGTCCTAAATCAATGGTAAATGGGACAGAACAATCATAAACTGCGATATTTCCCATTAAAGAAAACTTTTCAATCTTTAGTGGCTTAATTTCCAAATTATCTTTAATAATATTAATTAAATAATTATCTGGTTTAGTGATTGATGAAAATATAGTTATACGGATTTGATTTTCGCTAATTAATTTAGCAGTAAAAGTTGTATTTTTCATAATATTACAATAGCAATTGCATACTCCTTTTCGTGAGATATCGAGACTTCATATTCCTTTTCTTGATAATAGAGAATCGGCTGACCAGAATTAAGATTTATAATAGATATTGCTTGGAAATTAATAGCGCCAATGCCAACTTTATTAGCTTTTAAGAACGCCTCTTTTGCAGCATATCTCCCAGCCACGAAATTTATGGCATTTTCTTCGCTTTGTTTCGTTAAAAATATTTCATATTCTTTCTCAGACAATATCTTTTTAGCAAGAGTTTTATAGTTTTTAATGTGCTTTATAGCAACAATATCAATTCCAACACCCATTATAGATCACCATTTTTTAAGTCTTTTAATTCGTCAATCGAGTGGACAAGAACTTTTCTTCCTAAAGCTCCTACTGATTTTGAATCAATGACGCCTTCTTCAATTAATTTATCAATATATATTTTAGCAGTATTATTGCCAATATGGAAATTCATTACAAGGGCATTTCCAGAGATTGTTTCGCGAGAAAATGTAAATTCACGAACAGCATTAAATGTTTCATCATCAAACTTATATTCTTGAGTATATTGGCCTTCATTCGATGAAATATCGTACATACTACGTGAGATATTTTCAAAGGCTTCATTATATTGAGGTTGATATTTAGATTTTAAGTCATCGGTAAACTTACGAATTTCATCGCTTGAAATATAAGGAGCTTGAAGTCGTGTTAATTTATTGCGTTGAACTTCTGGGCAAGATACTAACATATCTCCATTTCCTAATAAATCTTGTGCGCCAGTTGCATCAAGTGCAACTTTGCTATCAACAGAAGTACCAACCATTAAAGCTACTTTGGTATTAATATTGGCTTTTAAACGACTTGTTAAGACAACAGCATCTGGTCTTTGCATTGCAATAATAAGATGAATTCCCGAAGAACGAGCTTTTTGTCCTAAACGTATTAAAGGAGCTTCAACTTCACGGCACACATCAACTAAATCACTGTATTCATCGACAATACAAACAATATATGGCATATAAGGTAAATTAGATCTTTTTGCATATTCGTTATATTCTTTAATATCAAGACATCCAGTTGTTTCAAGAATTGAATAACGATTGTCCATTTCTGTTGTAAGCATTCTAATAGCGCCAATTGCATCTTCAGCTTCTTTAATAGGAGGACAAACTAAATGTGGAACGTCTTTATATTTTGAAAATTCAACACGCTTAGGATCGACAAGAAGAATTCTCAAGCATCTTGGTGAATTTCTATATAGCAAATTCACAATAATTGAGTTTATAAATACTGATTTTCCTGAACCTGATGTTCCACAAACATACATATGTGGAAATTTCTTCATATTTCCATATATAATCTCGCCATCAATATTTTTACCAAATGGAATAGTTAAATCAGCATCTTCAAATCCATTTGAAATTGGAAGTTTTTCTAATGTTTCTTTGAAACCAACCATTGAAACTTTATCATTTGGAATTTCAAGACAAGCATTATTTTGTCCAACCGTAAATGGTTCAAAACGAACAGGTTTTCCGCCAATCGACATTGCGATATCAGCAACATATTTATTAAGTGTCGAAACCGAGACATCTTCATCAGGAAAAATACTATAACGCGTAACGGCAGGCCCAATAACGTATTGTTTAATAGTTGCTCCTGCATTAAGTGATTTTAATTTATTGTTAATAATGACAACAGTTTTTTCTGCTGCATCAACATTAGCTTTATCTTTAGAATAAGAAATACGATCTTCAAAAAGATCAATTGATGGAGGTATATAATCATTAGTCAAATTATAATGATTAAATTCAATGCCTTCTTCTAAATTTTCTTCCTCTAGATTTTTCTCTTCTAAATTGTTTGTCTCATTTGGTGCTTTTTCTTCCACTTCTTTATCATTTTTTTCATTATTTAATGCAAAATATGTTTCTTCTTCAACAAAAATTTCTTCTTCAACATCGATATTTGTTTCTTCTCTATTTTCGTTTGAAATATTAAAATCTTCAATTATATTTTCTTTTTCATCATCAAAAATAACTTCTTCCTCTTCTTTAATTTCTTCTGTCTTGATATTTATAACATCAATAGTAGCATTTTCTTTTTTTTCTTCTACATCAAGACCGAACATTTTAGCAATTAATTCGTCGTTATTAACACCATTATTCGTCTCTTCTTTTTCCTCAGTAAAAAAATCACTATAATACGATTTATTTGTTGTTTCAGTATTTTCAAGCGTATTTGCTGTTTTTTCAATCTCATCAATTGCTGATTCAGGAATTACAGTAGCGGTTTCAACATTAATATCTTTAGATGAATTTTGCGTTTCTACAAATTCATTCACTTCATTTTTTTCTTCATTTATTAATTTTTCTTCATTAATTATAGTAGATATTTGATCGTCTTTAGAATGTGCTTCTTCAATTAGTTCACTTTTAATTTCTTTAGCGATTAATGGTTTAGACTTTGCATGATTTGCTTTTAAAACAAGAATTAAACATTTTATAGGTGAAAAAAGGACAAATAAGACACCAATTGTCATAAAAATAATAGATATTGAAAAAGTGCCGATCCAACTAGTACAAAGTGTATTAAAAGAACCAGTAAGAAACATTCCAATAAATCCACCACCAAGTTCAAGATTCATTAACTTAAGCGGATAACCATCATTATAATGAATTACCGAATTTAGAGATTCTATAAAATTGAAAATGGTCAGGTCTTTTCCTGTCACTTCATTATCTTTATATAAAGTAATCATCATTAAAATGCCAATTATTACAAAAAAAGCAGAAACTATATAATTCCATTTTTTTCCTTTAGGAAGAGCATTTTTAAAAATTAAAAATATACCTAATAGAAATAGGAAAGAATAAGGCAAAAAATAAAGATTACCAAATAAATAATATGCGGGAAAAAGTAAGCCTGTAGCGACATAACCATAATTTAATATTACAAAAATACTAAATAAACAAATTATTATGCCCGAAACAATTCTTATTTGTTTAACGCTTACGCCTGTCTTCTTTTTTCCATTACTAAGCATAGGTTTATTATACAGCAAAATAGATTTTTTTAAAATACAATGTAGTTAAAAAATAAATGTTTTACTATAAAAAAATATTTCAAAAAGATTAAAAGTAAAAGTTAGTTAAAAATTAATCTAAAACTATTATAGAAGGATCAATTATTGGATTTCTTTTTGTCATTCTGCGAGTATATCTAGTACACTCATCAACAATCTCTTTTTCACAAAGTTGTTTATTAAACTTTTCAGGTTTAGCAAGAAATTTTGTAATGGTATTTTCTAAAATAGCTGTAACACCCTTAATTATTTGTTCGCTGTCTTTAACGAATAAGTAGCCTCTCATTTGAACATCTGGACCACCAATAATTTTCTTTAATGAAGCTGAAATTACAACGCTAAGAACCACAACTCCATCAGTTGAAAGTCTTGTTCTTTCTAAAATAATTTCGTTAGCAACATCGCCAACTCCGCTACCATCAACCATCATTGTTCCGATTTCAGCTACATCACAAAGTGTCGAAAATTTTGGTGCCTTATTAGCTTCAAAAAATTCGATAACATCACCATTATCAAGTAGTAAAACATTGCTATGATTCAAACCAATATTCATGTTAATAGCAAGTGAAGCATTTGACATTAAATCACGATATTCACCTTTTACAGGAATAAAATATTTAGGAGTAATAAGACTTACAAGCATTTTAATGTCATCTTCACTTGCGTGCATTTTTACTAATTGTTTACGTGAGACATTAACTACTTTACAGTTATTACGATATAGTTCATCAAGAACATCCACTGCTAAAACTTCAAAATTTGGAGCAGGTGGACAAGCTAAAATGAAAGTATCGTTTTCTTTAATTGAAAAACGTTTATCATCCACATCTTTTACGGCAAGAAGTGATATTTTATTATAAAGTTTATCACCAATTCCGCTAATAATAATTACAACATTTTTATCTGGAGTGCGTGGAAGATCATCAGCAGATAAAACTCTATTTGAAGGAATATCAACTATTCCTGATAATGACAACATTTTAAAAAGCGTTTCACTTTCTTTATCATAAAAACAAATCTGTCTTGAAGTTAAAGATATAACAAGATCAATAATTTCAATATAGTTAAAGAAATGTTGATTATAAAGACCAACAAAAACTTTTCCTTCAGCGTCAATTATATCTTTTCCAATAATATCTTTAATACGGTGATTTGGTGAAGTAAAACCCTTTCTTCCTGCGTTTATTGAATCACAAAGTAAAGCAAGTGTTTTCTTTTTACCGATTTGCGTTAATGTATTTAAATCAAGTTGAAAGTGTTTATTGGTGCAATATTCAAAGATAAAATCTCCTGAATAAACAACGTTTCCATAAGGAGTATCAAGAACGACTCCAAATGAATCTGGAGAACTATGGCAATTTCTAAAAAATGAAATCTTATGAGCAGCAATTTCAATTTGTTGCGACAAATCTATTTCTTTTATATCATATGTTTGAGTAATTCCAATACTTTTAGAGTATAAATCAAAGAATATACCTATAAAGTGAGTTGTAAAAACTGGAGCTGGAACTTCACGATAAATAAAAGGCAATGCCCCAAATGTATCATCGTGAGCATCAGTTATAATATAACCTTTTACACGTGATTTATTATCTTTTAGAAAAGAATAATTTGGAATAATAAAATCAATTCCTGGTGTTGTTTTATCAGGATACCCTGCACCACAACAAATAACAAAAATATCTCCATTTATATCAACACAATATAAATTGTTTCCATTGCTGTCTAATCCGCCTAAGGCGTAAATCTTTACATTTTCATTCATACACAAAACTCCAATTATTTCTATTTCAAATCTCTTTAATCATTATACCAAAATCAACTACTTATTAAAAGACAAGTTGCTATCTTTTAATGAAAAACTTTTTATGATATAAAATGCATCAGTAAACTCATATTCGTATAGGATTATATCGTATTCATCGATAATTATAAAAGTTTTTCCCAAACTTCCTTTAGGAAAAGTCATCGATCCTGGATTTAATAAAATGCCACCATTTTCATTTTTTATCATATAAGGAACATGGGTATGCCCTTTTACGATAACTTCATTTTCTTTTGGTGTAAAATTTAATAAAGCTTCATCGTCTCCATGGGTAGCAAATATTTCATAATCATTAAATTTAAACCCTGCAAATAACTTTATTGGAAAATTTAACACCATTTTATCAACTCGAGAATCGCAATTCCCTTCAATACCTACTAATAAACTACTAAAGGTGTTTAAAATCTTTGAAAGCTCATTAGGATTATAGTCAGCTGGAACAACGTTACGTGCGCCATTATACAAAAAATCACCACAGCATAATATATGATCAATTTCAAATTTAGTAACAATTGCTTTTATTGCCTCGCCAGAAGATAAAGAACCATGTAAATCAGAACAAATTAATAATTTCATTTATAATATTTCCCTTGTTGCAAGCATATCAATCTCAAGTCCTAAAATATTTTTAATAACAACGTCTCCAATATGAATTGGAGGAATTGGATGTACATCTTTTATAGCTTCAATTATTTCAAAAATCTTGCCCTTTGGAACCGGAACTGATGATTTTACACTACAAATTCGATTGTCACTACAACGCACAAATGAAGTTAAACTTCTTACCGGATTACTGATCTCAGAAATAGCATATTTTTCACCGCGTGAACAAAAATTGCCAGTTACTTCTAGCGTTTTTTCATCTATTGATAATCCACATCCACGTGGACAAATAATACATGTAAATTTTTTCATTTCTTTAAAATCTCGATTTCAATATTTCCTTCTATATTATGATCTAAATTGAATGAAAAGACATCCATCTCGCTTGGAATTAAGAAAGGAAAAAATTTCTTAAATAAAATGTTACCATTGTTTTTAATCACCACTGTTGCATTGCTTAAATGATTTCTACTTCTAAATTTTAAAATAATATTTTTGTCTTCATTTTCAATTCTTACGTGCTTTGGAACGATATATCCAAAATCGCAACTTGGTCTAATTTCAACAATTTTCCCATTTTCTTCGAGATTATTGATGTATTTTGCTGCTTCTTTTCCTGCGTTTCGTGCTTCTTCTGAAACATTATCAACAAGATCATGAACGTGTAAACTGTTTCCACAGACAAAAATACCTGGAAAACTAGATTCTAAGTTATCATAAACTGCAATTCTTCCGTTATCAAGTTCGATTCCGAGTGGTTTTGCAAGAGCAATTAATGGAATTAAACCAACACTTAATAAAAGTGTATCACATTTGATTATTTTTTCACTGCCAGGAATTTCTTTGCGTTTCTCATCAAGAGAAACTAAAGTAATTTCTTCTAGTCTTCCCTTTCCACGGGCACTTTTAACCGTTGTTGAAAGATAAAGTGGAATTGAAAAGTCATTTAAACATTGTGCGATATTACGAGCTAAACCATTACTATAAGGCATAATTTCAGCAACGCCAATTACGTGAGCTCCTTCAAGAGTCAATCGACGAGCCATAATTAACCCAATATCGCCACTTCCAAGAATAAAAACTTCTTTTCCTGGCAAATATCCAAAATTATTTAAGTAAGCTTGAGCTTGTCCTGCTGAAACGATTCCAGCAACACGATCGCCTGGTAAAGAAATAGCTCCAGCACTTCTTTCATAACACCCAGTAGACAAAATTAAAGCTTTAAAAGAAATTTTAAGTTCGCCCTTTGTGCTAGTAAGTTCTAAAGTATAGTCTTTATTAATCTTTGTTACCGTTGTACATAATCTACATTCAATATTTGTTTCTTTAATTTGTGTAATAAAACGAGCTGCATATTCAGGTCCAGTAAGTTCTTCTTTGAATTCATTAAGACCAAATCCTGTATGAATACACTGATTAAGAATACCACCTAATTTATCGTTTTTTTCCACAACTAAAATAGATTTAATACCTTCTTTATAAGCTTCAAGTGCAGCAGCAAGTCCACCTGCTCCGCCACCGATTACAACTAAATCATATGTTTTCATTTTGCTAAACCAAATAAAATTACAGAGTCCTCGTTATCATATTTAATATCTGATAATTCAAGATTATATTTCTTAGCTAACAATTCAGCAATTAATGGTTGGCAAAAACTTCCTTGGCATCTACCAAATCCTGCTCTTAATCTCTTTTTTACGCCTTTAATCGTTGTAACAGGAATACTACGTGATAATACATCTTCTATTTCACCTAGACTAACCGTTTCACAAAGACAAACAATACGTCCAAAATTAGGATTTTCTTTAATTAATTTTTCTTTTTCTATATAAGAAAGTTGTTTTACACGAACATACTTTCTAACATATGGATTATAATTTTCTTTTTTCTTTAAAACAATCTTGCCATTAATCATGTTTTCAACGACATCTTCCGCAATAGCGGGTGCTGAAACAAGACCAGGACTATCAATCCCAATTAAATTTAAAAAATTAGGCAAGGTTGGAGAAAAAGCGATATAGAAATCTGGATATTTAATTGTTGGACGTAGTCCAGCAAATACACGAATCGTCGAATTAAACGGAATATTTTTGATTCTCTCGCCAGCTTTTTCTTTGATTTCTTTTAAGGAATAATCGTTCGTGGAAAAGTCATCAAGTCCTTTAGCCGGAACGTTATTTGGTCCAATAATAAAGTTATTTGATGTAGTTTTCGAAACTAAAATACCTTTTCCAAGGTTATTTGGAAGTGGAAAACAAACATGATTAACAAGCGAAATATTATTATCTAAAACAAAATATTCACCCTTACGAGGGATAATGTCAAATTGAAAATCTTTATCGACAAGTTTAGCAATAGTAGTTGAATATAGTCCAGCCGTATTAATAACAACTTTTCCAAGATAGGTTCCTTTTGAAGTGGTTACTGCAATTTTATCCCCTTGTTTTGTAATATTAATAACTGGTTCATTTAATTTTAAACTAACCCCGTTATCAACAGCATTTTCCATTGCGTGAGCAACTAAATTAAATGGATCAATAACTCCAGCGGTTGGAGCAAAAAGAGCAGCAACAACATCATCTTGAATAGATGGTTCAATTTTTTCTAATTCTTCACGATTTAATATACTTGCAGGTACCTCATTTTTATCAGCACGAGCTTTTAATTCATCTAACATGCTTAAATCATCATTTTTAAGAGCCAAAGTTAAAGAACCAATACGTTGAAAATCAACATCTAATTCTTCTGCTAGCTTATCATACATGGCATTCCCAATAACATTGTATTTTGCTTTTAAACTCCCAGGTTTAGGATCATAACCACTATGTATAATTGCACTATTTGCATTTGAAACTCCGTTTCCTACGTCGTTATTCTTCTCTAATACTAAAACATTTGTATCATAAGAAGAAAGCTTTCTAGCGATAAGGGAGCCGACAACTCCTCCGCCAATAATAATTATATCGTACATAAATTTATAATATCACAAACTTACTAAAATATATAGTAAAAAAGACTAAACAAATAAAAAAGAAAGGCGTGATTAACGCCTTTCATTTTTTTATTCTTTATTGATTAATTTTGAAAGAAAACCCTTTTTCTTTTTTGCTTCTTCAACTGGAGTTGGCTCAACAACTGGTTTTGGAGCAACTGGAGTTTCAGTGACTACTGGAGTTGGTTTTTTCTCAGTATATTCTCTTGGTTTATAAGAATTACCGTTTGATCTATTGTTTCCGGTATTTGGTTTACGATAATCATATCTTGTTTTTTGATGATTATCGTAAGGTCTTGCTTCTCTTTCACGAGGAGCAGGACGTTCATCGTTTCCTTCAGATTTTGGAGCAAAATCTTTATGGGAAACTTTGACTTTTCCTTTTTCATCAATTTCAATAACTTTTACTTTTAACGTATCGCCAACTTTTACAACATCAGCGGCTTTTGAAATATAACCATTTCCAAGTTGGGAAACGTGGCATAATCCGTCAACATTACCAAATAAGTTAACGAATGCACCATAATCTTCAACTCTATTAACGATTCCATCATATACTTCTCCAACCTTTGCAACACGAACAATGGATTCAACCATAGCACGAGCTTTATCGATTGATTCTTGATTCATATGATAAATAGAAACGTGTCCGGTGTCTTCGATATCGATTTTAACGTTATCGCATTTTGCGATAATATCGTTAATAACTTTACCTTGGGAACCAATTACTTCTCTAATTTTATCTGTTTCGATAGTAAATGTGGTGAATTTTGGAGCATATTTTCCAAGAGTCTTACGTGGTTCAGCAATTGCTTTTTCCATCGTATCTCTAACTTCACTACGAGCAATATGAGCTTGAGCAAGTGCTTCTTTTAAAATATCTTTTGTAATACCACGGATTTTAATATCCATTTGTAATGCAGTAATTCCTTTTGCAGTACCAGCGACTTTAAAGTCCATATCACCGAAGTGATCTTCTAAACCTTGAATATCAGTAAGAATTGTATATGGATGTTTTCCATCAAGTGGTCCACTAGTAATTAATCCCATTGCAATACCGCTTACAATTCCAGTTATTGGAACTCCAGCAGCCATAAGTGACATACAACCTGCACAAATTGAAGCTTGTGAAGATGAACCATTTGATTCAACAACTTCACTAACTACTCTAATTGTGTAAGGAAATGCCTCATATGTTGGTAAAACGTATGATAAAGCTCTTTCGCCTAATGCGCCATGTCCAATTTCACGTCTTCCTGGTTGACCAGTACGACCGGTTTCACCGACTGAGAATGGTGGAAAATTGTAATGATGCATGAAACGTTTTGTATCTTCTGGTGTAAGATTTTCAATGATTTGTTCATCACCTTTAACACCTAATGTAGTAGTTGAAATAACTTGAGTTTGACCTCTTGTAAACATTGCGGAACCATGGGTTCTTGGTAATAAATCAACTTGAGCATTAAGTGGTCTAATTTCATCAACTTTACGACCATCTGGTCTGATTTTTTCTTCAGTAATTAATCTTCTAACTTCATCTGCAATCATGTTTTCAAGTTTATCATTAACCATCATCATTGTAGCTGAATGGGCTTTTTCATTAGCATAAGCTCTTGCATCATAATCAGCAATTACTTCATCTTTTACAGCAGCAATTGCGTCTTGACGTTCAAGTTTATCAAAAATAGAAATAGCTTTCTTTAAATTATTTCCAACTCTTGCATCGATATCAGCAGAGATTGCATCATCAATCTTATAAAGATCAATAGCTCTTTTTTCTTTACCAATTTCCTTAGCAATTGTGATTTGGAAATCACATAACTTTTTAATAGCTTCATGTCCAAACATAATAGCTTCAAGCATTTCATCTTCACTTAACTCTTGAGCACCAGCTTCAACCATGTTGATTGCAACTTTAGTACCAGCAACTGTTAAACTTAAATCAGACTTTGCAGCTTCTTCAGCATTTGGATTGATAATAAGTTTACCATCAACTCTTCCTACTAATACACCAGCAATTGGTCCTTCAAATGGAATGTCTGAAATGCATAATGCAAGGGATGAGCCAAACATTGCTGTCATTTCTGGAGTTGCATCTTGATCAACACTCATTACAGTGTTAATAATTTGAACTTCATTTCTAAATCCTTCAGAAAACATTGGTCTAATTGGTCTATCAATTAATCTTGATGTCAATGTAGCATGTTCTCCTGGACGTCCTTCTCTTCTTAAAAACGAGCCAGGAATTTTACCAACAGCATATTGTTTTTCTTCATATGTTACTGTTAATGGGAAAAAATCCCCTTCCTTTGGTAAATCACTAGCACAAACTGTTGAAAGAACAACTGTTTCATCGTATCTAACAAAAACGGCTCCATCTGCTTGCTTAGCAATCTCTCCCGTTTCGACGATAAGTTTTCTTCCTTCGAATTCTAATTCGAATACTTTTTTCATTTTTTTTCCTCTTTTTTTTAATACCTAATTATTATACCATCAAATATCTAAATTGCATATAAAGAAGAGTGCAAAAATATTATTCTTTTTTTAAATATTTTTGCATAAAAAAATGGCCTAAGCCATTTATTTTATATTTACTTTCTTAATCCTAATTTTGCAATTAATTCAATGTATGAATTACGATCATTTTCCATTAAGTAACTTAATAGACTTCTTCTTTCTCCTACTAAACTTAAGAGTGATCTTCCTGCACTTGTATCTTTTTTGTTAAGTTTAACGTGTTCAGTTAATTCGGTGATTCTCTTTGTTAAGAGAGCAACTCTAACTTCAACTGATCCTGTGTCTTTAACGTCTTTTCCGTATGCTTTAATAATCTCGGCTTTTGTTTCTTTTGTTAATGCCATAATGTGGTATTCTCCTTTATTTTGCTTGCTAAATCCTGAAGATAGCGTCGGAGTCTCGACAACCCTCGAATTAGTGCAACATAATTATACCTATTTTCTCTTTATAATAAAAGAAATATATTAAGGAAATGTAGACATTTTATACTAAAAAACTACTAATAAACTACTTTAAGGGCATATTTTTTAAAATTACGTCATTTATGTATTTTTTATAGTTTTCCAATACAAAAATTTTGTCTTTTTCAATTTGTTTTTTTAATTCATTTAAAGAAGCAAACTTTTTTTCACCTCTAAGAAATTTAATTAAAAAAACATTTAAAATTTTACCATATATATCTTCATCAAAATTTAAAATATATGTTTCTAATATTGGTGCTAAAAGTTTGCTTTCAGTCGGATGATAACCAAAATTTGCGATGCCTAAATACATATTTTTTTCATATTCAACAACAGCCATATAGACACCAAAGTCATTTTTTATTTCAGAACTTTCTACATCAATATTAGCTGTTGGAAAATTTATTAGTCTCCCATTTTGCAAGCCATCTACAACAATTCCACTATAAATTCCAATATTTTCCATTAAAATAATCCTCTTAAAGATATGAAAATATTATCCCTAAAACGTTTATAAACTGCAATAGGATTTTCTTCTTTATCTATTAATAAAAGCAAGTCTTTATTTGAATTAGATTCATACTTTTTGCCATCTTTTATATCTTTACTTTGTTTTTCATCAAGAACGCAAGTTTCTAAAAAAGATAAAGATTTAACAATTGAAATCACTGAATCATAAGAAATATTATTGATTTCAATTGCGTCATTTAATGAAAAATTGCCAATATTTGTTCTTTGTAATTTAGTTAAATAGCCGATTTCACCAAGTTTATTTGCAATGTCTGATCCTAATGTTCTAATATAAGTTCCTTTAGAACACGATATATTAAAAGATAAGAAAGGCGCATCGTAACTAACAAAATTTATATCAAAAATTTCAATTTCTCTTTCTTTAATATCGACTTCTTGATTATTCCTAGCATATTTATACAATGCTTTTCCGTTCACTTTTATTGCAGAATATATTGGTGGAGTTTGCATAGATTTACCTAAAAAAGACTTTAAAACAGTAATTATTTCTTCTTCGTTATGATCTGAAATTGGTTTTGTTTCGATTATTTCACCCTCAGTATCAAGAGTGGAAGTTGTTTCACCAAGTTTTAAAGTTGCAAGATATGTTTTAGTTTCTGATTCTAAAAATTGCAGGATTTTTGTTCCTTTGTTAACACCAATTAAAAGCAATCCACTAGCAAATGGATCTAGTGTTCCACAATGTCCTACTTTTTTTGTTTTAAGTTCTCTTCCTATTACGTTAACTACGTCTCTTGAAGTAAAATCAATAGGTTTATTTATTAAAAGAATACCATCTTTAATCATGTTTATATTATAATATAGAAGTTAATAAAATATGAACGAAATTAAAACAATCTTGGCTGGAATGCGCATTGCAGATGCAAAATATAATTTAATTGAACCAAATGATAAAATTGCTGTTGGCATATCTGGTGGCAAAGATTCAATGTGTCTTTTTTATGCTTTACATTTATATTCAAAATTTAAACATACAAAATTTACTATTGTTCCTATCATTTTAAATCTTGGTTTTCCTAAATTTAATATTGCTCTAATTGAAAAATATATCAAAAACCTTGGATACGAACTTATCGTTTATGATGCAAGTACTGTTTATCCAATTCTAGTTGCAAATCAAAATGACAAAGCACATCTTCCATGCTCTATTTGTTCAAAAATGAAAAAAGCATGTATTAATAAAGCAGCAAAAGCCCATAAATGCAACAAAGTAGCATTTGCTCATCATTCAACTGATGCTGTTGAGACTTTATTTCTAAACGAAATATATGGTGGCAGAATCGCCACTTTTGCTCCAAAAATGAACCTTGAAAGAGATAATATTACTTTTATTCGTCCTTTTATTTTAGTTGATGAAAAACTTATTGTTGCAGCATGCAAATCTGAAAACATTGTTTATATACCTTCATCTTGTCCTGCAGATAAACATACCGAACGTGAAGAAATTAAAACATATTTAAATGAATTATATATTAAATTCCCAACTGCTGAAGCAAATTTCTTAACAATGCTTTCGAATAACGAATGTTTAGATATTTGGACAAATAAAATAAATAATCATCTTGAAGGAACACCATTTCATACAAAACAAATAAGTGATACAGTTGATGCTAACTTATATTATAGTTTTTTATTTAAACATGATTTTCTACTCAAAAAATCATTTGATTTAAACGAAATAAAGTTTCTAATTTATAAAAAAGACAAAATAATTGGAACATATTCATATATTGAAATAAATAACATTATTACGATTAATTCATTACATTTTGAAAATAAAGAATGCGAAAAAGAATCACTTGATTCAATTATGCTTCACATCGAAAAACAAATATTTGCTAAATATAATCCCTGCATAATTAAAACAAAATTAACGCATCCTTATTTTAAGAAAAATTATATTAAATCAAATAATTTTTACATATTAAATTGCACTAATAAATTAAGTGATGTCTTAAATAAGAAAAGCGAGAATTAATCTTTCGATTCATTCTCGCTTTTTAATTTGTCTAAACTAGCTTTTTCTTTATGTAGTGATTCTTCTAATTTCATTACACGATCAATTGAATCATCATAAACAAACTCTATTTCAGGAACTTTCCATATATCTAGTTTTTTGCTTAAAGATGTTCTAATAAAACCTTTAATTTTGTTTAAAGCTGCAAGATTATTTTGTGGATTCTTAGCACCTAAGAATGAAACATAAATTCTTGCATACATATTTTCTTTACTAACACGACAATCAGTTACAGTTACGAAACCAATATTATCGTTTTTAACTTCAAATTGAAGAATATCAGAGATATTTTTTCTAATTAGCATTCCAATTCGTTTTGCTTTATCTGCCATAATTAATCCTTCTTTTCAGACATGATATAGGCTTCAATTATGTCGCCTTCGTGAACATCATTGAAATTATCAAGTGAAATTCCACATTCAAATCCGGTTTTTACGTCTTTTACATCATCTTTGAAACGTTTAAGTCCACCGATTTTGCCTTCATATACAATAATACCATTTCTTAATATTCTTAATAATGATGTACTAGTAATTAAACCGTCAACAACGTAAGATCCAGCAACAGTGCCAATTTTACTTGCTTTAAATACTTGTCTTACTTCTGCTTGACCTTGGTATTCTTCAACAATTTCAACTTTTTTATATCCTTTTAAAAGTCCTTCAAGTTCTTCAATTAATGCATAAATGATACGATGCAATTTAATAGAAACTTTTTCTTCAGTTGCTTTTGCTCTTACAACAGAATCAGGTCTTACATTAAATCCGTAAATGATTGCGTTTGATGCAGAAGCAAGTAAAACATCGCTTTCAGTAATTGCACCAGCCGTTGCTCTTATAATATTTATACGAGCATCTTCATTAAAAATCTTTTCAAGAGATGCTTTAATTGCTTCTGCACTTCCTGTTGAATCAGCTTTTACAATAATATTAATTTGCTTAATTTCATCATCAGCAACTTTTTCAAATAATTCATCAACACTTGAAACGTTGCTAGATTTACGATCAGCTAATTCTTTCTTTGTTTTACGACTTGTTGCAAGTCCTTTTGCTATCTTTTCATCATTTAAAGCAATAAATCTATCGCCAGCTAAAGGTACTTCATCTAATCCAATAACTGAAACAGGCATACTTGGTCCTGCTTCTTTAACAATTGAGTTATGATCATCAGTCATTCTTCTAATACGACCAAAAGTCGTTCCACAAACTAAGTAGTCTCCTACTTTAAGTGTGCCATTTTGAACAAGTAATGATGCTTTTGGACCTTCACCTTTGTCAAGTTTAGCTTCAAGAACAGTTCCAAGTGCAAAACGATTTGGATTAGCTTTTAATTCAAGAATCTCAGATTCAAGAATAATGTTTTCTAATAATTCTTTAACACCAGTTCCATTTCTAGCACTGATTTCACAAAATATATTACTACCACCAAATTGTTCTGGAATAATGTTATATTCCATTAATTCACTTTTTACTCTTTCAGCATTTGCGCCTGGTTTATCAATTTTATTTATTGCAACAATAACTGGTACTCCTGCGGCTTTTGCGTGATCAATTGCTTCAACAGTTTGAGGCATGACGCCATCATCTGCAGCAACAACTAATACAACAATATCTGTAACTCCTGCTCCGCGAGCTCTCATAGCAGTAAATGCTTCGTGCCCTGGAGTATCGATAAATGTGATCTTTTTGCCTTCGATTGTCTTTTGATATGCACCAATTGCTTGGCTTATTCCGCCTACTTCTCCATCAACTAATTTACTGCTTCTAATAGCATCAATTAAGGTAGTTTTACCATGGTCAACGTGACCCATGATGGTAACAACTGGAGCTCTTTCACTTAAAAGCTTTGGATCTTCAGCGATATTATCATTCATAATATCATCAAATGTTGTTTCTTCGTGTTTTGCAAAATCATAACCGTTTTCTAAGCAAATTTCTCCAACTAAATCATCGGATAGAACAGTATTAATCGTAAGTAAAATATTCTTAAGAAAATACTTCTTAATAATTTCACTAGGCAAAATATTAATTTTCGTAGCTAATTCGCCGACTGTTAAAGTTCCTGTATAAGTAAATACCCCATTTTCTACTTTGCTTTTAACAGCTGGAGCTGGTTTCTTTTTAACATCGTTAACAGTAACGTTGTTTGTTCTACCACTACTTTTACTTCTATATACTTTTTTCTTTTTTGCCATATCTACTCTTCCTCCTTTACTAATTTATTAATTTCTCTAGCGATATTGACGTTCATAATTCCAAACCCTGATACTTCAGCTTTTGAAAATAGTTCACCAAGTTCGACTTTAGAATATAATGTGATGCAGGGAATATTCTTCCTGATGCTGTCAATGTCATCTCTACTATTTTGAGAAATGTCACTAGCAACAACTATTAGAAATACTCTTCTTTTATAAACATTGAATCCAAGCGTCTGTTTAAAACAAATGCCTTTAGAACGTATTGCGAATTGAATAAGCGTATTAATCTTTGTTTTGTTCATAAATTTTCAAGTAATAAATCGTAAATATCCGCAGATACATCGGTTTTTAATGCTCGATTAAGTACTTTATTCTTTTTTCCTTTTAATATTAAATCTTTATCTTTAGAAATATAAGCTCCACGTCCATTAGCTTTATATGTCTTATCTAGAACAACTTCGTTACTAGGGGTAAGAACTACACGGAAAAGAAAATTACGATCTTTTATTTCGTGACTGACAATACATGTTCTCATAATTTCCTTTTTCATAATTAGACTCCTATATATTAGTGTTCATCGTAGAATTGGTCGTCATCATAGTCGCTGTAATCTGGTGTTTCATCACTAGATACAACTTCTTCTTTTTCCAAAGCGGCTAATTCTTCTTCAGTATAAATTGCCATTCCTTGAACTGGCTTTTTATTTTCGTCTTTTACTTCTTCAACTCTTTTTTCTTCTGGCTTCTTGTATGGCTTTCTTTCATATTTCTTGAAAGGTTCAACTGCTTGTTCCTTTTTTTCTGCCTCAAGTGCTTTTAGAAGATCTTCGTAAGAAGTTTTAACTTCAACAGCAATTTTTTCTTCAACTACTGGAGCTTTAACTTCTTCAATAATTACTTCTTCTGGTGTTGTTGTATCTGTTGCATTTTCTTCTTCTTTAATTGCGTTTTCCGTAATTGACATTTCGATATCATCAGTTTCATCAAGTAATGCTTCTTCTTCAGCTGTTAAAGGCATAATGTTGTCATCTTCAACAACCAATTTAGCTCCATTTTCAGCATTTTTAATTTCTTCAATTGTTTTATAGGAAATATGTTCTTTTAAAGCAGCATCTTGTTCTTTAATATCAATTCTAATTCCAACAAGTTTGCCAGCTAATCTAACGTTAATTCCGCCTTTACCAATTGCAAGACTTAAATCACCATTTTTAACAATTGCAGTGCAAGTTTTTCCTTCAGGATCCATTGCTACTCCAATTACTTGAGCAGGTACTAATGCTTCTTTTACAAATAAAGGAATGTTTTTGCTATAAAGCACAACATCAATTTTTTCTTTGTCTTTAATTTTATTGCCTAATTGTTGTGTAATTACTTGAATACGTTGACCGTTCATTCCGATGCATGCTCCACATGCATCGACGTTTGGATCGTTAGAATAGACAGCAATTTTGCTTCTTTCTCCAGCTTCACGTGCGATATCAGAAATTAAGACAGTTCCGTCATAAATTTCATGAATGTTAAGCTCAAATAATCTTCTTAAGAAGCCTTTATCGCTTCTTGAAACGTGGATTTGTGGTCCTTTTGGTGTATCAGCAACATCAACTACATAGACACTTACTTCATCACCTACTTGGAATCTTTCGTTTCCAATAATATCTTTATTAGTTAATGGAACAGTTGTCTTTCCAATATTTATCATGTAATCGTTAGTAATTCTATTAGCTTGATCAATAGTACCAGTGATTAATTCTCCAATTTTGTCTTTAAATAATTCAAGTAAAGCAGCTTTTTCTGCATCATTAATTTTGGTGTGAAAACTTGTCATTACTGATTTAATAAATTTTGCAAAATTTTCAGAATTGGCAATAATATCATAATCAACTTCACTTTCGTAAAGATCTCCAACCTTTAAATCATTTAATTTAACGACATCATCATCGATTCCAATTTCAAGATAATCATCTTGGACTTCTTCGACGACATTTTTGCCTTCAAATATTTTAAATGTACCATCAGGTAAAATAGTTACTCTCACAATTGCATCATCACCCATGTTTAAAAAAGTCTTAATATAAGCTTTTTTAACAGCGCCTTCAAGGCATTCTGCAATGTATTCTTTTGAAATGTTTTTTTCTTGTTCAAATGCTTCAATTGCATCTGTAAAATTAATTTTTTCGATTTTCTTTCTTCCCATTTTTTTAACTCCCTTATAATTTAACAGCTAAATGTGCTTTATCAATATTGCTAAGTGCAATATCTAAATTAACTTTTCTTGTTTTATTCATAAATGAAATAGTTAATTTATCATTTTCAACAGCTTCTAGCGTCCCTTCAATACAATTTATTCCTTTATATGCATCTAACAAATGAATGTTGATGTATTTTCCAATATATTTACTAATAGACTTAATCTCAATCGGCTTTTCCGCTCCTAGCGAGGAAATATCAAGCGTATATTTAATATCAAGCAACGTACTAGTATCAAGAACTTCATTAATTAAGTTTGAAACAAGAACTATATCAGAAAGTGATATTGGTTCATCTCTATCTACAATAATATGTAAATACATTCCATCTTTTTCGTTTTGAAGTTTCATCGAATATAGCCTATATTCGATCTCACTTAATTTAGTAGTTAGTAGCTCTTCTATTTTGTTTATATCTGCCATCAAAGCCTCCTTTAAAAACAAAGAGTGGCTAGCAGCCACTCGTTTAAGAGTATAATTAAGGATAAATCCTATATATATTATATAGAATATAACCTAATTAGCAATAGATTTTATACGTTTATTTGATACATTTTGCATAAAACTCGATTAATTTAAAGCACTTCTCTTTTAACACAAATATTTATTTCTTTATTGCTATCATTTATATCTATAATAACATAACTTCCTAGTTCATTATCACGTGGATGTGTTAAACTTCCTGGATTAATAAGATAAGTATTATCTATTTTTTTAATACTAGCTACATGGGTATGTCCACTTAATATAAATAAATAATCATTTACTTTACTACTAAAATTCATCGGACTTTTATGAGTTATATAAATATTTCCAAACGATGTTTTTATGTCACGTTTTGTTGGGAAATCGAAGAAATCACAATTGCCTTTTACACTAATAAAAGGCGTGATTTCTTCCGGCGTTAATTGCGAGTCTCCGCAATCTAAAAATAAATCACAATTTTGTTCCTTTAAATAGACTTTTTCAATCTCGCGCTTATCGCCGTGCGCGTCACTTATAACAACTATTTTCATATATTTATTTCTTCAATATATTAGCATAAAAATTGTTCAACTTATACGATAAATTTTTATAGTAAAAATAAATAAAATAATTGTTTTATCTTTAATTAAAATGAACTAATATATCTATGTTAAAAAACATTTAAAATCAAATGAATAGAGAACTTCAAAAAAAGACACCGTATGTGTCAGCATTAAAATCTTATATTGCCGAAAACAATACTGTTTTTGATGTTCCTGGACATCATCAAGGTGAAATTAAAACTGATATTGATAAAATATATTCTCATAAAATATTTCGTGGAGATGTAAACTGTCCACGTGGTCTTGATAATATAATGAATCCAACTGGAGTAATTAAAGAAGCTCAAGAATTAATGGCCGATGCATTAGGCGCTAAATATTCCCGTTTTTTAGTAAATGGTTCAACTGTTGGTAATTTAATAATGGTTATGACTGCAATTAAAGCAAACGAAAAAATTATCTTACCAAGAAACGTCCATAAATCCGTTATAAACGCACTAATATTATCAGGTGGTGTACCAGTATTTGTTATGCCACAAATAGATAGAAACACAGAAATAGTTAATCAACCAACATTAGCTGAACGGAAAAAAGCTATTGATCTAAATCCAGATGCTAAGGCAATATTTGTGATTAATCCAACATATTTTGGAGCAACAACTGATCTTAAGCATTTAGTTGCTTATGCTCATAAAAAAGGATTACTTGTTCTTGCTGATGAAGCTCACGGATCACACTTTTATTTTAATAAACAACTTCCTATTTCAGCTATGAAAGCAGGAGCTGATATGTCTACTTTATCTTTTCATAAAACAGGTGGATCATTAACTCAATCATCAGTTTTACTAATTGGTACTGATAGAGTTTCTCCTTACGACGTTAGTAAAACATACAATATGCTTACTACTACTTCACCATCAAGCATTCTTTTATCAAGTCTTGATGCTGCAAGAAAATTTCTAGTTTTTCATGGTAAAGAAAAACTAGATCGCGCAATAAAAATAAGTGAATATGCCGCAAAAGAAATAAGCGGAATAAATGGCTTTAATGTCCGTGCAAAAGAACATTTTCTTCTTAATGGAGCATTTGATTATGATTTATGCAAGGTCGTCATTGAAATTGATAAAGTTAATTTATCAGGATTTGAAATTTATAAATTACTAAAAGATAAATATCACGTCCAAATAGAGCTTGCCGAAACTTATGTTCTTCTTCTTATAATCTCAATCGGCACTGTTCAAAAAGATATTGATAAACTTATTGATGCTTTAAAAGAAATCTCTACTAATTATTATGATGAAACTATGGTTTACGCTAATAGACGTTATTTAAAGTCTTTTCCTGAACTAGCAGTTCGTCCACGTAGTGCATTCCATGCTCCACTTAAAAGAGTAAAAATTGAAGATGCAGAAAATGAAATTTCAAAAGAAATGATTATGGTTTATCCACCTGGAATACCACTTATCGTTCCTGGAGAAATGTTTACTAAAGAAGTTATAAATCAAATTATATA
The DNA here is from genome assembly GCA_036649855.1 of Bacilli bacterium. Classification (GTDB taxonomy): domain Bacteria; phylum Bacillota_I; class Bacilli_A; order RFN20; family CAG-826; genus Alectryobacillus. Next base: position 8,031 of record JAVWAV010000001.1, on the reverse strand, counting down.
TTATCGTTCAATCGATACGACAATCCTCAGCGATTATCCAGACGGCACCGTTAGTGTTGTCGACAAAGATAATTGGGATTTAGAACGCCAAGAACAAGTTTTTAGAGACAAAGTTGTAAAATAACTTTGTCTTTTTTTAATAGGAGACATATATGGAAAAATCTACACTTAAAAAAGATATCAATGAAAGAAAAAAGCTTTTACGTAAAGAAATTAAGCTCTTTTATAAAAATGAGAAAATAGCGGATTTACTCGATAATTACCTCATTAAAGATGACTTAAAAGCTCATATAGGACTAAAAGTTGATACAATTGATGAGCTATTTTCTCCCTATGCAAACGATGAAATTGATGATGATGTAATCGAATTTATTAATAAAAGAATGACTTTTATTAAAAAAGGCATCCCTATTTCAATTGATATTGAAGTTAAAAATAGTTTTGACGAAAAAGATAAAGAAGCAGCTGAAGCCGGATTTAAAAAAGCCTTTTTATTACGTGCCGGAACAAATAGAAAAATAGAAAAATTAAATCGTCTTGTTTCATTTTTTGTCCTAGTTATTGGAATTATTATGTTATCACTTTATATTATTTTAATAACAACAAAATTATCAGATGGATTTATTACAGAACTCATGTCTATTGTTTCTTGTTTCTTTGTTTGGACCGCAGCGGATATCTTCTTTTTTCAAAGAAGCCAATATAAAATATTAACATTTGTTTATGGAAGATTATTCCTTGCAGATATTAACATTACTTCAAAAGAAAAGGCAACTTTATAAGTTGCCTTTATTTTGCTTTTTTACAAATTTCAATAATCAAACTTGCAGCTGCTTCCATTTCTTCTAAACAAGCATATTCATATATTCCATGATAATTATATCCGCCGGTTCCAAGATTTGGAGTATTCATTCCCATTCTAGTTAATTTTGCTCCATCAGTTCCACCTCTAATTGGACTAATAACAGGATCAATGCCCATAGATTTCATCGAATCGATCGCAAGATTAACCGATGACATATCTTTTTCGATTAAATTGCGCATATTATAGTAACTATCTTTAATAATTACTTCAATTAATTCTTTTTCATAACATTTATTAAGATATTTTGCTGCTTCAACAAATGATTTTCTTTGTTCATTTAGTTTTGATAAATCATGGTTTCTAATAATATATTCCATTTCAGTATAAGCGGTTGTGCCATTAAGTGAAATTAAATGGTTAAAGCCTTCATATCCTTCAGTATTTTCAGGACGTTTAACTTCTCCTAGTAAAGAATCAAACTTTTCAGCAAGTGAGATGCTATTAATCATCTTATTTTTGGCATCTCCTGGATGTACAGAAACTCCAGTAATTTTAACAATTGCGCTAGCAGCATTAAAGTTTTCATAGGATAAACCTTCAATTTCTCCGCCATCTACTGTATAAGCAAATTTTGCTTTAAAGATTGTAAAATCAAAATCGCTAACTCCACCACCAATTTCTTCATCAGGAGTAAAAGCAACATAGATATTTCCATGTTTTACTTGTGGATTTTTAGAAAAATAAGAAAGCATTTCCACTATTTCAGCAATTCCAGCTTTATCATCAGCTCCTAAAAGTGTTTTGCCATCAGTTACGATTAATGTTTTACCAATATGGCGTTTAAGAGATGGAAAATTAATAGGAGACATAATGGTTGTTTCATTTAAGGCAATTTCATTACCTTGATAATTGTTAATAATGCGTGGTTTAACATCTTTTCCACTTGCTTCAGGAGAAGTGTCGAGGTGAGAAATAAAACCAATTGGAGTAATGGTTTCATCTCCTTTTAATGTTCCATAAAGAATACCAGATGAAGATAAAATTACATCAACTAAACCATAAGCTTTTAATTCTATAGCCAGAACTTTTGCAAGATCAAGTTGCTTTAAAGTTGATGGAACGGTTTTACTTTCTTCAGCTGATTGTGTGTCAATAGCAACATATGCTAAAAATCTATTTAATATATTCATATTTATACCTCTTTTATATCAAGCGTTTGAACTTCAATGATTTGTTCTTCTTTTTTCTCAGCTTTTGATAAATCTGCTACCAAGAAACATATAATAACTAAATTAAGAAGGGCAGAAATCTTGGTATTTGCTCCTCCTAGATTTGGTATCGGATAGATACCAAAAAGATAAATATTTAAAGTAATTGATGTCGCAAGTTGCGATAAAATAACAAGATAAAACCTTTTAAAATTAAGGACAGAATAAACAAGAATCATTAAATCCGCGAAAAAGAAATATCGTTCATGCATACAAGGTAAAACATAAGGAACAAGAATTGAAAATAATGCCGAAATAGTAATAAAATTGCGATTAGTCATCTTAATATTTTTCTTGTAAATAACAAACATCGTAAATAAGATCACGCTAAACCCAAAGAATAATCCTGCATAAGTAATAATAGAGTTATTGTTTTTTGTATTATCAGGGTTAGCACTAATATCTTGGAGAAAGGCAAATATCGATCCAGAATTATAATTTGGATCACCATATTCTTTTGTTAAATTTACATATTTTAAAAACGGAAAATCAAATCGCCCGCCAGCAATATATGACGGTAAGAAAGTTAATAACATAGCAGCAAAAGTAAAGACCAAATAACGAAGTTTAACTTCTTTATTAAGCCACAATACTCCAATCACTGGTAAGAAAAATATCGCTTGCAGCTTAAAGGCTAACGCGAACCCATAAAATAAAAATCCTAACCGGTTTTTCTTATAAAGCATAAATGCAATAGCTACTAAACAAAGCGAAACATAACTGCTATCAACTTGTCCCCAAAAACCGGTAATTAAAATAGATGTTGGTAAAAATAAAGCAATTGTAAATCCAATAAAAGCTAATAAAGTATTATTTTTCGATACTTTTTTAATGATAAAGAATATGGCAACAGCCATAATAACGTCAAATATCGTAGAAACAAATTTAATAGCAAATATTTGATTAATAGGTGCAGCTAATGGAGTTCTTCCATAACCAATGAGGTTAAATCCTGGTTCAAGAAGCGAAATTAAATATAAAATAATCATATAAGCAGGAGGATAATCTCCTCCATAATTACCTAAATAAGAAAATCCATAACTTCTAAAATCTCTTAACCATCCAAAGATAAATGAATATAGGTCCCATGAAACAAACGGAACTAAAGCCATTCTTATAATAATAGCAATTCCAATAAAAAGAATACCTAATAAAAGATAACTATATTTATTAAGTAGTTGAGACCAAATTGAAGAACAATTTGATTCAACTACGCGCAATAAAACCACGGTTTTTCCGGAAAGAATCTTTATTTTTCCTTTTAACTGCAGAAAATAATTTTTAATTGAATTAAAGAATTTGCTCATGTATTTATTATACTAAAATATAAAGAATATTAAAGAAATAAAAACAAATTCCACCGAAATGGAATTTGTTTTTTTATCTAATTTTATACGGATGGAGTAACACTAATAATCATCGATCTAAGTCCTGTTACTTTTAAACTGGTAATAAGGAGAGGATCGACTAGAGGAGTAAGGTTATTTGAATCAGATACGACATTAAATATTCCATTTGTTAAAGGAATTTCAACGTCTTTTGCACCTCGATTAGCAAAAACAAAGATTACTCCTGATTCTTCTAAATGAAGGGACTCTGGTAGATTGTATTTAAATGCAATTACATTTTTACTTGATGTTTCAATCATTGTTAAATTTTTGCTAATTTCATCTGCAGTATCAAGATTTAAGATACCCATTTGTATTTTAGTTGAAATATATGATTTATAGAATTCAAATAATTTATTAAATTGTGGATTACCTAAATGAGCGTAATTGATTTCGTTTGTCTTATATGATGAATTATAGGAATTTTCGACTCTTTTTCCTGTTTCATCAAGCTTTTCACGACCAAGTTCTTCTCCACCTTGCATAAATGTCATACCTTGAGTTGAAAAAGTTAATCCAGCTGCAAGAATATCCATTTTAACTAATTCTTCTTCGGTTGGAGGAGTAGTTTCGCCTTCTGTTGAAAGAACTAATTTATCATAAAGCGAGTTATTATCGTGACATGAGACATAGTTGATTGTTTGTTGAGGATTTGAAGTTTTACCTTTTCCTTTAATACCATCGACAATAGCACTATATTGGCTAGGATCTCCACCGTCTTTATTAACCCAACCAACATCTTTTGCACCATTTGTTCCTTTTACAGCATTTCTAAAGGAATCAGAGAAAGCAGCAATGTCATTAAGTTTATAAATATTAGCTGAATCAGCTTTATCGCTTCCTGGTAATGGACTTGATCCACCCGTCCAAGGTTCGCCATATACTGTAATTAATGGATCATAACTATTAAGATTTGCTCTAACTTGATTCATGGTTTCAACATCATGAAGTCCCATTAAGTCAAATCTAAATCCACCTAATTTATAAGTTGTAGCAAGGAATTTTGTACTATCACACATGAATTTTCTAAACATATAGTTTTCACTAGCAGTTTCATTTCCACATCCACTTCCGTTTGATGGATTAGCACCATTATATCTAAAGTAATAACCAGGTAATAAGTAATTAAAGTTACTTGTTTCAAGGTTAGCAACGTGATTATAAACAACGTCCATAATAATTTTTACGCCAAGTGTGCCATATGCCATAACAACTTGTTTCATTTCATTAACACGTTTAGCACCATCATATGGATCAGAACTATATGATCCTTCAAGAACATTATAGTTAAGTGGATTATATCCCCAGTTATAACTTGGATTAGTTTCATCGTTATCTTGATCAAAAATTGGAAGTAAATGTAATGCATTAATTCCTAATTTTATAATATGATCAAATCCTGTTGGATGCGCAACTTTGTCCTTGTCTGTAAACACTGTATTTTTTTCGATTAAACCTAAATATTTCTTACTATTATCTTTGCTTCCACCCCATGAGGACGAAGAAGTAACATCAGCAACATGTGTTTCATAAATAACCGTTTGGGTATTTTTAATACTTGGAGATTTAAATTCAGACCAGCCGATAGGATTGGTCTTATTTAAATCTAAAATCATGCCTCTTATTCCGTTGATTCCAGCAGAAACTGCGTACGGATCAGTGATTTCATGAGTTCCTAAATGGTTAATAACAGTAAATGTATAATATTTTCCATGAAGATCGCCATCTACTTTATAGCTCCATAAACCTTTTTCGTTTGGTGTGCCACCAGTCATATCATAGGTAGTTTTAGTATCATTTCCAAGTGATTCAGAAATTGCTTTTGGTGTACCACTTTCATAAACATTTAATTTTAATGCGGCTGAAAAAGGTGACCAGACTTTAAATGTTGTTGAAGCAGTACTATAAATTGCACCTAATTCACCATCATAATTATATAAGCTACTAAATTCAGTAGTATTGTATAATCTTGTAATAGAAACTCTTTTTCTTTCACTAATTGTAATTCCTAAAGCATCAGCTTTGACAAAATTAACGCTGATATAATAGTTATTTCCTAATTCAACTTTAAAACTTGCTAAAATTCTCTCAAATTCAACATTAAAGTTTTTAATGGTTGAAGTAATTGGAGCACTAAGTAATGCTGTTGTTTCGTCGTTTTTAAATAAATTTACTTTATTAATTAGTACATTAGTTTGAAAATTGATTTTCGTAAATGAAGTAAATTCTGCAGCTAATACTTTTCCACCGCGAGAAGATTCTCCACTTGAATAAACTGTTTCGTCTTCGCTTACGCAATATATGTTATATATGCCGTTTGCATCTTTTTTTAAGGATGAAAGCGTAAAGAATCGATCAGCTGAGGTATCTTTTTCAGCCCAACTAGATCCACCTTTACGAATAATAAATCCAATATCTTTTTTAACATCAAGACTACCAGCCGCAAAAATAGCAGCTGCTCCATATTCGTTGATGTAGTTAAATTTCATTCCACCACCAGGAAAATCAACATTGCCTTCCTGCCAAAACCAAACGTCCCATTCTTTATATTTATTATCTTCTCTAAAATAGTGAACTGCTACTTTATCACCTGCTATATCAGGCAATGTTGTTGGTAAATCAGACGATATTACCGGTGTAGTAGTTGGTTTACTAGATGGAGAAGGATTTTCTCCACAACTTCCAAGAAAACTTGAAACTGTCAACAGCCCAACTAGAGCACTACAAAATATGATTTTGTCTTTCATTTTTTTCTCCTATTAATGTTTGTTAATATTATACCACGCAAAGGAAAAAATGTATTAAATAATCTTATTTTTTTCTTAACTTTCCAAGGATTAATAAAACCAATGCACCAATGATTGCCAGCCCTGCACTAACCCCAACAATAATCCAAAATCCATTATTAGATTCAGCAAGTGGAATATCTTTCACATTCATTCCATAAAATGAGGCTACAATCGTTGGAATAGATAAAACAATCGTCACAATAGCTAAAACTTTCATTACAATATTAAGATTATTAGAAATAATTGAAGCAAAAGCATCCATCATTCCAGCTAAAATATCGCGATAAATAGAACACATCTCAGATGCTTGATTAAATTCGACTTGAACGTCTTCAATTAAATCGGTATCTTCTTCAAACATCTTATATAGTGGAAGACGTTTAAGTCGTTCCGAAACAACAGCATTACTATTTAATGCCGTACTAAAATAAACTAATTCTTTATTAAGTGACATCAGATCAAATAGTTCTTTATTCTTCATCGAACTATGTAATTTCATCTCTATTTCTTTACTTTGAAAGTCAATTCGTTTTAAATAGGAAATAAACTGTTGAGCTAAACAAAAGAAAATTGATAAGGTAAATCTAGCATGTTTATGAGGTTCTAAAACACGGTATTTATTTAGCACACTATCAACTAGCCCAGTATCGTATTTACGAAGGGTAACAATATATTTATCGTTATAAACAATCACGAATGGAATAGTGTTATATATATTAATCTTTGCATGTTTCTTATCTTCTTTAATTGATTCAAAAGGAGAATCTAAAACAATTAAAGTACTATCTTCTTCAACGTCAATTCTACCACTTTCTTCAAGATCTAATGCCACACTTAAAAAATCAAGTGGTAAAGCCGTTCTTTTAGCTATTTTTTTAAGTAAAGCTAAATCTGGATCTACAACATCAATCCATGAATTAGATTTAAAAGTTAAAGCTTTAGTTGGATCTTTTTTCGTTGAAACAACCGTTCCTTTTTCTTCTTTATATACTCTTAGCAACATATTTTTATTCTCCTTTATTAATTAGATAAGTAAAAATAGTGTCTTAATATTAATTATTAATCCTTAAAGGTGATTAGTATTGACACTACAAATATAAGATTGTTATTTCGCGCCGAGTCCATACTAATCACCTGCCTTTTTTCTGTTATTTCTTTAAAAATTTTAAACCAAAACTCTAATATTTACAATGATTTAGTATCAATTTCTTCGTCTTTTTCTTCCTTTTCCGTCATTGCTTTATTGTCTTTTAGATAAAAGATAATAAATGAAAGAGAAACTAGGATAAGGGATATTGTAGCAATACTTCCATATATAGTAAAATTAACTGCAAAAGCAATAAAGACTGTAATTGCTAAGATAATAATAGTAATAATTAAGGATATATATTTTGCGTATAATTTAGATGAGGTAATAAATAAAACAATACTTAAAATAAGAAGCGGAACTAGTAAACAATTAAGAACAATAAATGTTGTACCAAATAACCTCATTGTTTCATTAGCATATAAATTCATAATAGAATAAAAATAGACCGTTTTATCTCCACTTGCAATTGTAAATACTGGTAAGAATAATGAAACAAGCGATAAAATAGGAGCAATAATAAGTAATATATATCCAGCTATTTCTTTATTTGTTTTCTTTATAATCAATTCTTTTTTGTTCATTACTTATTATCCTTTCACTTAAAAAGCACATTTATTATACCATATTTACGATACCAAATTATCTTAAAAAATAAAAAAACTTGTTAAAATAACAAGTTTAATAAAGCAAT